>NZ_LAVK01000027.1 GCF_001083795.1 Streptomyces sp. SBT349
CCGCCCGTCACGCCCGGCGGGTCAGCAGCTCCCGGACCCGGCGCGCCGTCGCGGCGTCGCGGGCGGCGGTGAACGGGAGCGCGTTGCCGCCCGCGACGCGGAACGGCTCGCCGCTCAGCGTCATATGGTCGCCGCCCGCCTCGGCCACCAGCAGGAGCCCCGCGGCGTGGTCCCAGGCCAACTCCCAGGAGAACGCCACCGCGTCGACGCGACCGGTCGCGACGCCCAGGTACTCGAGTCCCGCCGCCCCGCACTCGCGCGGCGCGATGCCGTCCGCCCACAGCCCCTCCAGGGCGCGCTTCTGCTCGGGGGAGGTGTAGTCCGGGTGCGAGTGCGCCACGTCGAGCACCGCGCCCGGCGCGGGGGAGCCGGACCGCAGGCGCTCCCCGTTGAGCCACGCGCCCGCGCCCAACCGGGCGTGCGCCATCTGCCCGCGCGCCGGCGCGAAGAGCCAGGACGCCAGCACCGTGCCCTGGCTCGCCAGCGCCACCAGGGTGCAGAATCCGGTCTCGCCGCGCACGAACGGCCGGGTCCCGTCCACCGGGTCCACGATCCACACCGGCGCCTCGCCGCCGAGCGCCGCGTACGCGGCCGGATTCTCCGATACACCCTCCTCGCCGACCACCACGGAGCCGGGCAGCAGCGCCGTCAGCTCCCGCGTCAGCCGGAGCTCCGCGTTCCGGTCGGCGACGGTCACCAGGTCGTGCGGGCCCGTCTTGACGGCCACCTCGCCCTCCGCCAGCCGCCGCCACCGCGGCACGACCTCGTCCTCCACGGTGCTCCGCACCGCCTGCTCAACCGCCTCGACCAGCTGCTCTTCGATCACCCCACCATCGAAACACGGCCCCCTCCCGCCCGGATTGCCGGGTATGGGGGTGACCCGGTTCGCGGTGAGAGGGGCCCTACGCCACGCCCGCGCGGCGCAGTTCGCTGGTGACGGCGTAGTAGTGGCCGGGGGAGACCCGGTAGGCCGCGTCCAGGAGGAGCGGCACCACCACGTCCGGCGCGTTGGCCGCCGTGCGGGCGGCCTCGCCCGCGCTCCGCTGCTGGACCACCGCCGTCAGCAGGTCGATCGCCTCCCGCGTGTGGCCCGCCGAGCTCAGCTCCGCCGCGATGGTGCCCGCCTCGGGCGCCGGGCGCGCCGCGCTCTGCCGCAGCAACTGGCCGCAGTCGCGCAGCCGCCCCGCCCCGGCCAGCGCGTCCGCCGCCGCGGCCAGCGGGACCGGCGGCAGCGAGGCCGCCTCCCACAGCAGCAGCGAGACGTCCGAGGTCATGCCCGCGTGCTCCAGCTCGGCCATCAGCACCGGCAGCCGGATCGGCGGCCCGGTCACCGCCTCGGACAGCACGATGTGCGCCGCGCCGCTCTGCCCCTCCGCGCGCAGCCGCCGCAGCCGCTCCGCCGCCTCGGCCGCCGCCCGCAGGTCCTCGGCCGACGGCTGCCGCCTGACCCGCGGCTCCGCCTCCAGCGCCCCCGCGAAGCGGGACCCGGCGGGCAGGCGCGTCACCGGCGCCTCCGGCTCCGCGGACGGCGGCTCGGCGACCGGCACGGCGGTCGGCGTCGCCTCCTCGTCGAGACCGGCGAAACGCGCCCCCCGCGGCCTCTTCCGCACCGCCTGCGCCTTCGCCTTCCCCTGCACCTTCGCCGGCACCTGCGCCGCGGGCTCGGGCGCGGGCGCGGGAGCCGGCGCGGGCGCTGTCGTGGCCGCGCGCGAGGGCTCGGGCTCGGGCGTGCGCGCCGGCGCGGCCCCCGGGGCACCCTCGCTCGCGGGCTCCCGCACGGACGCCGGCGCGCCACTCCTCACACGCGCCCGCAGCGCCGCGAGGCGCCCCCGCAGCTCGGCCCGCCGCGACAGCACCCGTTCCTCGTCGTCCTGCGCCCACAGCAGCAGCGTCGCCAGCCGGTCCGCCTCCGCCTGCTGCCCCGTCCGCCTGGCCTCCTCCTGCCCGGCCGCCAACCGCCGCAGCTGGTCGCGCAGCCCGTGCTCCGCCCGGTCCAGGTCCGCCAGCCGGCGCGTCAGCGCCTCCCGGCTCGTCGGCATGGCGTCCTGCGCCTGGGCCGTCGCCTCGTACCCCGATCTCAGCCGCCGCCCCGCCTCCTCGGCCGCCGCCGTACCCCGCAGCCCCGCGAGATCCTGGAGCAGGTCGGCCACCGCGTCCCACGGCGGCAGGTCGCGGCCGTCCAGCCACGCGCTCAACTCCTCGCCGCCCCGCCGGGCGAAGGCCGCGAACCACCCCGCTTCGGGGTCGAGCGCGCCCGTGACCGCTCGCAGTTCGGCCGTGAAGGCCGCCAGCCGGGTGGCCATCTCCCGTTGAGCCCAAGGCACATCCGCCATGGGCGTTACTGAATCCAAGCCGTGTTACGGGTCTTGTTTCCAACGGGCTACAGCCAGTTTTCGTCCCCTCTTTTTTCCGTCAACGGCCCTTCGCCACAAGAGATCGTGAAGGAACGATCACCGGCCGACGGCGTAACCTTGCATATCCCTCGGGTTCGCCGCGGCCGACAGCAGCCCCGTCTCCGGGTCGCGCGCCACCGCGCACAGCCGCCCCGCCGTCCACGGCTCGGCCACCGTCACATCGTGCCCGCGACGCCGCAGGTCGGCGATGACCGTCTCGCCGATCCGCGACTCCACCGTCACGCTCCCCGGCAGCGTCCCGCGCGGGTAGAAGGAGCTGGGGAAGGAGTCCTGATGCCAGTTCGGCGCGTCGATCGCGCCCTGGAGGTCCAGCCCGCCCCGCACCTCGGGACGGAAGGCCACCGCCAGGAAGAAGTGCGTCTGCCACTGATCCTGCTGGTCACCGCCCGGCGTGCCGAACGCGAGCACCGGCTCCCCGCCCCGCAGCGCGAGCGACGGGCTGAGCGTGGTACGTGGCCGGCGCCCCGGGGTCAGCGACGAGGGCAGCCCCGGCTCCAGCCAGGTCATCTGTAGCCGCGAGCCCAGAGGAAAGCCCAACTCGGGGATCACCGGCGAGGACTGGAGCCACCCGCCGCTGGGGGTGGCGCTCACCATGTTCCCCCAGCGGTCGACCACGTCCACATGGCACGTGTCGCCCCTGACCTCGCCGTTCGCCGCCACCGTCGGCTCCCCGGTCCCCGCGCCCCCACCACCCGGCAGCGCGGAGACGCGCCTGCTGTGCGCGCTGATCCTCGGCTCCCGCCCGTCGGGGCTGCCGGGCCGCAGCTCCGCCGACGCCTCCGCGCCGATCAGCCGCCGCCGCGCGTCGTTGTACGCGGGCGACAGCAGGGTGTCGAGCGGAACGGGGGCCGCGTCGCCGTACCACGCCTCCCGGTCCGCCAGGGCAAGCTTGCTCCCCTCCACCACCTGGTGGACATAATCGGGCGAGCCGTATACGGAAGCGTCGATTCCCGGGTCGAGCAGCGCCAGCTGCTGCTGAAGCACCGGGCCCTGCGACCAGGGACCCACCTTGGCGACCGTCCAGCCGCGCCAGTCGTAGGTGACCGGCTCCTCGTACGAAGCCGACCAGCCCGCGAGATCGTCGCCCGTCAGCACCCCCGCGTGCCGCTCGCCGGAGGAGTCCATGGCCGGGCGGGCGGCGTGCGCGGCGATCGCCTCGCCGATGAACCCCTCGCGCCAGATCCGCCGCGCCTCCTCGATCCGTGCCTCGCGGTCGCCCCCGACTGCGCCCGACTCCTTCAGCAGGCGCTTCCAGGTCTCCGCGAGCCGGGGGTTGCGCATCAGCTCGCCCGCGCCCGGCGCACGCCCGCCCGGCAGGAACACCTCGGCCGACGAGGTCCACTCGTTCTCGAAGAGCTCCCGCACGCTCTCCACCGCGCGCCCGATCCGCTCCACCGCCGGGTGCCCGTGCTCGGCATAGCCGATCGCATACGCCAGCACCTCCTCCAGCTCCCGGGTGCCGTGGTCGCGCAGCAGCGTCAGCCACGCGTCCACCGCCCCCGGCACCACGGCCGCCAGCGGCCCGGTCCCCGGCACCAGTTCGAGGCCGAGACCGGTGTAGTGCTCGATCGTCGCGCCCGCGGGCGCGGGCCCCTGCCCGCACAACACCCGCACGGGCCCGCCCGCCGGCGCCAGGATCAGGGGAACGTCGCCCCCCGGACCGTTGAGGTGCGGCTCCACGACATGCAGGACGAAACCGGCGGCGACGGCCGCGTCATACGCGTTGCCGCCCTTCTCCAGCACGGCCATGGCGGACTGGGAGGCCAGCCAGTGCGTGCTGGAGACCATGCCGAACGTGCCCTGGAGTGTGGGCCGGGTGGTGAACATGGTGCGGAGCTTACGCTTTTCGTATGAACGCTGACGAGAGCGCGCGTCGTCCACTGATCGCCATCCTCAGCGGCGCGGGGGTCTCCACCGACTCGGGCATTCCCGACTACCGCGGCCCCCGGGGGCTGTGGCGGAGCGACCCCGAGGCCGAGAAGCTGGTGACCTACTCCTTCTATATGAACGACCCCGACATCCGCCGCCGATCCTGGCTGATGCGGCGCCACAGCCCGGTGTTCGGGGCCAGGCCGAACGCGGCGCACGAGGCCGTCGCGCGCCTGGAGCGCGCCGGCGTGCCGGTGCGCGTGATCACCCAGAACGTCGACGGGCTCCACCAGGCCGCGGGCCTGTCCGCACGCAAGGTGCTCGAACTCCACGGCTCCGCCCGCTCGGTGCGGTGCGTCGACTGCGGTGGCGGCGGCACGATGGAGGCGGCGCTCGAACGGGTGGCGGCGGGGGAGGAGGACCCGCCCTGCCGCGACTGCGGCGGGATCCTCAAGTCGACGACCGTGATGTTCGGCGAGAACCTCGACCCCGAGGTGCTCGCCGAGGCCGTGGCGATCACGCGCGCCTGCGAGGTGTTCATCGCCGTCGGCACCAGCCTCCAGGTCCACCCCGCCGCCGGCCTCGCGGGACTGGCCGCCGAGCACGGCGCCCGGCTGATCATCGTCAACGCCGAGCCGACGCCGTACGACGAGCGGGCCGCCGAGGTCATCAGGGAACCGATCGGCCACGCCTTCCCCGCCCTTCTGGACCGACTGGCGACGGACGGCTAGATTCCTGAGTGGGAGCGCTCCCACCGCGCGGGGAGAGCCGCCTCGCCCCCCACACACCAGGAGTCCGCATGACCCGTTCGCCCCTGACACCCCCCACCTCCTCCGCCTCGCGCGGGCCGGCGCGCACCGCCGTCGCCGCCGGTCTCGCCCTGGCCTCGGCGCTGACCCTCGGCGCGACGACCGCGTCCGGCGCGCCCGCCGCGTCCGCCGCCTCGGGCGCGCCCGGCGCGCCCGGCGCGTCCGCCGTGCAGTGCGCCGCCGACGGCTTCTGCGAGGACTTCGAGAGCCAGACCGGCACCCAGCCCTCGGGCCGCTGGGCGACCGAGTTCCCCGACTGCTCGGGCACCGGCAGCGCGAGCGTGGACACCGCCGTCGCCTACGAGGGCACCACCTCGCTGCGCGTGGACGGCGGCACCGGGTACTGCAACCACGTGTTCGTCGGCACCGACCTCTCCGACGTGGACACCTCCTCCGGCCTGTATGTGCGGTACTGGGTCCGGCACACCTCGGCGCTGCCCACCCAGCACGTGACGTTCCTGACCATGGAGGACGCGGCCGACGGCAGCCGCGACCTGCGGATGGGCGGACAGAACGGCGCCCTCCAGTGGAACCGCGAGTCCGACGACGCCACCCTCCCGGAGCAGAGCCCGAACGGGGTGGCCCTGAGCGCGCCGCTGCCGGTGGACGAGTGGGTCTGCGTGGAGTACGCGATCGACCCGGCCGCGGGGCACCTGACGACCTGGCTCGACGGCGAACCCGTCGAGGGCCTGGCCGTGGACGGCACCCCGACCCACGACATCGACGGCCAGTGGCTCAACCGCGGGGCGTGGCACCCCCAGCTGGTCAACCTCAGGTTCGGCTGGGAGAGCTACGGCGAGGGCGCCGACACCCTCTGGTACGACAACGTGGCCGTCGGCACCACCCGCACCGGCTGCTGACCGGCCGCCGACCGCCGCACACCGACCGGCCGCGGGCACCACTGCCGCCGCCGCGACGCGCCCCCGCCACCAGCCCGGCGGGGGCGCGTTGTCGCGGGGCCGTGCGCCTCGCGAGCGCGCCCCGGTCCGCGTCTCAGGCGAGGCCGCCGGTGGCCAGGATGGTCTGCCCGGTGATCCACCGTGCGTCGGGGCCGGCGAGGAGCGCGACCACATCCGCGATGTCGGCGGGCTGACCCAGTCGCCCCAGGGCCGTCAAACCCGCGACCATCTCCAGCCGCTCCGGCGGGTTGGTGGACCGCAGCAGGTCGGTGTCCGTCGCCCCGGGCGACACGGCGTTGACCGTGATGCCGCGGGGCCCCAACTCCCGTGCGGCGACCGCCGTCAGCTGCTCGACGGCGCCCTTGCTGGCGGCGTAGGGCGCGATGCCGGGGGCCGAACGCACGGTGTTCAGGGTGGAGATGTTCACTATCCGGCCGCCGTCGCGCATCTGCCGGGCCGCGTAGCGGGTGGTGAGGAAGACCGCGGTGGTGTTCACGGCCATCACGCGCTCGAACGCGGCCTCCTCGGTCTCCGCGATGGGGGTCGGCGTGAAGGCCAGCGCGGCGTTGTTCACCAGGATGTCCAGGGCGCCGAGATGTTCCTCGGCAGCCTCCATCAACAGCTCCGCGGCTCCCGGCTCGGCGAGATCGGCCCGCACCGCGTGGGCTGTGCCGCCGGCGGCCTCCACCGTGCGGATCACCTCCTCCGCGGCGTCCTTCGCCGCCGCGTAGGAGAAGACGACGGACGCCCCCTCGCGGCACAGCCGCTCGACGATCGCCCGGCCGATGCCCCGCGAACCGCCCGTGACCACAGCGTTCTTGTCCTTCAGCATGTGCCCTCCCACCTCGGCGTTGTGCCTTCGCCGTACCACCTACCCAGGAACGGGAGGGCGTTGGCGAACGGCGCGAGCGCGGGCGCCCGGTCCTTCGACCCGGCGCGGGGATGAACTCGTTCACCGGTGCGGGTGAATTGGCGAACATCGGTGCCGGGACCGGGGAATCCATCACCCAGGCGATCAACGAGCGCGAAGCGAATCACGAGGTGACCATGACCTCCGAGCCTCCCGGCCGGCCCTCGGCCTCGGAAGACCTGTCCGGCGGTGACCTGTCCAGCGGCGACAAGATGATCGTGAGCGCCCACTCGGGAGGTGTGCTGATCCCGGACTCGTTCCTCAACAAGCGGCAGCACCTCAAGGCGCTCCGCGAGGACCATCACGAACTCAAGGACTGCCACCGGTGGCGCCTGACGCGGACGGGCGACGGCGCGTTCGTCATCCGCCATGTCACCTTCGGGCGCTACCTGGAACCGTTGCGGAAGAGCGAACAGCTCGTGGTCTACGAGAACATCAGGTACCAGGGCCCGATCCTCCTCGAAACCGGTCCGCTCGCCCAGGCGCGCAACGTGTGGGAGATCCGGCGCAGGGGCGACTACCACCAGATCGCGCTGCGGGACTCCGGCCTCGTCGTGGGCCTCACCCACCCGGACCACCAGGACAGCTGGGTGACGCTGCTCGACCCGTGGTGGAGCGTGGACCGCCTCTGGCTCATCCTGGACGTTCCGTTCGCATGAGCGACATCGCCGCGGAGCGAAGCCTTCCCTGGCGCGGCGGCCTGCTCCGATCGCCGCCGCCTGCGGCGGAAGCGATGACGACGCCGACACAGGCGATCCGGCGGCGAGCCGGTCCGCCGAATCCGAGCCCGACTCCGATCCCGAGGGCCGGGCGGAGCGGGGAGACCCGGACTTCTACACCATCATCGAGGAGGAGTTGACCGAGGAGACCGCCACGCGGCGCGGAGGCATCCGAGCGATACGCCAACGGCGAGGTCCACGGATTGTCCGCCCCCCGCCGGGTGACGCGCGGCGCTACCGGGACGGCCCCCCGCCGAGCGACGCCGCCCATGGAGAACGATGGCGGCCACCCCACACCTCCGCGCCCGCGCCTCAGCCGTCTGCGAGGCGGTCAACAGGGGTGAGAAGGCAGCGAATTCCCCGGGGGGTCGCTCAACACATCGGCGGGCGTACGGCCATTGTTTCCATGGCCATACGACTCCGCACTGCGGGGCGCGGAGCAACTACGGGCACCGAGCGGCAGTTGTCGTGGCGGTGCATGGGGGCGTGCGTCGTTTCAGAGATGGCCCTGCTTCAGCGCGGTCAGGAAGCCGGACCAGCCGGACGTGGGGAAGCTGAGGGCGGGACCTGCCGGGTCCTTGGAGTCACGGACGGGAACGGCTCCCAGCGAGGCGAAGCGCGGGGCGCACTCGACGCAGTTACCACCGTTGCCGCTGTAAGAGCTTGTGACCCAGGCGGTCGGCCCGGCGTTGAGGTCGATCATTGGAGCTCCCGGGAAATGGTACGGATCACGCTCAGTGAATCATCGGGTGAGAGCGCGTGGGCACGCAGCCGCTCATAAAGTTCCGTGATTTGGGCGACCGTTGTCTCTGTTTGAAATAGTCTGCCCCCGAGAGGTCCATCTGTCCACAGAGTCGTCGGCGTACCGTCGGCGAAGGTGAGCACGGTGAACGGCAGGATGTGAGCCGCAGCCGCCCCCGCTGCAAACGGAAGCACCTGAAGATCGGTACCGGGGGTGTCGCCGACCACGGCCAAGTGCTCAAGTTGCCTCGACATGACGTCGGCACCACCAACGATGGTGCGCAGACAGCCTTCGTGGAGAACGGACCACAGGGCGGGCGCCCCACTCCTCCCGAGCACTTCGTCCCGCCGCCGCATCCTTCCCACGACCCGCTTATCGATCATCTGGGTGTTTTCGTGAGGCTTTCCCGCTCGGAAGATGGCGCGTGCGTAGTCCTCGGTCTGGAGGAGCCCGATCAGGCAGTTCACCGAGAAGTCCAGGATCCGGCAGGCTTTCGGCTCCAGCTTGAGGTACGGCTTGAACCAGCTCGGGGTCTCGGACTCGTCGATCCGGCGCCGCAACCGCGCGAATAACCCGTTGGTTCCGAACACGGTGTCGCAGTGCTCGGCGAAACGCTGGGACGGGACCAGGACTCCGTGTTCCACCTTGCTGACATAGGCGATCGAGTAGCCCGTTCCCTGAGCCAAGTGTTTCTGAGCCAGCTGACGACCGACCCGCGCTTCCTTGACTTCCGTGCCGAAGTGGGCGAGCGAGCTCAACTGGCCTTCCGGTGCCGTTTCATCCATCCCCTGACCTGCCCCAATCCTTATCGAATTCACCGTTTGATTTGAGCGTCGGCAATTCAAGCGTGTTCACCGTAGCCGATCTGGTGTTGCTTAGTAGCGGGCGAGTCACGGACTGTGCCTGACCGCCCGGGGGGTTGGACAGCGTCGATCGGTAGGTGAGCACGCATGACCACACCGGAACAGCCGGAACCCGCTCCGGGGACCGAGGGCGTCAGCGATGCCGTCGCTGACAGCAGTTCGACGGATGACCTCGGTATGCGACTGGCCGAGCTCACCCGACAGGTTGACGCCCACTTCGAAGCATTGGAGCGCCAGTGCCACCACAGACCGCATCGACCAGAACCCGGCCCGTCGAGGTGACCGTCGCGACGGTCAGGGTCGGAGACGTCCTGTGCATCGGATACCGGCGGTGCACCGTTCGCGGCATCGACCTTCCGCGTCGCGGAGGTCCGGCGCGGCTCACGTTCCGCTCCGGTGAATATCTCAGCCCGCACCGCCACACCACGCTGACCGCGTTACGCGGCTGCGCGCTCGTTCTCGTGCTCACCGTGGCGGCGGTGGGCCGATGAGCTACGGCGTGCTCGTGTCCGTCGAGGTCGACGCCGCAACCATTCGGCGGGGCGACCAACTCATGCTGGGCGGGATGGTGTTCACCGTCCGCGATATGGCCGCCCTCCCCCGGGGCGGCAAGCGGCTCGACTTCACCACCGGCGAGAGCCTGCCCCTGCTCCGCACCACCATTCTCTGGGCGGCCCGTCGGGTCGATCCCAGGCGAGCGTGTTGAACGCCCTCGGCCCAGCGCCGGGAGACGACAGCACAGACGGCTCTCGCCGTCACTGTCAGTGGTCGCCCGTACGCTCGGTGTCGTGAGCGGAGAACGAGAATTCACCGGCGGGGTCGCGGATTCGGGCGGCCCGGTCCCCCATGTCATCCACCTCAGCCCCGGCCTGCGGCAGAAGAAGGTGACGGGCCGAGGGCGCGTCCCCGCCCCGGCCCGTCTCGACGGCGGGCGCGTTGACCGGCTGTCCTTGCGCGCCGCCCTCGGCTTCGTCGTCGCATGGCTCGCCCGCCTGGCGAACGCCCCGTGCCCCGGGGCCGGGTCGATGTCCTCAGCCCAGCGCCGGGATGATCCGCTCCCCGTAGACGTCGATGACGCGTTCGCGCGCGTCATGCATCGCGTACACCGCGAACTGGCCGACGCCGAGCGCCGCCAGCTCCCGCAGCCGCGCGATGTGCGTCTCGGGCGGGCCGATCAGGCAGAAGCGGTCCACGATCTCGTCGGGGACGAACGCGGTGTCCGGGTTCCCCGAGCGGCCGTGGTGGCGGTAGTCGTAGCCGTCCCGCCGCGCGATGTACGCGGTCAGCGCCTCGGGCACCAGGCCGGAGTCCGTGCCGTAGCGGCCCACCAGGTCGGCCACATGGTTCCCGACCATGCCGCCGAACCAGCGGCACTGCTCCCGCGCGTGCGCCAGCGCGGCGGGGGAGTCGTCGTCCGTCACATACGCGGGCGCGGCCACGCACACGGCCACCGCCCGGGGGTCCCGGCCCGCCGCGACGGCCGCCTCTCGGACCGCTCCGGTCATCCACTCCGTCAGGAACGCATCGGCGAGCTGGAGGATGAAGCCGTCGGCCCGTCCCCCCGCGAGGGCCAGCGCCTTCGGCCCGTAGGCGGCCATCCACACCGGGAGCTCACCGTTCCGCACCCACGGCAGCCGCACCGCCGTGCCGTCCAGCACCGCCTCCCGGCCCTCCGCCAGGTCGCGGATCGCGTCGACGGCCAGGCCCAGGCGCGCCAGCGTGTTGGGCGGTCGGCCGGTCACGCGCATCGCCGAGTCCCCCCGCCCGATGCCGCAGACCGTGCGGTTGCCGAACATCTCGTTCAGTGTGGCGAACGTCGAGGCGGTGACCTCCCAGGTCCGCGTGCCGGGGTTGGTCACCATCGTCCCGACCCGCAACGTCTCGGTCGCGGCGAGGACCTGGCTGAGGATCACGAACGGCTCCTGCCACAGCACCGCCGAGTCGAAGGTCCAGCCGTAGCGGAACCCCGCCCCCTCCGCCCGGCGCATCAGCGCCACCACCTCGGCGGCGGGCGGGTCGGTCTGGAGGACGAGCCCGAAATCCATCCGCGCCCCGCCTCAGCCGACCAACTGGCAGGTGGCGCGCGGCACGAACGCGCCGTGCCCGGCGCTCCCGGCCCAGCGCCGCCGGTCGAGGACGACCCGGCCCCGCGAGAGCACGGTCTCCACCTGGCCGGTGACCCGGGTGCCCTCGTAGACGGAGTAGTCGACGTTCATGTGGTGCGTCGTCGCGGAGAGCGTCTGCTCGGCGGCGGGGTCGTAGACGACGATGTCGGCATCCGAGCCGGGGGCGACGGTGCCCTTCCGCCCGTAGAGGCCGAACATCCGCGCCGGCGCGGCGCAGGCGATGTCGATCCAGCGGCGGCGCGAGATGTGTCCGTCCACCACCGCCTGGTGCAGGAGGTCCATGCGATGCTCAACGCCCGGGAGCCCGTTGGGGATACGGGAGAAGTCCCCCCGGCCCAGCTCCTTCTGCCCCCGGAAGCAGAACGGGCAGTGGTCCGTCGAGACCACCTGGAGGTCGTCGGTGCGCAGCCCCCGCCACAGCGCCGCCTGGTGTTCACGCGGCCGGAGCGGCGTGCTGCACACGTACTTGGCCCCCTCGAACCCGGGCTCGCGCAGCCGGTCGTCGGAGAGGAAGAGGTACTGCGGACAGGTCTCGCCGAACACCGGCAGCCCCGCGTCCCGCGCCACCGCCAGCTCCCGCACGGCCTCCTCCGCCGACACGTGCACCACATACAGCGGCGGCCCGCCCGCCACCCGCGCCAACTGCACGGCCCGGTGCGTCGCCTCCGCCTCCAGCAGCGCGTGCCGCACCTCGCCGTGGTGGCGGGGGTCCGTCCGCCCCGCGGCGAGTGCCTGCTCCACGAGCACGTCGATGGCGATGCCGTTCTCGGCGTGCATCATGATCGTCCCGCCGTTGGCGGCGGCCCGCTGCATGGCCCGGAGCACGCGCCCGTCGTCGCTGTAGAAGACGCCGGGATAGGCCATGAACAGCTTGAACGAGGTCACCCCCTCCCCGACCAGCAGGTCCATCTCCCGCAGCGAGGCGTCAGTGACGTCCGAGAGGATCATGTGGAACGCGTAGTCGACGGCGCACCGTCCCGCCGCTTTCGCATACCAGGAATCCAGCCCTTCCCGGAGCGACTTCCCTTTCTCCTGCACGGCGAAGTCCACCACCGTGGTGGTCCCGCCCCAGGCCGCGGCCCGCGTCCCCGTCTCGAAGGTGTCCGAGGCGGCCGTCCCGCCGAACGGCAGCTCCATGTGCGTGTGTGCGTCCACCCCACCTGGGATCACATACTTGCCCGCGGCGTCGATGACGTGATCGGCCGTCCACGCCTCTGCCGCGGCGCTGCCTCCGGCCGCGAGCGCGACGATCTTCTCGCCGTCGATCAGCACGTCGGCGTCGATCTCGTCGGCCGCTGTGACGACGAGCCCACCCTTGATGACGATGTGCGCCACGCGTCCGGCTCCTCTCGTCGACGGCCATCACACCTTGTGGCAGCCCAATCCCCGTGAGTGACCATTGTCGGGTATGTCCCAGCTGCCCTTGACCAAGCGGGTGCTGGAGTCCGCTCCGGAGGGCGGGATCACCGACCATGTCGGTTACGAGAAGCACGACGCGACGGGCCGCGGCAGCGGTCACCGTCGCAACGGCACGCGGTCGAGGACCGTGCTGACCGGTATCGGCCGGTCGAGGTCAAGGTGCCCCGCGACACCGCCGGCACATTCGAACTCCATCACCGGGCGCGGGACATCGAGCATGGCAACGCAGGTGACCGACGTGAAGCCTCTGGCTGCGTAGACGATCTTGTGGTGAGAAATGTCCTACCAGGGGCTTCACGTCTCTCGGCTGCCCCGGCAGGCATGTCCGACTCGGACGGACACGCCCGGATCACACCTCAGGTCTGGGCGAGCTGACAGGCATTCACCCTATGGCTCTCGTTGTTCACGCCGCCGCGGTCGAGCTCGTAAAGGCAGAACGCATAGTCGGCCAGGCCCCCTCGGGCACCCTGCGCGCAGGCGTTCGTCTCCACGGAGCCAACGGCGTAGCCCCGGTCCCTCAGGTACTGCTGGCAGTCCCATGCGCTGGCCTGCGCGGGAGTTGCCAGCGCCACTGTCCCGGCAGCCAGCGCGGTCGCCGCGATAGACGAGGTGAAAGCCCCGACAAGCAGCCTCTTCAGTCTGATCATGTTCATTCCTCTCGCAATGTTGATCACCGCGGGTCTTCGTCGGAACCTTCGTCACCGGTTCCGGCGAGGTCGATGTCCGTGCTGGGGCACTCCGGACAGCAGATCGCCCTCAGCACCGGCTGCCGCCGCCTGCGTCCCCCCCCGGCCGGACGCGGAACAGCGTTCGAGCTGACGCCGCACTCTCCGTCGACCGGGACCCTGACCTCCCCGCCGATTACGCGCCGGGCCCGGCGATGACGCGCGGAAGGCCCCGCCCGGAGTGGTCGGCCCGGAACGATCGCACCGCTCACATCGGCGTCGGCGTCGGCGCCGGGGCCGGGCCTGTGCTTGTCGGCCAGGGAGGGCGATGAACCTCTTCGTCCGTGTCACGGTGGCTCCCGACTCGATGGGTGGGGTGTCCGTCTCAGCAGTACGGCAAGGCAGCGCTCCGGATTGTGATGTGATCAGTTCGGGCCCCCTGAGTGCCTGTCCTCGGACGGGATGTGGTCCGACAGGGATGTAGGCCACCGCCGTGCCGCAGGCGAAGTGGGGTCGCAGACCCGCGGCGGTGTCGGCCGCCGCGTGACGCGGGTCGGAACGCGGGCGGCCGGGGATCTCGGTGCCGGGTGGCGGTACACGTGCGCTGCCGCCACCAGCAGATGCTGGGGATTCCAGGCGGCGTGCGGCAGCGTTGAGCAGGCAAGAGATCAGGCAGCGGCCGGCCGCGGGGGATGCCGCCGTGGACGTCGAATCGGGAACGCCGTTTCCGGTCGGGATCGTTGGATCCCGACCGGAAACGGCTCGGATGGCGACGCGAGGTTTCGCGCCGGTGGGTGATCAGCTGCTCCCCGCCGTTTCGTGCTCGGGAGCGGCCGACCGCCTGCCGGTGCGGAGCGTGACCAGGGTGAGGACCGCGCCGGCCGCGGCGATGGCGCCGGCGCCGGTGAAGGCCGCGGAGAAGCCGTCGGTCAGCGCGGCGGCGTCACCGAGCTCGTCGGCGCCCCGCGACGCTGCCAGGGCGGTCATGGCGGCCAGGCCGAGGGCCGAGCCGATCTGGTAGCTGGTGTTGACGATGCCGGAGGCAAGTCCGCCCTCCTCGGGCCGGGCCGAGGAGATCGCCGTCCCGAGGGAGGGGATGAAGGCCAGCGACATTCCGATGGCGGCGACCAGCGAGGCCGGGAGCACATCGGCCCAGTAACTCCCGTCCGGGCGGACGAGGGACAGCCACAGCATCCCGGCGGCCAGGGCCGCCATGCCGACGGCGATCATCGTTCGGGGCCCGAAGCGGCTCTGGAACCACGGTGCCAGCACGATCATCATCAGCATCACCGCGCCGGTCATCGGCAGCAGCGCCGCACCCGACTCGAACGCCCCCAGGCCCAGTACCTGCTGCAGGTAGAGATTGAGGAAGAACCACATCGGTATCCACGCTCCGGCCAGCAGCAGCTGGGCCAGGTTGGCGGCGGCCAGGTTCGGGGTGCGCAGGATCGACAGCCGCATCAACGGCTCACGGCGCGTGGCCTGAAGGGCGACGAACAGCCCGGTCAGCGCCGCGCCGGCAGCCAGCACCAGCCAGGTCCCGGCCGAACTCCAGCCGGTCTCCGGGGCGCGGACCACGGCATAGACGACCGTGCCGAGCCCGGCCGTGACCGTGAGCGCGCCGAGGAGGTCTATGGATCCGCGGCGCGGCGGGGCAGCGGGCATCAGACGCGGGATGGCGAGCAGCGTGACCACCGCGACCGGGATGTTCACGTAGAACACCCACGGCCAGCTGGTGTACTCGGTGATCACACCGCCGAGGAAGACCCCGGCCGTGCCGCCGGCGGGGGCGGCGGCACCGTACAGCGCGAACGCCTTCGTCAGCTCCTTGGGGTCGGAGCCGAAGAGCATCATCAGCAGCGTCAGGGCCGAAGGCGCGATCAGCGCGGACCCCGCGCCCTGGACGGCCCGTCCCGCCAGCTCCACCCAGACCTCGTTGGCCAGACCGGCGGCCAGGGAGCCGACGGCCAGGACGGCCCAGCCCGTCGCGAACATCCTTCTGGCTCCGAAGAGATCGGACAACCTGCCTCCCAGAAGGAGCAGGCCACCGAAGGCGACGACGTAGGCGTTGAAGACCCAGGACAGATTGCCCTGGGTGAACCCGAGGTCCGCCTGCATCTCGGGCAGGGCCACGCCAATGATCGACGTGTCCATGATCACCATGAACTGCGCCATGGCGATGAACGCGAGCGCCCACCAGCGCCGCGGATCCTTCTGAGTCGGTGTCACGGACATTCCACTCACCTCAATATACTCCGGGGGGGTATCTTGGAACGCGTCGAGAACATACCCCCTGGGGGTATTTATTTCAAGCTGTTCCAGAAGGGGAACCGCGTGACGGGGGCTGCCGGGCGAGGAGGCGACGAGGCCCGAACGAAGGCGGAGGAAGCGGCAGCCGCGATCGCGCGCTTCGTGCGCACCTGAGCAACGGAACCGTCCCGTGCGTACGCCCGACGGTGATCACCCCGAGGGGGATGCGGCACCCTTGACATACCCCTGGGGGGTATCTAGTGTTCGCGGGGCGCCGGCCGAACCGGACAACAACGGCGCCACGCCCTTCCGAACAGGAGAACCCCGCGATGAGCACTTCCCCTTCCGCCACTGTGGCGACCTACACCGTCACGGGCATGACCTGTGGCCACTGCGTCAGCTCGGTCACCACCGAGGTCGGCAAGATCCCCGGTGTGGCGCGCGTCGACGTCGACCTCAAGGCCGGCTCCGTCCAGGTGACGAGCGAGAACCCGGTCGACGACGCGTCGGTGGCCGCGGCGGTCGAAGAGGCCGGCTACGAGGTCGTCCCGGCCCCGGACGCCGAGCCGCCTGCGGCGAGCTGCTGCGGAAGCTGCCACTGACCGGTCGCCGCCGGTCCGTGTCCCGGACCGGCGGCACCCACGGGGCTCTCGCCCCCACCTCATCGACATGGTGCGGCGTACCACCCCCGGCCCTCCCGAAGTGGGAGAGCGCATGGAAAGGAAGATCAGCGATGAACACAGCGACGAAGGTCGGCGCCTTCGGAGCCGGCGTCAGCCTGGCGTTCGGGGTGGCCCTCGGGATCGGCAACGCCGTCGGCCCGGTCGGCGCCGAACCGGCCCTCTCCGACCACCAGGCCCACGGCGCAAACCCGGACCCGGACACGGATACGGACACGGACACGGAAATGGACCAGGACATGAACCACGACGGCCACACCACCCCCACCGCCGGCCCCGAGGCGCCCGGCGGACTTCAGATATCGGAGCGCGGCTACACCCTCGCTCCTCCCGACGAGCCGCTGCCCGCCGGCGAGCGGACCGACTTCCGTTTCCGCATCCTCGGCCCCGACGGCGAACCGCTCGCGGACTACGAGAAGACCCATGACAAGGACCTGCATCTGATCGTGGCCCGCCGGGACCTGTCGGGCTTCCAGCACGTCCACCCCACCCTCGGCGCGGACGGCGCCTGGAGCGTGCCTTTGACCTTCGCGAATGCCGGGGACCACCGGATCTTCGCGGACTTCTCCCCGGCGGGCGACCCGGACGGCCCGCTCACCCTGGGCGCGGATGTCGCCGTCACCGGTGGCTACCGGCCCGAGCCCCTGCCGGAACCGGCCCGAACCGCAGGCGTCGACGGCTACACGGTCACCCTGGACGGCGATCTGGCCGCGGGCGCGGACAGCGAACTCACCCTGTCCGTCAGCAGGGACGGCCGGCCCGTCACCGACCTCGAACCGTACCTGGGGGCCTACGGACACCTCGTCGCCCTGCGCTCCGGCGACCTCGCCTACCTCCACGTCCACCCCCAGGGCGAGCCGGGCGACGGCGAGACCCCCGCCGGGCCCGGCATCACCTTCCACACCCGGGCCCCCAGCGAGGGCACCTACCGCCTCTACCTCGACTTCCAGCACAACGGCGCCGTCCGCACCGCCGAATTCACCGTCACCGCCGGACAGGTCGCGCAGCGGCCGACCCCCGGCGCGTCCGCAGGTCACGCCCACTGACCGCCCTCAACGGGCAGGACCACAAGGCCGACCCCCGCCATCTACATACCCCCTGAGGGTAAGCGGGCCGAAGTCGCCGGTCGTCAGGACACCCAGCCCTCGTCGAACGAAGGAGACCCGCGGTGAACACGCACACGCACACCATCCCCCGGCAGACCGGCCAGGTCGAACTGTCCATCGGAGGCATGACCTGCGCCTCGTGCGCCAACCGCATCGAGCGCAAGCTCAACAAGCTCGACGGCGTGAGCGCCACCGTCAACTCGCCACCGAGAAGGCCAGGGTCACCTACACCGGAGACCTGACCGTCGACGATCTCGTCGCCCAGGTCGAAGCCACCGGCTTCACCGCCGAACCGCCCCCACCACCGACACCGGCAGGGCAGGCCCCGCCCGAGACCGGGCGTGGCCCGGACGACGACGGCCGACGCAGGGCCCCGCGCGACCGGCTGCTGATCTCCCTCACCCTCACCGTCCCCGTCCCCGTGATCATTGACCTCAGGGGCAGTTGGTCAGGAGCATCACCGCGGTGAGCCCGCAGCGGGAGGAAGGATCGAGGCTCGGCAGCCCTACGTTGTCGGCGTGCTCGCGGCAGCCGATCGCCGGCAGGGACACGGCGGCGGGCGCCCTGCGGTACCGTGCTGCGGGTGAGCGTGCGACGCGTATGGGCGGGCCTGGCCGGCCGGGCGCCGGGGGGGAGCCGGGAGTTCAACCCCGCGTGGCCCGGGGGCGAGTTCAGCCTGATGAGCCACGACGAGTCCGCCTCCTCGCTGCCGGCCGTGTCCGTCGAGGTCGATGACGTGGACGCTCGCGTGCGCCGCTTCCTCGGCCGCGCCCCGGGCGGGAACGCCGTCACCGCGCCGAGCCGACGGTGAGCGCCGGCCTGGTGGTCGTCGGCGCCGGCATCGTCGGCGCCTCGGTGGCCTATCACGCCGCCCGGGCCGGTGCCGCCGTGACCCTCCTCGACGCCGGGCGGCCGGGCGCCGGCGTGACGGCCGACTCGTTCGCCTGGATCGGAGCCTCCGGCGTACGCACCGGGCCGGCCGCCGCGCTGCGGGCGACCGCCACGGAGGAGTACCGCCGGCTGGAGACCGAGCTGCCGGGGCTCCCGGTGACCTGGTCCGGCTCCCTGTCCTGGGGCGCGGCGGGCGGCGCGCCCCAGGTGGGGCCCGGGCAGGAGATCGTGGACGCGGCCACCGTGGCGGCGCTCGAACCCACCCTGCGCCGGCCCCCGGAGTGGGCCGTCTGGGCTCCCGGTGACGGCGCCGTTGACCCGGTGGGCGTGACCGAGCGGCTGGTCGCGGGTGCCCGCGCCCACGGCGCCCGGGTCCGTCCGGACACCCCGGTCACCGCGGTCCGCCGGGACGCCGCGGGTCGGGTTGCCGGGGTCGAGACGGCCGCGGGGCCGCTCTCCGGTGCGACAGTGGTGCTCGCGGCAGGGGTGGCCACGGCCGCGCTGGGCGCGACGATCGGCATACGCGTCCCGGTCGACCCGTCGCCGGCGACGCTCTTCCGGTTCCGCGCTCCGGCCGGTCTGGTCCGCACCGTGGTCACCAACCGGGACTTCGATCTCCGGCAGGTCGCCGCGGACCGGCTGATCGCCGCCGCGGACTCGCCCGAACGGACTCTCGCCGCCGTCCGGTCCACCTTCCGCGGCGCCGCGGACGTCGAGCTGCTCAGCGCCCGGGTCCGCCCACGCCCCATGCCGGCCGACGGCGAGCCGATCGTCGGCCCGGTCGCCGAGGTGCCCGGCCTCTACGTGGCGGCGCTGCACGCCGCGGTCACACTCGCCCCGGCCGTGGGCCGCCTGGTCGCGCGGGAACTGATCGACGGCGCCGCCGAGCCGCTGCTGGCGGGCTGCCGTCTCGACCGCTTCTGACGGTCGGTCCGCTGATCCGACTTCTCGGGGATGGTGTGGACGATCCCGCGTCGGCGCGGGTACGCGCGGAAGCACGTGGTCGGGACGGGCGAACCGCGTCTCGTCAGCAGGTCCGCATCATGTTCCGTGACAACGCCGGGGGTCGGGCGAGGCGTTCGTCCCGCTCGGTGAACACCCCGATCGGGCACGGCGCCTCAGCACACCGCCACGTCCGCTCGCGCCACCCAACGCCTTGGTGCGTCGGCCAGGACCGCGTCGGGGTGGCCGTGGCTGTGCGCGACGACACCGCGGGCGGGGCTCCCCGCCCGCACGGTCGGCATCCCGACGTCGGCGTCGCGGCCGACACCGCACGCCGTAGGCTCGGACACCGGTCGAGTCCCTCGGGTCGGTGTGCACGTCGCAACGGTCGAGATGCACGGAGGATCGCCGGCATCAAGGCGGGGAGTTCCGACCGGTTGGGCCAACCATCAGGGGCCGTGCCGGGGTCGGCGTCAGCAGTCGAACGCCGACCAGCAGATGTCGTTGCGCAGCCGCTGGTCATCGAGCACGAGCTCGCGGATCTCCTCCGGGAGTTGATCGCGCTGCCACCGGCACTCGCGTCGGCCCGCGGTCCCGCTCTCGCCGTCCGGCGCCGCCGCACGTGCGGCCTTGATCGCGTAGGCGGCCGCGCCGAGTTCGTGCGCGGCGACGTGGGCGACGGCCCCGGCCTGGCCGGCGGCGTACGCGGCATGCCGTGCCGCCCCCCGCAGGTCTCTGGCCGCACCCATCGCATGGCCGCCCGCCGCGCGAGCCCGCATCATCGTGACCTCGCCACGTACCCAGGCCCGCGCGTGCTCGATCGCCTGGCGCGGTCGCGGGTCCTCGGGCCGGGCCGACTCGAAGAGGCCGAGGACGTGCTCCGCACACGAGGCAGCCCACAGGGCGAGGAGCCGGTGATCCGCATCGGTGAGAGTCCCACCACGGCGGATCGTCACGAAGCGAGGGTCCCGGACCTTCGGAAGGATCATGACGTGCACCCCCACCCGCGGGCCTCGGCGCCACTCCCCGCGGTGTGCCTGGGCGACCGGTCAGCCGTCCGGCGCGGGGAATGATCCGGAACGCTCATCAGCCGGGCGGCTGTTCAGCGGCAGGCAGGCTACCACGCGAGGACGTCCATGCCCCGTCGTCGGTCCCGCGGAACGCCGAGACGCGGCAGAGGACTTCCCCGCGTGCCACCGGCCGGTTGCCGAGGCGTTCAGTGGTGGCGTGCGAACAGGCCATGGAAGCCGAAGGGGATGGCCTGCGGCACGGTGGCCCGTGCCCGTTCGGTGAAGGTCCGCGCGTCGAGCACGAGCAGGAACGACGACTGCCTGGCCGCGTCGAGCACCACCGACAGCACGACCCCCTCGTCCTCGGCTCCGTCCTCGGCGCCCTCGGGGGCGTCCGGAGCCGCGACGAAGACCGGCTCGCCCGGGTAGTGATCCTCCTCGGACCAGGTCAGCGTGGCGCCCGTCGTCACGTCGAGCTTGACCAACTGGTTGAGGAAGTCGTCCGGGCGCCGACCGCGTGCGCCGGCACCGTACACGTACTGGTACGGCGCGCCGTTGTACCGGTCGTACGCGATGCGCGGCAGCTCCAGTGCCTCCTCCGACAGCGGCTCGACGCCGACCCGGCCGCCGCCGTCCAGGCCGATCCGGTAGCGGGTGGGCCTGGGCAGCGGGACGCTCCGCGCGGCGCGCACCCGGTCGAGGTAGAGCGCGTCGATGACCGAAGCGTTCTGGTACGCGCAGATGTCGAGGACCACGTCGTCACCGTCGTCGAAGGCGTTGATGTGATGGAAGGCGAAGCACGCGGGCGCCTCGTACACGCCGCGCACCTGGCCGTCGCGCAGGTCCATGACGGTGAAGCGGGTGCCGCGTTCGGGCTCCCAGCGGTAGTTCTCGATGAACGGCCGGCCGCCGAGGGCCATGTCCAGCGGGTTGACCACCAGGGGGAATTCCGCCAGCACGACATACCGTCGCGTGATCCCGAAGCTGTGCATGTAGGACGGCCTGGCGGCCCGGTGGCGGCCGATCAACTCCCGCGAGGTAGCGGCGGATTGCTGCCGGTAGACGCGGTACTCGCTGGTCCGCGAGAAGTGCAGCAGGTAGTTGACCAGGTCCCCGGTGCCGGGGTCCTGGTGCGGATGGGCCGTGGTCACCTGCCCGCTCAAGCCGTCCTCGTAGCCGACCACCCCGGCCGTCTCCAGCGTGTCGCGGTCGAACTCCACGGGGAGGGGCGCCTCGGTCAGGGCGACGTAACGGTCCCCGAAGCGCGTGATGTTGACGTTCGCGTTCGGCGTGGCCTTGCCCGTGAAGCCCGTGAAGCGCGTGAAGAAGCGGGCGAACAGCGAGCGGCACGGATCGGTCGCGAACTCCCGGAAGGCGATCCGTCCCGACTCGGTCATGGCCCGGTGGCTCGGGGTGTCGAGGAACCGGTTGGCGTACCCGACCCGGCCCTCGTCGAACGTGAAGCGGTGGACCATGGCCTGCCCGTCGAACCAGTGCCGCACCGAGCGGGTCCCCGTTTCGAACAGGGCCGGGCCGTTGCGCAGCAGGCTGCCGCTCAGCCAGTCGGGCAACGAGCCCTCGACCGGCAGGTCCGCGACGGCGATCTCGCGGTTCAGATCGCGGAAGCCGATGTCGAAACCAGGTGCGGGCGGTGTGATGCTCATGGCCGTCTCCAACGCTCATCGTCGACGTGACACAGTGGACTGTGCAATCCAGCGAAACACCGTCCACAGTGGAATGTCAAGGAGGGGCCCCGGTGGCCGACGTCAACCCCACCGCAGCGTCACTGCTCGGCTTTCTCCATGCGGGGGAAGCCAGCGGATACGAACTGGTCGACCTGGCCGAGGCGTTCATCGGCGACTTCTGGACGCTCACCAGAAGCCAGGTCTACCGCGAGCTGGCGGCACTCGCGGAGCGCGGCCTCGTCGAAGCCGGTCCCGTGGGCCCGCGGGCCCGCCGCCCCTACCGGCTCACCGACGCGGGCCGGACCGCCTTCGCGGCCTGGCTCGCCGAGCCACCGGGCCCCGAGCAGATCCGCTACCCGCTGCTGCTCACCCTCGCCTTCGGCTCCGCCCTGGACCGCGACCGGCTCGTCGAGTTCATCGCCGACCACCGCGCCGTCCACGAGAAGCGGCTGGCCGGCTACCTGGCGAGGCGGACCGAGGGCTTCCCCGACCGCTACCAGGAGGCCACCTGCGCCTTCGGCATCCGCTACGAACGGGCGGTGCTGGCGTGGATCGACGACCTGCCGGCGATCCTGGGGGACGGCGACGTGTAGCCCGGCGCGAGACGTCCGGGCCCCGTGGACATCGTCCCAACCGTCCGGAGCCCCGGGCGTGGTGAGGGGGCATAACCTGGGGGAGTGCGGATGCGGGAGCGGTGCGGGAGAGCCGGTCACGGGGGACGGGGGTCGTGATGGGTGGCGAGTCCGGGGACGAGGCCGGGGGGCGGCGTCCGGAGGTGCGCAACGAGCTGGCGGGTGTGGATGCCGGGGCGGTGATCCAGGCGGGTGTCGTGCACGGTGACGTCGTCGTGCAGGCGGGCCGTTCGCCGCTCGGGCCGCCCGCGCAGGTGCCTCCGAGCACACGGTGGTGGGTGGATCGCTCCGCGGTGCTCGCGGACTGGCGCCGGTCGCTCGACGGCGCGGGGCGGACGCCGCCTTGGGTGACCGTGCTCAGCGGGATGCACGGGGTGGGTAAGAGCGCGCTCGCGTACCGCATGGCGGAGCAGGGTGAGGACAGGTTCCCCGGTGGCCAGATCCATGTGGATCTGGGCGAGTGGCGGGATGAGGCCGGACGGGTGGACGTCTCGGGCGCCCTGCGGGGGTGCCTGCGTTCGCTGGGGGTGGCGGATGCGTTCCTGCCGATGGCTCTGCCGGACCTGGCCAACGACTTCCGGTCCCTCACCGCGGGGAAGAGCGTTCTGGTGGTGGTGGACGAGGTGACGGAGCCCGCCCAGGTCGAGCCGTTCATCCCGAAGGCGCTGGGCAGCGTGGTCGTGGCCGTGAGCCACGGGCGGCTGGCCGAACTGGTCGTCGACGGGGCGCGGTTGGTGCCGGTGGCTCCGCTGGACGCGCCGGACGCGATCGGGCTGCTGGTGGCCCGCTGCGGGCGGGAGGCGATCGAGGGGGAGCGGGAGGCGGCCGAGCTGCTGGTGTCGCTGTGCGGGGGGTTGCCGCTGGCGCTCGGTGTCATCGCGGCCCAGTTGCAGCTCGACCCGGACCGGTCGCTGGCGGAGCTGGTGAGTGAGCTGGAAGACGAGCGGGGGCGGCTGGAAGGGCTGCTCCAGGGGGAGGCTCGAACCATGTCCGCGGCGTTGACGTTGGCCTATCAGGCATTACCCCGGGAGTGCCAACGGCTCTACCGGGGCCTGGCGTTGTTCCCCGGTGACGAGTTCGACGCCGAGTTGGCGGGCGTCATCGCGGACGTGCCCGTGGCCGCCGCGCGGCGGCTCCTGCGCGCGCTGTTCGACAGCAGCCTGCTGACGGCCGTTCCGGAGGCTCGGGGGCGTTACCGTTTCCATGAGCTGGTGCGGCTGCACGCCGTCGGTCTCGCGGCCGCGGAGCCGGAGGCGGAGCAGAACGCGCTGGCGTGGCGTGTGACGCGGCACTACGCGCGGTGGACGGCGTGCGCGGACCGCGCGCTGATGGGGGACAGGCTTCGGATCTCCCCGCACGAGCACCTGCCGACGGGCGCCGACGATCCGTTCCACGGGCCGGAGGGCAAGCGACAGGCCCTGGCATGGCTGAGCGCCGAGCGCGCCAACGCGCTGGCGGTGCTGGGCCAAGCGGTGACGCGGGGCCTGTTCGCCGAGGCGTGGCAGATGGCCGAAGCCCTGAGCGCTCTCTACCTCCATCACCGTCATGTCCGCGACTGGATGGAGTCCGCGCGACTGGGCATCACGGCGGCGTCGCGCGACGGGGAGCGGGGCCATGCCGCGGCGCGGGCGCGGCTGCGGTGCCTGCTGTCCCGGCCCTTGATGGACCTGGGTGAGGTGGACCGGGCCCGGGCCGAGTTGCGGACCGCCGTCGCGGAGGCCGACACCACGGACAACGTGCTGCTGCGGGCGTCGGCGCGGGAGTTCCAGGGCCGTGCGTGGGAAGCGGACGACCCGGCGCGAGCCATCGCGCTCTTCCGGCAGGCCGCGGAGCTGAGCGCGGAGGCGGGATCCCTCCGTGGTGTGGCGATCGCCCATCTCTTCACCGGCTGCGCCGAGACCGCCGACGGTCGCCCGCGGCGGGCGCTGTCGACCCTCGCCTCGGCGCTGCGGCTGCTCACCGACGAGGAGACCGCCGTCGAGGATCGGCGGATGGCCGGCCGGGTACGGGTGGCCATCGGCACGGCCCATCACGCCCTGGGGGAGGTGGCGGAGGCCAGGGCCGCTCTCACCCACGGCGCCGAGGATCTTCACCACGAAGGAGCGGCGCACTACGAGTTGCCGGCGCGCGAGCTCCTGGCCGAGATCGCCGAACGGGCAGGGGACACGATCGCGCTCCGCGCGCACCTCCGCCGCGCCCTGGAGATTCTGGAAGGCGGGGGGAGCCCCCGGGCGAAGGACGTGCGTGCGCGCCTGGACGCCCTCGGCGATCCGGACTGAGCCTCCTGGTTCTGTCTCCCGGGGTCAGAGCGCGGACCGGGGTCGAAGGGTCACCTCGGCCGACCGCTCCCCGACGCGCAGGAGGAACGTTCCGGTCGGCGGGATGCCCGCGCGCAGGCACGCGTACCCGACGGCCGAGATCAGCCGGGGCCCCGCGAGGACACCCGTCGCGTTCACCATGACCCTCCGGCCGTCCCGCCAGCCCAGCAGGACGCCGTCCGCCAGCGGCACGGCGGCGATGCGGCAGCCCGGGTGGTGCCGCAGCATGCCCTCGATCCGCCGCTCGGCCTCCTCGGGCGAACGCGGCGCCGTGTCGTCGGTCAGCACGGAGGCACTCTCCGCCCAGGACCGTTCCAGACCGCTCACCTCACTCGCCAGATGGCTGAAGCGGCGCGCCGACTCGGGCCGTTCGGGCCGCGCCGCCGCGGGAAAGCGGCGCACGTCGACGGACCAGGTCTCGTTCTCCCGCGCCAGGTGGGTGAGGACCACCTCCGCGGTGCTCTCCGTGCGCTCCGGTACGGGGAGGGGGAAGGGGGGTGCGGACGCCGTCGGCCACGGCGGCTCGGCCAGCTCCAGCAGCTGGTAGACGGCGGAGCGCAAGCGGGACAGCGTTCGGCCGGGCTCGTGGAACGCCCGCCGGGCGACATCCTGGTACCGCTCGGGCCGGTGCCGCTCGATCGCCGCCTCGATCTGGTCGAGCAGTCCCTTGTCCGGTGCCAGCGACGGAGCGACGCGGCCGAGAGCCGCCATCGCCGTTCCGGGCACCGACTCCCGGCCGAACGCGGCCAGGAGCAGCGGCTTCCCCACCGCCGCGGCGTAGAGCGACAGGGAGCCGTGGTCGCTCACCACGACGTCCGCGGCCGTCAGCGCCGCCTGCCATCCGGCGAAGGGCGGGATGAGGATGAGCCCGGCCTCCAGGGCATCCCGCTGGATCACGCGGAGCTGCCAAGGGCTGTGACCGAACCACACGTTCGGATGCACGGTCGCGGCCACCCGGTACTCGTCCAGAGGCAGTTCCGCCAGCAGACGGCGGGGCAGCTGAGGGACGCGGCCCATCAGCGACTCCGGGCCCCACGTCGACGCCACCAGGACCAGACGCGGGACCCGCCCCCGCGGCAGCCCCATGCCGCGCCGGTAACGGTCACGCAGAGGCGCGCCGGTGAGCAGCCGGTCATGGCAGGGATCGCCGACCAGCAGGGTGCGGCCCGCCAGATCCGGCCGGAGGGCGCCGAGTTGTTCGGCCTGTGCGGGATGCGAGACCGCGTACCAGGAGCGTTCGGGACGCAGGAGCGATCGCGGCACGACACCGGAGTGGCGCCGTTCGGGGCCTCGGGCGTCAGGGACGAGCTTCTGGAACCCGATGCCGTGGGGAAGGACGAGGACGGGCGCCTTGAGGTGGTCGAAGCGGGCGTTCTCGCTGGCGGTGATGACCAGATCGGAGGGCACGTCCGTGGCGTTCTCCCAGGGGATCACCCGCACATCACTCGCGCGCAGGAGATCCTGGACGCCGCCGTGGAAGGCTGATGACCGATCATGGCCGAAGGTCACCTCGACCCGTGGGTCGCCCCGGAAGACGTCGGGGAGGACTTCGAGGAGGCGCGCCGTCGATGTCACTGTTCGGGCCACCGCCAGGACCGTGCGCTCGGCGGGGAACGTCTTCCAGCGCGCCGCCGCGACGTCCACCGGGGGGCCGCTACCGTTCACGCGGCCCCGCAGACGGGGCTAATAAGCTCATACGGTTCCCGGTTCCCGGTTCCCGGTTCCCGGTTCCCGGTTCCCGGTTCCCGGTTCCCGGTTCCCGGTTCCCGGTTCCCGGTTCCCGGTTCCCGGCCTTTATCATATGGGTCCCCCATGGGCAAGAGTTCTGTGTCGCTCGTCGTGGCATGACCCGAGCCGGGCCGGGGCGATCGCCTTGGTCGTCCGGGTCCACCGTAGAGCGATCCGGCCGTCGTGCGAGGCGATGGGTGCCGGTGCGGGCTCTCGGTCGGGGGCCTGTGCGGGTCGGTCCGTGCGTTCGTCGGTCCATGCCGTTGGCGGTATATAACCGATGGGGTATGTTGAGAAGGTGTCCTCGCCGTTCGATGTCCTGGCCGACCCCACGCGGCGGCGGGTGCTCGGGCTGCTCCTCGGGCGTCCCCGACTCGTGGGGGAGATGGCCCGTGAGCTGGGGATGAGCCAGCCGCGGGTGTCCAAGCACCTACGGGTGCTGCGTGACGCCGGGCTCGTCACGGTGCGGGCGGAAGCGCAGCGCCGCTGGTACGAGCTCCGCCCGGAGCCGTTGGCCGATGTCGACGCCTGGCTCGCGCCGTATCGCCGGCTGTGGACCGAACGCCTGGAAGCGTTGGAACGACACGTGGACACGATGCCCGACGTCCCCGAGGAGCAGCCGCGTCAGGCGGCCGAGGAGCAGTGACGTGATGAGCGCGACCAGCACCACCACCTTTGACGGTCGGCCCGCCCTGCGGTTCGAACGTCACCTGAAGCACAGCCGGGAGAAGGTCTGGCTGGCCGTCACCGATCCCGGGCATCTGAGCCAGTGGTATCCGTTTCGCGTGACGGGGCTGGAGCCGAGGGTCGGCGGCCGGATCTCCTTCGACGACGGTGAGGGCACGGTCTACACGGCCACCATCACCCACTTCGACCCGCCCCGGCTGTTCGCCTTCGACGAGCACGATCCGGACGGCGGGGAGCGGGAGTTCGACGATCACGTCCGGATCGAGCTGCGCGGCGAGGGGGCCGGTTGCCTCCTGGTGTTCACGCACGTCATGACCGATCCCTCGATCGCCGACAGTGCCTCCGGAGGCTGGCGGACGTGCCTGGACGAGCTCGTGGCGCGGCTGGGGACGGCGGGATGACTGCCGAGTCGGTGGTACCGGGGAACCGTTGAGGCGGCGGCGCCGGGCCGGTGTGACCCGAGTCAACCGGCCCGGGGCGGCGGCCGGACCGCCTCGGGTGGTTCTCCCGGGAGAGGGCGGACGGAGTCGCGGACGATGATGTGCGTGCCGAGCACGGCGTGGCGGGCGGTGCCGGGGGTCTCGTTCTCCAGGGCTAGGCGCACCGCGGTGTGCCCGAGCTCCTTGTGGGGGACGTGGACGGTGGTGAGGTCGATGTCGGCGGCCGGTGGGAGATCGTCGAATCCGACCATCGAGACGTCCTCGGGGATGCGGAGTCCCTCGGCGCGCAGCGCCGCGCGCGCCCCGGCGGCGATCTGGTCGTTGGCGGCGAAGACGGCGGTGAAGTCCCGCGGTCCCGCGTCGAGTCGCTCACGCATCATGCGGCAGCCCTCGTGTCTCTCCATCGTGCCACCGACCTCCAGCCCGGGGTCGTGGGGGACGCGATGGGCGTCCAGTGCCGCGCGGTAGCCGGCGACCCGGCTCTCGGGCGTCGTGTATCCGGGCCGCCGTCCGAGGAAGAGGATGCGCCGGTGGCCGGCGGAGAGCAGGTGGCCGGTGACGGCGCGGGCGCCGGCGGTGTTGTCGTACTCCACCACGACGGCCGGGACCTCGGGGCCCATCGGGGGCCGACCGCACAGCACCAGCTGTGAGCCCGCCACGGCCAGCGCGCGGGCGTAGCCCGCCATGCGCTCCCGGTAGGCGGCGTCGGCGATGACGTTCCCCACGAGGATCACGGCCTCGACGCCCTCCTCGCGCATCAGGTGGATCATGTCCAGCTCGCGTTCGGGGTCGCCGCCGGTGGTGCCGACGACGCACAGCCTGCCCGCTCGTGCGGCTTCCTCCTGGACGCCCTGCGCGACGTGGGCGTAGTGCGGGGAGGTGACGGAGTTGACCACGATGGCCACGCTCCTGGGCCGCGCGCCCGCGAGCCCCCGGGCGTGGGCGTTGGCCACGTAGTCCAGCTCGCGCACGGCGCGCATGACCTTGCCGCGGGTGGCGGGGGCGTTGGGGTACGTGCCGGACAGGATCCGCGAGACGGTGGCGGCGGAGACGCCGGCGCGTGCCGCCACGTCCCGGATGGTCGGAGGCCGGGGCCTTCCGTCAGCGGGCGTGACCCGGCGAGGCATCCGTTCTCCCTGCGTCCCCTGTGTGTAACCGCTTGAAGCTCGATGGTGGAGCAGGCGGTTCAGCGCGTCAAGCCGCCGACGACGCCTCTTCCCCAGTGTGCCCGCGTTATTGACGGGGCCTCACCCTTCTGCTTCTCTCTCGATTGTGTAAACGGTTTAACTCCTGTCGGTAGCGGCGGCGTCACACATGCTCGGGCGTTTCTCGGGTCGACTCCTCATGGCGACGAGACCCCGGGCGGGTCCCACGCGAGCCGACCGGGCCATCCCTGATCCGCAGGGACAAGTCACCGCGCGTAAGCGTCAAGGAGGTTTCCATGCACGTCAAACAGAGGTGGCGACCCCGTCATGGGGTGGCGGCGGTCGCCACGGTCTTCCTCGCTCTCTGCGCCACCCTGCTCACGGGCACCCCGAGCCCCGCGTCGCCCAGCGCCTCGGTGGCGACGGCCTCGGACCCGGCGGCCGCGCAGGCGGGGCGCCCGATGGAGAATCTCGGCCGCGGGGTCGTGGCCGTGCGCACCAGCCCCACCCAGGTCCTGGTCTCCTGGCGGCTCCTCGGGCTCGACCCGCAGGGCATCGGCTTCAACGTGTACCGCTCCACCGCCGGGGGCGCGGCCGTCAAGCTCAACTCCGCCGTCCTGACGGGCGGCACCAACTACACGGATGCGACCGCCAATCTGACGCAGAGCAACAGCTACCACGTGCGGCCGGTCGTGGGCGGTGCGGAGCAAGCACCCAGCGCCGCCTTCACCCTGACGGGCAATCATGCCCAGGAGCCGGTGGTCCGCGTGCCGTTGCGCGACGGCGGTCCGGTGAAGTTCGTCTGGGCCGGCGACCTCGACGGCGACGGCGCGTACGACTACGTGCTGGACCGGCAGACATCCCCCCAGCGGCTGGAGGCGTACACCGGCGACGGGCGGTTCCTCTGGCAGGTCGACATGGGACCGAACAGCCAGAACCAGGACAACATCGAACCGGGCTCCGCCACGATCGACGTGGGCCACAACGACGGCGTGACCGTCTACGACTTCGACAGCGACGGGCGGGCGGAGGTCGCCGTGCGCATCGCCAACGGCGTCACCTTCGGCGACGGCACGACCTGGACGCACTCCGACGACTCGCGCCAGTTCATGGCCATCCTCGACGGCCGGACCGGAGCGCTCCGCAACTGGGCCTCGGTGCCGACCGACTACCTGGCGGACGGCCCGATGGCCGCGCGGCTCGGAGTGGCGTATCTCGACGGGACCACCCCGAGTCTGGTCGCCTACATGAAGAACCGCCGCGACAACGGCGACTTCAACCTGATGATGGCCGCCTGGAGGTTCGACGGCGATTCGCTCGACCAGCAGTGGAAGTGGCTGCGCGGCAACGCGAACGCCCCCGACGGCCACAACACGCGCGCCATCGATATCGACGGCGACGGGACGGACGAGGTCGCCGAGATCGGGTTCGTGCTCGACGGCGACGGCACCCTCGAATACTCGATGGGGGAGGAGGGCGTCGTCCACGGTGACCGCTTCCACATCGCCGACATGGACCCCGGCAGGCCGGGCCTTGAGGGCTACGGCGTGCAGCAGAGCAACCCCAGCGGCCTGCTGGAGTACTACTACGACGCCTCGGACGGCTCCATGATCTGGAGGCACTCGGGGTCCCCCGCCGACGTGGGACGCGGCATGGCGGGCGACGTCGACCCGCGCTTCCCCGGCATGGAGGTCTGGTCCTTCTCCGGCCTCTACAACGCGCCCGGCAACCGGCTCACCGAACCGGACAGCTCGCTGAGGCCGTGGCCGCAACTCGGGCTGTGGTGGGACGGCGACCTCTCGATGGAGCTGCTCAACGACGGCAAGATCGAGGAGTGGGACCCGGCGAACCCGACACCGAGCGGCAGCCTGCCACGGCTGGTCACCACCTGGAACCACGGCGCGGTCACCGCCGCCCAGGGCGGGCCCACCCTCGTCGGCGACCTCTTCGGCGACTGGCGCGAGGAAGCGGTGTACACCAACGCGGCGTACGACGAGCTGATCATCTTCACCACGAACCAGCCGACGAACACCCGGCTGTACACGCTGGCGCACAACCCCGCCTACCGCAACGCCATGACCTTCAAGGGGTACATGCAGTCCCACCACGTCGACTACTTCCTCGGTAACGGCATGTCCCCGCCTCCCCGGCCCGACATCACCTACGCGGGGGCGGGTTCGCGCTCGCCGGACAGGCCCTAGCCGACCACTCGCCGGAGGACCGGCCCATGACCGGCCTGCCGGGGCACGACATCCCCGGCAGGCCGACCGGCCCGCCCCGCCGGCGTCGCCGACGCCGACGCCGATGGGGGGTCAGCGTTCGAGCTGGTTCATGGCGGCCTCGTCGTGGGTTTCGCCGCTCGCGGGGGTGAGGTGGTCGAGTCGTTCGAGCTGTTCCGGGGTGAGGTCGATGGTGTCGGCCGCGGTGTTCTCCTCGACGCGTGCGACGCGTTTGGTGCCGGGGATGGGGGCGATGTTCTCGCCGCGGGTGAGGAGCCAGGCGAGGGCGATCTGGGCGGGGGTGGCGCGGGCCTGGTCGGCGATGGCCTGGACCTCGTCGGCGATGCGCAGGTTGCGCTGGAAGTTCTCGCCGGTGAAGCGGGGGTTGTTCTTGCGCCAGTCGGTGGCGTCGAAGTCGTCGGTGGAGCGGATCGTGCCGGTGAGGAATCCGTGGCCCAGCGGGGAGTAGGGCACGAAGCCGATGTTCAGCTCCCGCAGGAGGGGCAGCACGCGTGCCTCGGGGTCCCGGGTCCACAGGGAGTACTCGCTTTGGACCGCGGTGACGGGGTGGACGGCGTGGGCGCGGCGGATCGTCTCGGGGCCGGCCTCGGAGAGGCCGATGTGCCGGATCTTTCCCTGGGTGATGAGTTCGGCCAGGGCCCCGGTGGTGTCCTCGATCGGCACCAGGGGGTCGACCCGGTGCTGGTAGTACAGGTCGATGTGGTCGGTGCCCAGGCGCTTGAGGGAGCCTTCGACGGCGGTGCGGATGCCGGCCGGGCTGCTGTCGAGCTGACCGGACGGCCGTCCGGTGTGGGAGATGAAGCCGAACTTGGTCGCCAGGACCACGCCCTCGCGGCGGCCCCGCAGGGCCCGGCCGACCAGTTCCTCGTTGGTGTAGGGGCCGTAGACCTCCGCGGTGTCCAGGAAGGTGACACCCAGCTCCAGAGCCCGGTGGATGGCGCGGATCGACTCGGCCTCATCCGTGCCGGCGCCGGCGTAGGCGGTGGACATGCCCATCGCGCCCAGACCGATACGGGAGACCTCCAGGTCACCGAGCTTGACGTGTTTCACGGCCTTCCTCCGTTTCTCGGCTTCGCGGTCCCTGATCGCGGTCCCTGATCGGGCGGGCGCCTCCATGAGCCGCTCCCCACCACACTCCCCGCCACCGGCCGCCGCCGCGAGCCACCGCCGCGAGCCGTGTCCGCCACCCGGGGGCGCGGCCCCGGGCGGTGCGGTGGTTCGGGGCCGCACGAGGACCTTCAGCGCCTCGCGCCGGTCCACGGCGCGGGTCGACGCGCCCCGCCGCGCACCGGCCGCCCGCACCGGCCCCCGGGCTCGGCGGCCGGCACCTCCGGCGTTCGTCCCGGGGAAGGCGCGTCACCGGGGCGGCGTCGCCGAGCTGCGCCGGGCGATGAAAGTCGGCGCGATGAGGTGGTGACGCGGCCGCTCCCCGCCGATCATGCCGACGAGCACGTCGATGGACGTACGGCCGAGTGCGACGAAGTCCTGCCGCACCGTCGTCAGGGAGGGAACCAGGTACTCCGCCCCCCTGATGTCGTCGAAGCCGACGAGCGAGACGTCCCCGGGGACCGCCACACCCTCCTCCGCGAACGCCGCGAGCACGCCCATCGCCATCTGGTCGTTCCCGGCGAAGAGGGCCGTCGGCCGCCGCGTGCGGCGCGCCACCTCCCGCCCCAGCCGGTAGCCGCTCGCGGCCGTGAAGTCCCCCTCCAGCATCTCCGGCGACGCCACTCCGGCCTCCCGCATCTCCGCCCGCCAGCCGTCCACCCGCGCGCGGGCGTCGAAGGCGGTCAGCCGCCCCGTCAGGTGCACGATGTCCCGGTGCCCCAGCTCCAGCAGATGGCGCGTGGCGAGCCTGGCGCCCAGCTCCTGGTCCAGCTCGACGGAACCGATGGACGCGTTCGCGAGGTCGCCGGACATGACCACGGTCATGGGCACCCGCGTGACCATGCGCTCCAGGGCGCTCGCCACCACCGGGCGATCGGCGATGACCGCGACGCCCTCGGCCGCCTGGCTGGTCAACCGGTCCACCGTGGCGGCGAGTTGGTCGGCGTCGCCGCCCTGCCAGCTGCTCATGTGCACGAAGTAGCCGGCCCGCCGCGCCGCCTCCTCGACGCCGAGCAGGATGCGAGGGAGCTCGAAGAGCTCGGACCCCGCGATGACCAGGCCGAGGGTCATCGACCGGCCGCGCTTCAGCGACCGCGCCAGGTCGTTGCGGCGGTACCCCAGGCGCTCGATGGCCGCCATCACGCGCTCCCGGGTCCGCGGTCGCACCGACGGGTGGTCGTTGAGCACGCGGCTGACGGTGACGTGCGCCACGCCCGCTTCCCTGGCGACGTCCACCATGCTCGGGGGACGTGCCGAACGCGCTGGACCCCGCTCGGACACACGACTCCACTCCCGACCGGCCCCGTGGCCGACGACCAGGGCACTGTATCCCCCCGCCCAAAGCCCCGGCGGGGACGGCCTCGTCGCAGGTCCCGGCCCCTGCGACCGCGCCGGTGGCGTGGGGTGGGCCGGGGCACTCGGGCACCCTCGGCCAAGGCTCGAACGGCGCCCGAAACTTCGAACAACTCCCTGGCCAGAACCGTTATCTTCGGGGGCCTTGACGGTGCGATATGGCCTTGCGTAGCGTCCCATTCGTATCGCTGAAACGATTCAGAAACGGTGATGGCACATGGTGGTGTCGCCCCGCACGCAGGTGAACGACTCCGTTCCCCGGCCCGTTGTCACGCTGCGCGGCGTCTGGAAGAGCTTCGGTGCCGTGGCCGCGCTGCGCGACGCGCGCCTCGACCTCTTCGGCGGTGAGGCGCATGCCCTGGTGGGCGAGAACGGCGCGGGGAAGTCGACGCTCATCAAGATCCTCGCCGGCGTGCACCGGCCGGACGCGGGCGTGCTCGAACTCGACGGCCGGCCGGTGGAGTTCCACAGTCCCAGCGAGGCCAGGGCCGCCGGCCTGGCGGTGATCTACCAGGAGCCCGCGCTCTTCCCCGATCTGACCGTCGCCGAGAACCTCTTCGTGGGCAGGCAGCCGCGGGGCCGCTTCGGGCGTATCGACGAGGCGGCGATGAACGGGGAGGCGCGGGAGCTCTTCCGTCGCCTCGCCGTGGAGATCGATCCGGCACGGCCGGCCCGCGGCATGTCGATCGCCGACCAGCAGATCGTCGAGATCGCCAAGGCCATCTCGCTGGATGCCCGTGTCCTGATCATGGACGAGCCCACGGCGGCCCTCTCCGGTGTCGAGGTGGAGCGGCTGTTCGTGGTGGCCCGTGCGCTGCGCGACGAGGGAACCGCGGTGCTGTTCATCTCGCACCGGTTCTCGGAGGTCGAGGCATTGTGCCAGCGGGTGACGGTCATGCGTGACGGCGCGCATGTGTCCACTGATCTGCTGGCCGACGTCTCGATCGACCAGATCGTGCGCCGCATGGTCGGTCGCGAGCTCGACGCGCTGTTCGTCAAGCAGGAGGTCGAGCCGGGCGAGGTCGTGCTGGAGGTGGAGGGCCTGTCCCGCGCCGGGGTGTACCAGGACGTCTCGTTCCAGGTGCGCGGCGGCGAGATCGTCGCCCTGGCCGGCCTGGTCGGCGCCGGTCGCTCCGAGGTGGCGCAGGGTGTCTTCGGAGTGGACTCGCGCGACGGCGGAACCGTGCGCGTCGCCGGGCGCGTTCTGCCCGCCGGCAGCCCGCGGGCCGCGATGGCGGCGGGGGTGGCTCTGGTCCCGGAGGACCGCCGGCAGCAGGGGCTGGTGCTCGACCTGTCCATCCTGCGCAACACCACGCTGCCGCGCGCCCGCGGGCTGTCGAGGTTCGGCTTCCTGACCGGGGGCGCCGAGCGTCGCGAGGCCCGCGAGTGGACGCGCCGGCTCCGGACGAAGTACGGCGATCTCGGCGACCCGGTGGGCACGCTCTCCGGGGGCAACCAGCAGAAGGTCGTCCTGGCGAAGTGGCTGTCCACCCGTCCGAAGGTGCTGATCGTCGACGAGCCGACGCGCGGCATCGACATCGGGACGAAGGCCGAGGTGCACCGGCTCATGAGCGAGCTCGCCGCGGAGGGCGTGGCGATCCTGATGATCTCCTCCGAACTCCCCGAGGTCCTCGGCATGGCCGACCGGGTGCTCGTCATGCGGGAGGGCAGGCTCGTCGCCGAGCTCCCCCGTGCCGAGGCGACCGAGGAAGCCGTGATCTTCGCGGCGACGGGTCAGGAGGCGGCGGCATGAACGTAGCCGCTTCATCCTCGTCGGGCACCGCACCGCCGCCTGGGGAGCCAGGAGAACCGGACACGCGGACGGGCTCGGCGGCCCTGGACGCGGTCCTGCGCTTCCGCGAGCTGGGGCTCGTGGTGACGCTCGTCCTGCTGGTCGGCGCGACGACGGTGTCCAACGCGAACTTCCTCTCCCAGCAGAGCATCCGCGACATCCTCCTGGCGACGGCGATCACGCTGCTGCTCGCCTGCGGGATGACGCTGGTCGTGGTCAGCAGGGGCATCGACCTCTCGGTCGGCTCGGTGCTCGGGCTCTCCGCCTTCGGCACGGCCACGCTGCTCAGGGAGCATCCGGGGCTCCCCGTGCCGGTCGCCCTGCTGGTCGGCGTCGCCATCGGCGCGGCGTGCGGCGCGGTCAACGGCGTGGTCATCGCCTACGGCAAGGTCCCCGCCCTGGTGGCGACGCTCGGCACGCTCTACGTCTTCCGCGGGGTCGTCTACTTCTGGGCCGGCGGGTCGCGGATCAGCGCCGGGGACATGCCGCGCGGCTTCCTCGACTTCGGCACCGCCCGGATCCTGGGCGTCCCCTATCTGTTCCTCATCGGCCTGGCCGTGCTGGTCGTCGTCGGGCAGTTCCTGCGGCGGTACCGCACGGGGCGCGATCTGTATGCCATCGGTTCGAGCGGCGAGGCGGCGCGGCTGGCCGGTATCGGGATCAACAGCCGGCTCATGCTCGCCTACGTGGCCAGCGGTGCGCTGGCGGGACTGGGTGGCGTGCTCTACGCGGCCCGTTACGGCACCGTCGACGCCTCCGCCGGCACCGGCATGGAGCTGAACATCGTGGCCGCCGTGGTCGTCGGCGGCGTCGCGATCTTCGGCGGCAGCGGCAGCGTCTACGGCGCGGCCCTCGGCGCCCTCCTGCTCACCGTCATCAACAACGCGCTGCCCGTGCTCGGCATCGACCAGTTCTGGCAGCGGGCGATCGTCGGCGTCCTGATCATCGCCGCCATCGCGCTCGACCGCCTCGTCGCCCTCCGCGTCGCGGAGTCGCTACGGAAGAAGGATTCCCATGTCCGCTGAATCCGCGTCCGCCGCACCGCCGTCCCCGCGCCTCTCCTTCGGGCGGCTGGCCACCTGGGACGTCGGGGTGGTCGTCGTCACGGTCCTCACCCTCGTCATCGCGTCGGGCACGGTGGAACAGTTCGGCACGACACGGAACTTCTCGTTCCTCATCCTCGACCTGACGCCGATCCTCGTTCTGGCCCTGCCCATGACGCTGATCATCATGACGGGGGAGATCGACCTGTCGGTCGCCAGCACGGTGGGACTGACCAGCGCCCTGATGGGCGAGATGTGGAACAACGGTCTCCCGCTGGAGACGATCATGCCGCTGGGCGTGCTGGCCGGAGCGGTGCTCGGCCTGGTCAACGGATTCTTCGTGACGGTGCTCGGCCTGCCGTCCCTGGCGGTCACGATCGGCACGCTCGCCCTCTACCGGGGGCTGGCCTACGTCCTGCTCGGTGACACGGCCGTGGCCGACTTCCCCCGGGACTTCACCGGCTGGGCCATCGGCTCGATGAACGGCACCTGGGTCCCGAACGTCGTCATCCCGATCGTCGTGCTCATCGTGGTCTTCACGATCGTGCTGCACGCCACGCCCGTCGGACGGTCCATCCACGCGATCGGCGCCAACGACACCGCGGCGTCGTTCGCGGGCATCCCCGTCGAACGGGTCAAGCTCTGGCTGTACGTCGTCTCGGGCGCCGTCGCCGGCCTGGTCGGCGTCTTCTGGACGCTGCGGTACTCCAGCGCGCGGGCCGACAACGCCGACGGGCTCGAACTGACCGTGGTCGCGGCCGTGCTGCTCGGTGGCGTCTCGATCTTCGGCGGCAAGGGCACGATGTCCGGCGTGATCGCCGGCGTCGTCCTGCTCGCGTCGCTGCACAACGCGCTCCGGCTGGCGGACGTCTCCGCCGACGCCCTGACCATCGTGACCGGATCGCTGCTCATCCTGTCCGTGCTCGTACCCAACCTGACCGGGGCCGTCCGCGCCGGACTCGACCGCCGCAAACGTCCCCGCCGCGTCCGAGGGGCGGCGGCGGACACGCCGGCAGGCGGAGCACCACCGCACTGAGCACCGGGACGTCCCGGTGCCCCGCCGAGCCGGTCGCACCATCCCGCCC
>NZ_LAVK01000280.1 GCF_001083795.1 Streptomyces sp. SBT349
GGTGCGGCGAGCGGGACGTTCCGGGTGGGGCGGACATCGGCCTGATCGACACCGTCGTCCGGGCGCGATCACCGGGGGCAGACCCACGGGTACTACCTCGACGTCCCGTTCGAAGAGACGCTGCGGGGCAGGGCAACGAGTTCGGCGAGGCGGAGACGCGGGAGTGGTACCGGCCGCTCGATCTTCTGCCGGGTGGCGTCGAGTCCGTGATCCCGGCGACCAACTCCCTTGAGGAGACGGTGGATCGGGTGATGCGGGACGCCGCCCTCGGCACGAGGTGAGAGCGGCTGGTCAGCGGCCGGTCAGGCGGCGCATGAATCGCCGCAGGCGGCGGCGGGGGTGGCGGCGCGGGCGCGGCGCGTCGACACCTGACCGACGCGCGAGGCCGGAACGGTCCCGCGCGTCGTGGTCGGGCGACAGAATCGGCGCCTTCCGCTCCGCCTGCGCCCGGATCTCGTAGTGCGAGTCATGAGCGGTCGGGCGGAATGCCTCGTCGTGGGAGGCCATGGCCGCACCGAGAGCCGACCCGACGACACCGCGGCGCCGCACATGGGACGCGAGCCAGGCGAAGCCCCCCATGATCACGGCGAGTCCGGCGACGATGACGAGCAACGAGAGCAGCGCACTCATACAACGGATCGTACGTCCGAGGGCCGTCGTCCGGGCGGGGGCGGATCGGGAACGAATTGAGCGAAAGGGAAGAAGGATCAACGGAGTTGTGCGAGCCTTTTCGCGATGACCACAGACTGGAGGAGATGTGAAAAGATCTCGCCGAGCCGTCAGAATCGCGCTGTCCGGGCTGGCGGCGTTATTGTTCACCTTCGTGTGGGCGCAGCCCGCACATGCGTGGACCTGGGCGAATGGTGTCACCGTGTATAACGGGGCGGGCCTGTGTGTGCGGGGCAATGCGGGAATTGATCACTTCATTCCCGGGAGTTTCTCCGGCAACCTCGCCTATGCGGACACCTTTGCGCTGAGCGCGGGGTGTGGTGCGGGACTGACGCTGCCCGACGGTTGGGCCGCCGTGCGACTGGAGGTGCAGAAGTGGAACGGGTCGGCCTGGACGGTATGCCGGAGCACCGATTGGGAATACGGCCCGACCGGCGTCAGCGGGGGTGAATTCGGCGGGCCCTGGGGGCCCAGCCAGATCCTCGACTACGGCGGATCGTCGTCGTGCGGGGCGGGCTGGTACGGAACGATGGCCTACGCGTACGCGCATGACGGGACCGCCTGGCGAGGTGGCGGAGTCTGGTCGGGACAGGAGCACGTTCCCTAGATGTATGAGGCCAACACGTTGGTGACGCGCTCACTCAGTCGAGTGGCTGGCGGCTGGCTGGCTGCTCCGCTGTGGGGCCGGTGATAGTTGTAGTGGATGTTCCAGACGGTGAGGGCTTCGCGCCGCTGGTCTTCGGAAGTCCAGGTGCGGGCGTAGAGGAACTCTTCAGCCAGGATCCGGTTGTAGCGTTCCACCTTGCCGTTGTGCCGGGGCGTGTAGGGCGTGATCCGTTGTTGTCGCGCTCCGAGGAGTGATCGTGCGAACGCGTCCGCGCGATAGCAACTGCCGTTGTCGGTCACGATGCGTTCGATCTGGGTGATGCCGTGCGCCGCGAACCAGGCGCGTGCTCTGTGAAGAAACGCGACAGCAGTGACGGCTTTCTCGTCCGACAGAGCCTCTGTGTATGCAAGGCGGCTGAATCCGTCGACGGCGGAATGGAGATAGACGTAGCCGCCGCGTTCGGTTCGCTTCTTGCGACGCTCGACAGCCTTTGCCTGTGCGCTGCCGCGCCCGTGCGAGCGCCAGCCGCCACCGTCGGGGATGCGGCCGACCTTCTTCACATCGACGTGGACCATGTGCCCGGGCCGGCCTGCGGTGATCTGGCGCGGCTGCCGATTGATTTCACCGCTGGGATCGATGAACCTGAGACGGTTCAACCCCAGGGCGTTCAAGTGCCGTGACACCGTCCGGCGGCTGATGGCTGTGCCCTCCGCCTGGAGCTCGAACGCAATCCTTGCGGCCGACCACTTCTGGGTGCGACGGAGGTGCTCGATCCGGATGACCACATCGGCGGCCGTCGCTGTGGGCTGTCGTCGGGGTGTTGAGGGGCGGTCCAGCAAGCCGAGCTCGCCGTGGCGGCGGAAACGGTTCACCCACTTGGATGCGCACGCGCGGGAGATGCCCATCTCCGCTGCCACATGGGCGATCGGCCGGCTCTTGCAGCGTTCGATCAGACGACGGCGGCCCTCGGGCGACAGGGGCGCGTTGCGGTGCGTCACCGTTGACCTTCCCCGCTAACAACGGATGCCTTCTCCTCGGGTGCCAGCGGGAGCACACCGACATGCTCGCGGGGCAGGTCCGACCGCTCGGCCAGGTCGACCAGCGCGCGGGCATGGTCAGCGCGGCTGATGCGACAGGCCAGGTCCCCGACCTCGGTGAGGGCGTATCCGCCGACGGACGATGTGTCCGGGCCGAAGTCTCCTGCGGGACTCACGGCGGCCCACCGCAGGCCGGAGGCGCCGATCACCTCCAACGCGATGCGGTGCCCCAGGGAGAACGGCCGATACTCCGCCGGAAAACCCTCGGTGTCGACGGCCGGGACGCCGGAGGCATCAGGCAGCAACGAGGCGATGCTCACCCAGACCAGCCGCGTAACCCCTGCGTTTTGCAGACCGGTAACCAAGCCGTTCGCCGCGGCCTGGAAAAAGGCTCTCGGGTCAGACTCGGCGGGCGCCACGGCCGCGATCGCGACATCGTGACCCGATGCGGCCCGTGCCACTGCTTCCGGGTCGGTGATATCCGCGTCAGCGCCTCTCAACGACGTCACGCGGTACCCGCGTGCGGTCGCCTCGGCCACCGCGGCGCTGCCGCTCCTGCCGCCTGCTCCGAAGATCACGATCCTCATCATGCGCCCGACGCTAGGCGGCCCCCCGGTTACCGATCGGGTACCTACACTTGGACTATGCGCCGACTCTCACCCGAGACGTTCGACGAACTGTGCCCCTCCTCGATGCTGCCGATCCGGATGCAGAACAAGTGGGCGCCATTGATCATGCGCCTGCTCGGCGAGGGCGCCCAGCCGTTCGGCGAGTTGCGCAGGGCACTACCGAGAACGAGCCCCAAAGAGCTGACCCGAGCACTGCGCTCCCTCGAACGCGACGGATTCATCACCCGTGACACCGACGCGGACTCCCCGGGCTACAGCCTCACCCCCCTCGGCCACAGCCTTCTCGCCGTCCTCCTGGATGTCTACGCCTGGACCGCCGAACACTGGGACGAACTCATCGACGCCCGCGAGCGAGCAGATCGCGAAGAGAACGGCCCACCTGTCAACAACGTCCTGACCCGCAACACCTAGACGGGACGCCGATCCCGGTGACGGGCGCCAAGAGCCGCCACCGCGGCCCGAACTCCGGCCGGTGAGAGAGCGGCTGATCACGGCGCACAGCCCGCCAGCCGCCAAGGACCTGGAACGAACCACCGGCGGCCGGCCCTCTGACAGGACGCACGGGTGGGACCCACCGGCCGGTGACAGGGCACGGGCGGCACGCCGTGAGGATCCAGCCCTCCGAGCGGCCGTGCTCAACCGGGCCCGGGTGACGCCCCCTCTGTCACCGACCGGAGATCGGGCCGCGGGCCGGGACGGTCCGGCCCTCTGACGGGACGGGCGGCAGGTCGTGAGGATCCGGCCGTTCGAGCGGCTGTGGCCCTCGGCATCCTGCTCGCCGCCGCCTGCGTCACCGCGCTCCTGGCCGCGCCCCGGAGGCGGGGCGGCGCCACGCCCGAACGGCACGGCGAGGAGCCGCTCCCCGGAACGGCGCCACGGGAGCGGAGGGCGCCGAGCGGGTCCTGAGGGCGCGGTCCCGGAGGGTCCCGGTCACGGCTTGCGGGCGAGCAGACCCCACTGGTAGGTGGGCTCCAACGGGCCTTCCGGACGCCAGGTGTTGAGGGCGACCACGCCGGGGGGCAGGATCTCCAGCCCGTCGGCGGTCGCCGCGAGCTGCGCCTCCGAGCGGCAGATGTAGGGCACCGCGCCCGACGCGGCGTAGTCCTCGTTCAGCTTGATCATCTCGGGCGCGTCGATGGAGTCGCAGGTCGCCAGGAAGCTCCCCGACGGCAGGCGGCGCGTGTACTCCTGGACGAGCAGGGCCGCCTCGTCCGGGTCGATGTGGCCGAGCATGCTCAGCAGCATCAACGCCACCGGCTTCTCGAAGTCCAGTGTCCTGGCGGCCTCTTCGAGAACGGTGTCGGGGTCCTGGACGTCCGCCTGCACGTAGTCGGTGGCGCCCTGGGGGTTGCTGGTGAGCAGCGCGCGGGCGTGCAGCAGGATCAGGGGATCGTTGTCCACGTAGACGATCCTGGCGTCGGGCGCGTAACGCTGGGCCACCTCATGGGTGTTGTCCGCCGTGGGCAGGCCGGTGCCGATGTCGAGGAACTGGCGGACGCCCTCCTCGACGGCGAGGGCCTTCACCGCGCGGCCGAGGAACTCACGCGAGGCCCGCGCCACGTTGAGCGCCTCGGGGTAATGCTTCAGCAGGTGCTCGCCGAGCAGGCGGTCGGGCTCGAAGTGGTCCTTCCCACCCAGCGCCCAGTTCCAGACGCGGGCGGAATGCGGCACGGTCGTGTCTATCGCGGGCAGATGAGGAACATGCTCGTCGGTCATGAATGATCTCCGTTCGGCAGCGGTATGGGCGGAAAAGGGGTGCGGGGCGGGGGCGCGAGCAGGGCGAGCTGGTCGAGTCCCTGGATGTACGACTGGACGGCCTTCACCTCCCCGGTGATGGTGGCGTCGGCCAGGCCGCGCACGACCAGCCGGTCGGCCACGGCCGGGTGGTCGAACCTCAGGACCTCCGCCGCTCCGGCGTCCGCCATCAGGTGCGGCGGGGACGCCAGCGGCATGATCTGGATACTGGACGAGGCCCGCGCGTTGACCGCCTCCAGGTGCCGGATCTGGTCCCGCATCACATCCGAGGAGCCGACCGGCCGGCGCAGCGCCGCCTCCTCGATGACCGCCCACAGCCGCAGCGGGTGCGGGCGGTCGAAACAGGCGCGCTGGCGGGCGGCCAGCAGCTCCACGCGGCGCCTGACGAACTCCCCCTGTGCGCTGGGGAACCGCATGCGCAGCAGCGCGCCCGCGTACTCCCGCGTCTGGAGCAGATCCGGCACAACTCCCGGCGCGTACAGGCGGATCCGAGTCGCGGCCGACTCCAGGTCGATGACGTCGGTGAGGTGGGCGGGCAGCACATCGCGGAACTCGTGCCACCAGCCCGGGTTGTTGGCCGCGACCAGATCGGCCAGCAGCCGTTCGGCCTCCCGTTCCGGAACGCCGTAGAGGGAGAGCAGATACGCGACGGTCGCCGGCTTGGGCACGTGCTTGGCGTGCTCCAGGCGGTAGATGGTCACCTGGTGGACGCCGACCGCCTCGGCCACACGGGGAACGGTCAGCCCGGCCGCCTCCCGGAACGCCCTCAACTCCGCGGCCACGAGGCGCAGGGCCACCGTGGGTCCGGAGCGGGGCTGAGACATGCTTCTCCCTCATGCGGTCACCCCATCGTCCTCCGCGCGGATCGCCGGAGCAAGGACTCTGTCGCCGCGCACTCTGCAACCTTGCACAGTGCGCGGACGTTCCGGGTCCTGGTGGGCCTCGGCGCGTTCGTGATGCTACCGGTCAGAAGCCCTCGGGGAGCCGGGGGGTGTAGGGCTCGGTGAGGCGGCGGAGTTCGTCGTCGGACAGGGTCAGGTCGAGGGAGGCGACCGCGTCGGTGAGGTGGGCCTCCCTGGTCACGCCCACGATCGGGGCGGTGACGGCGGACTGCTGGAGGATCCACGCCAGGGCGACCTGGGCGCGGGTCACGCCGCGCTCCGCCGCGATGGCGCCGACCGCCTCGACGATCGCGCGGTCGGACTCGACGGCCTGCCGGTAGAGCCGCCCGCCGAACGCGTCGGTCTCGGTGCGGGCCGTGGTGGCGTCCCACTCCCGGGCCAGGCGCCCGCGCGCCAGAGGGCTCCACGGCAGCACGCCGACGCCCTGGTCCTCGCAGTAGGGGAGCATCTCGCGCTCCTCCTCGCGCATCAGCAGGCTGTAGTGGTCCTGCATGGAGACGAAACGGGTCCAGCCGCCCAGGTCGGCCGCGTGCTGCGCCTGAGCGAACTCCCAGGTCCACATCGAGGAGGCGCCGAGGTAGCGCACCTTGCCCGCGCGCACCAGGTCGTGCAGGGCCTCCATCGTCTCCTCGACCGGGACGTCACGGTCGAGGCGGTGGATCTGGTAGAGGTCGATGTAGTCGGTGCCGAGCCTGCGGAGGCTGGCGTCGACCTGCGTCATGATCGCGGCGCGGGACAGGCCACCGCCCTTGGGCCCGGGGCCCATGCGCCCGTGGACCTTGGTGGCGATCACCACCTCGTCGCGGCGGGTGAACTCGCCGAGCAGCGCGCCGACGATCTCCTCGCTGGTGCCCAGCGAGTAGACGTTGGCCGTGTCGAACGTCGTGATGCCCGCCTCCACCGCCGCCTTGACGAACGGACGGGACGCGTCGAGTCCGAAGGACCAGGGGTGCGTTCCGCGCCCGGGGTCGCCGAACGCCATGCAGCCCAGCACGATCCGCGACACCTGGAGGCCGGAGTTCCCCAGACGTATGTACTCCATGTTCAACTCACCGCTTCCGATGGCTCCTGTCCGCGCGGCCGGTGGCCGCGTCCGCCACCGTAACCCCCTGGGGTGGCAGGTCCGCGGCGGCGACCAGGGCGTGCGGCGCGCCGAGGGCGCGGCGGGCGGGGGCGTCGGCGGGGAGTTCGTCCACGATGACGGCGCAGCCCGCCCAGGTGGCGCCGCGTTCCGCGGCCATCGCGCGGACGGCGGTGGCCTGGCCGCCGGTCTCGATCGAGCGCCACGGCGGCGGCCCCGCCGAGCAGGAAGCCGCGGGACTCGACGCCGCGGACGGCCGTGACCCCGGCTCCCCGGAACGGCTCGACCAGGCCCTCGACCAGGCCCTCGACCACGGCGGCCAGCGCCTCGGGATCGCGGAACACCGCCCAGATGTCGGCGTGACCGGCGATCCAGCGGAACCGTTCCCGCGCGAGGGCGCGTGCGCGGGCGTGGGCGGCGCCGTGGAGCGCGGGGCCGTGTGCGGTCTCGGGCATGGGCGGCAGTGTGCGCGCTCGGCCGGACCGGATCAACCGGATCGTGCGCATGGTGCCGGGGGGCCGATGTCGGTGGGGGCGGCGAGACTGGGGGGATGGCGACATGGCAGCGGTTCGAGAGCGAGGCCCCCGCGCTGGCCTCCCAGGTGAGGGCGCGGTTCGAGGCGGCGGAGACGCACATCCTGGCGACGTTGCGCGGGGACGGGTCGCCGCGGGTGAGCGGGAGCGAGGTCAGTTTCCTGAACGGCGACCTGTCCTTCGGTTCCATGCCGGGCGCGGTGAAGGCGCTCGACCTGCGGCGGGACGGCCGGTGCGCGATCCACGCGCACCCCGGCACGGACGGGGACGCGAAGGTCGCCGGGGTCGCGTCCGAGGTCACCGGTGCGGAGAAGGCCGCCTACACGACCGGCACGGAGCCGCCGGGCGACTTCCACGCGTTCCGCCTGGAGATCGGCGAGGCGGTGTTCACCGGCGTCGAGGCGGACGAGCTGGTGATCACCTTCTGGCGCCCCGGCCGCCCCGTGGAGACCGTCCGCCGCCGCTGACGTGGTCACGGGGGCGGGGCACGGCGCGGATGAGGGTGGTCAGGGCGCGGTCCAGGGGGTCGCCGCGCTCGTCCATGAGGTTGGCGAGGACGCGGGTCAGCACGCGCATCGCGGCGGGCGAGGTGAGGACCCGCCTGCTGACGAACGACGCCAGCGCGGGCCTGCTGAGCACCGCGGTCCAGCCGGTGCCGAGGCGGTAGAAGCGGCCGTCGCGGCGCTGGATCTCGCGCGGGTACCGCTGGAGGATCCGCTCGCGCCAGGGGCCGGCCGGGCGGGCGAGGGCGTACACGGCGGTCTCGGCGGCCAGTTCGCCCGACTCCATGGCGTAGGGGATGCCCTCGCCGTTCCACGGGGAGACCATGCCGCCCGCGTCGCCGACCAGGAGCACGCCGCGCGTGTAGTGCGGCAGCCGGTTGTGGCCCATGGGGAGCGCGGCGCCGCGCAGCGGTCCTTCCGCGTGCGCGTCGCCGCGCAGCCCCCACTCCTCCGGCGTGCGCTCCAGCCAGGTGTCCAGCAGGCGCCGGGTGTCCCGGCTCCGCTGGTCGTCGGTGCCGACCAGGCCCATCCCGACGTTCACCCGGCCGTCGCCCATCGGGAAGATCCAGCCGTAGCCGGGCAGCACCGGGCCGCCGGGGCGCTCGCGCAGGTCGGCCCAGATGTCCAGGTAGGGGTCGTCGTGGCGGCTCGGGGAGCGGTAGTAGCGGCGCAGCGCGGTGGCCATGGGCCGGCGCGGGAGGCGGCCGATGCCCAGGGAGACGGCGAGGCGGGCGGAGACGCCGTCGGCCGCGATGATCAGGGGTGCCTCGCAGGTCACGGCGCGTTTCTCGGGGCCCACCAGGGCGGTGACCGCGCGGATGCGGCCGGTGCGGTCGGGAACGGGCTCGGTGACCTTCGCGGAGGTCCACAGCCGCGCGCCCGCGCGGACCGCCTGGCGGGCGAGCAGTTCGTCGAAGTCGTGCCTGCTGCGGGTGAGTCCGAAGCCGGGGAAGCGGGCGCTCTCGGGCCAGTCGACCTCCACCGTGGTGCCCTCGGTGACGAAGCGGACGCCCTTGTTGCGCTGCCAGCCCTCGGCGTCGATGTCGATGCCCATCCCGATGAGCCCGCGCACGGCGCGGGGGGTGAGGCCGTCGCCGCACACCTTCTCGCGGGGGAACTCGGACTTCTCCAGCAGCAGGACGTCGGCTCCGTGCCGGGCGAGGTGGTAGGCCGCCGAGGATCCGGCGGGTCCCGCGCCGACCACGATGACGTCGGCGGTGGCGGCGTCGGCGTCGGACGGCGGTGCGGTGTCGGTCATGGGCACGTCCCTCCGCGGGTTCCGGGCTCCGGGCTTCGGGCTTCGGGCGGGTGCCGGAGAACTACCCATCCGCGCCGCCGCCGACGCCGACGCGCCTCTCAGCCTCCGGCGGGCGGCAGCGGCGGCCAGGCGTTGCGCAGCAGCTCCCCGAAGTGCGCCGGGAACCACTGGCCCCGCAGCGGCGCCCCGGACAACACGCCCGTGGGGTGGCCCCCGTTGACCGGATCGCCCGCGTAGGCCGGGTCGCACATGCGGTCGAGGTCGCCGCCCTCGATCGGGATGGGGATGGAGTTGCCGTCGGAGAGTCCCGGCGGGCGGGCCCAGATGTACGCGTCGACGCCGGGAACGGGCGCGGCCACCGGGCGTTCGCCGAGGCCGGAGCCCGCCTGGTTGCACCAGTTGGCGGGGTGGTGCCTGCGGTCGGTGCGGCCCGCCTCGACGTACTCCTCGGGGGCGGTGCGGGGGCCGGGGCCGGCCGGACGCCCGGGGCCGCCCCAGCCGTTGCGGGAGGTGTCGAGCAGGGCGCCGGCCGCCGGGTCGAACCCGGCGTCGGTCAGGGCTCGTTGGAAGGCACGCACGTAACTCAGCTCGTCGGCGTAGTGGTTGCCGTCGAGCCAGCTGCTGCCCTCGCGCACGGGAACGCCGCCGACCGTGTCGTCCGCGTCGAAGTGGGGCTCGTCCAGGGGCGCGTAGCCGCCCACGTTGGAGACGAAGCCGTGGACGTCGGCCGGGTCGGCGCCCGCGGTGGAGGCCGCCGCGTGGAGCAGGGCGGCGGCGGGCGCGAGGCTCGCGTCGCGGCCGAGGAGCGCGTGGTCGCCGAGGTCGAGGTAGGGGTAGACGTTCGGGAGGGGGCCGAGGCGCGCGAGCGCCGTTCCCACCGCGCCGGCGTGGACGCCGGGCGCCTGGGCCCGTTCGCAGGCCAGCGCGCCCGGTTCGAGCACCGTGACCACGCGGAGGTCCGCGTAGGCGGGGTCGGCGAGGACCCCGGCCAGCGGGTCGATGAACTCGGTGCGGTAGCGGTCGAGTTCGCCCGCGACCAGCTCGCCGCGCGGCTGGTGGCGGTGGCAGTCGCGGCCGGGCGCGTTGTGCACCACCAGCTGGATCACGTCCGCGTCCTGGGCGAGCGCGGCGTCGAGGTGGCCGCGCAGGCCGTCCAGCGCGGCGATCCGGTCCAGCCAGACGGCGGTGGGCTCCCGCGCGACGGCCGCTCCCCCGGGCTCGGCCGCGGCCCGCGCCGACCAGTCCTCGTCCACGTAGACCCGCGCCCCGGCGTACGGGTTGTCCACCCGGGCGGGGGCGGGGGCGGCCTCGTCCGCGCCGCCGACCGCTCCCCCGCTCATCAGCACGACGGCCGCCGTACCGGCGGCCCATTGGATCCTCATCGCTCTCCTCCCGCTGTGGAGAAAGCGCTCCCGGGGGCAGGGTAGCGGGGGCGGCTACGGCGCGGGAGGG
>NZ_LAVK01000281.1 GCF_001083795.1 Streptomyces sp. SBT349
CCTCGGTCTCCCCGCTCACCCGGCGGCCTCCGTCGCGCTCGCGTCCCCCGCCGGGTCCTGGGCCGGGTCCCGCAGGGGCAGAACCGCGGTGACGAGGAAGCCCGGCTCGTCCGGCCTGGGCCCGGCGGCGAGGGTGCCGCCGATGCTCCTGGCCCGTTCCCGCATCCCCGCGATCCCGTAGCCCGGCGGCTCGGAGGCCGTCCCGGCGGGCGGCTCGGCGGACGCGCCCCTGCCACCGCTCCGTTCCCGCATGCCCGAGATCCCCGCGACCCCGGCGATCCCCGCGATCCCGTAGCCGGGCGGCTCGGAGGGTGCCGCGGGGGGCGGCTCGGGTGGCGCGGTCCGGCCGCGGTCGGCGACGCGGATCTCCAGGTGGCCGCCCGCCCGCCGGATGTCCACCGAGACGGAGACGTCGGGCCCGGCGTGCCGCACCGCGTTGGTCAGCGCCTCCTGCACGATCCGGTACGCCGCCGCGCTGGCCGCCGGGGGCACCGGCTCGCCCGCGGCCTGCGTCAGCTCGACGCGGGCGCCCGCGGCCCTGGCGGCGCGGACGAGGTCGGGGAGCCCGGTGAGGCCGGGCAGCGGCCCCTTGCCGTTGCGGTCGTCGCCGCGCAGCACCTGGAGCGTGGTGCGCAGGTCGGCGCGGGCGTCCCGGCAGGTGTCGGATATGGACTCCAGCGCCTCGACCACCGCCGGGCGGTCAAGGCGCTCCGGGTCGGTGGTCAGCAGGTGCGAGACGACCGAGGCGCGCACCCCGATCAGCGTGATGCTGTGGGCCAGCAGGTCGTGCAGGTCCCTGGCGATGCGCACCCGCTCCTCCGCGACCCGGCGGGCCGCCTCCTGCTCGCGGGTGCGCTCCGCCCGTTCGGCGCGCTCGCGCATGGCCGCCAGGTACCGGTGGTGCAGCCGGACCGCCTCGCCGAAGGCGATGACGGCCAGGATCCAGCCCGAGACCCGGAGCGACTCGACGCCGACCACGGGCCCCGTGGACCACCAGATGACGAAGATGACGACCAGGACGCCGCCCGCCATCGCCAGCGTGCGCCGGCGCGGGCCGACGGCGGCCACCGTGTAGATGGCCAGCGCCGAGGCGGTGAACGGCGCGGCGTGGTTGTAGTCGAGGGCGTGGTAGACGGCGGTGAAGGTCAGCCCGAGCAGCAGCACGGGCAGCGGCCTCAGCCGCCGCCAGGCCAGCGGGACCACCGTGCCGGTCAGGAGCAGCCAGCCCAGCGGGTCGAGCGACTGGCCGTCGTGGCGCACCGTGAGGGCGAGGACGGCGCACAGCCCGCCCACGACGCCGGCGATCATCGCGTCCAGCCGGAGGACGCGGGTGTCCGGGTCCTCCGGCGGCGGCAGGTCTGTCATCACGGACACGGACACATCATCGGGCATCGCCCGCCCGTTCGACCTCCGGGCCGGACCGGTGGCCCCGAACCGTGTCCCCGTCCCCCGCAGCCACGGCCCTCATGGGCGCCCGCCTCCTCGTCGTCACCGCTCCCGGTGGCCCCAAGCCTTCCGGCGGCGCGGCGGCGACGCGTCGCCCGCCGGGCCGAGGTCGGGCGTACTGCGGACGGTGGCGTGCCGGGCGCGGTACTCCCCCGGGAGTACGGACGGCGTGAGCCTCGTCTCGGATGCTGATACGCGGGAGGCGGGTGGCGGTCCGGGGGTTACGCTGGGCGGGCGATGCGTTTCGGGATCCTTCTCCTTAGCCGCCGCGGCGAGGGTCTGTAACCACCAGGCCGACCCCCTCCCCGCGGAGTGCGGCGCTGCCGTCGGCCCCCTTCGTTCACCGCCCGGGAGATCGCCCCTCATGAGCAAGCCGACACCGCTGACCGCTGCCTCCGTACGCCAGCGGCCCTCCGGGATGCCCGTCCACAAGTACCGCCCGTTCGAGGCCGTGGACATCCCCGACCGCACCTGGCCGGGCCGCCGCATCACCGCGGCCCCCCGCTGGCTCTCCACCGACCTGCGCGACGGCAACCAGGCCCTGATCGACCCCATGTCCCCCGCCCGCAAGCGCGCGATGTTCGACCTGCTGGTGGGCATGGGCTACAAGGAGATCGAAGTCGGCTTCCCGTCCTCGGGCCAGACCGACTTCGACTTCGTGCGCTCCATCATCGAGGAGGGCGCGATCCCCGAGGACGTGACCATCTCGGTGCTGACGCAGGCGCGCGAGGAGCTGATCGAGCGCACCGTCGAATCGCTGGCCGGCGCCCACCACGCCACCGTCCACCTCTACAACGCGACCGCCCCCACCTTCCGCCGCGTGGTCTTCCGCGGCAGCCGCGAGGACGTGCGGCAGATCGCGGTGGACGGCACCCGGCTGGTGATGAAGTACGCCGAGAAGCTGCTCGACGACCGCACGGTGCTGGGATACCAGTACAGCCCGGAGATCTTCACCGACACCGAGCTGGACTTCGCCCTGGAGGTCTGCGAGGGCGTGATGGACGTCTGGCAGCCCGACGAGGGCCGCGAGATCATCCTGAACCTGCCCGCCACCGTCGAACGCTCCACGCCGTCCACGCACGCGGACCGTTTCGAGTGGATGGGCCGCCACCTGTCGCGCCGCGAGCACGTCTGCCTCTCCATCCACCCGCACAACGACCGCGGCACGGCCGTCGCCGCCGCCGAGCTGGCGCTGATGGCGGGCGCGGACCGCGTCGAGGGCTGCCTGTTCGGGCAGGGCGAGCGCACGGGGAACGTGGACCTGGTGACCCTGGGGATGAACCTGTTCTCCCAGGGCGTCGACCCGCAGATCGACTTCTCCCGGATCGACGAGATCCGCCGCACCTGGGAGTACTGCAACCAGATGGAGATCCACCCGCGCCACCCGTACGCGGGCGACCTCGTCTACACCGCCTTCTCCGGCTCCCACCAGGACGCCATCAAGAAGGGCTTCGAGGCGATGGCCGCGGAGCCGGGCGACCTGTGGGACGTGCCGTACCTGCCGATCGACCCCAAGGACGTGGGCCGTTCCTACGAGGCCGTGATCCGCGTCAACTCCCAGTCCGGCAAGGGCGGCGTGGCCTACGTCCTGAAGAACGACCACAAGCTCGACCTGCCGCGCCGGATGCAGGTGGAGTTCTCCCGGATCATCCAGGAGAAGACCGACGCGGAGGGCGGCGAGGTGACCCCCGCGACGATGTGGGAGGTCTTCACCGACGAGTACCTGCCGACGCCGGGCGCGGGCTGGGGCAGGGTCGCGCTGCGCGAGGCGCAGACCTCCACCACGAGCGAGGGCCAGGACGCGCTGACCGTGGCCGCGGTGGTGGACGGCGTCGAGACCACGCTGACCGGCACGGGCAACGGGCCGCTCGCCGCGTTCTTCGACGCGCTGGCCGCGGCCGGGGTCGTCGGGGACGGGATCAGGCTGCTGGACTACGTCGAGCACACGATGAGCGAGGGCGCGGGGTCGCAGGCCGCGGCGTACATCGAGTGCGCCATCGGCGACCGCGTGCTGTGGGGCGTGGGCATCGACGCCAACATCGTGCGCGCCTCGCTCAAGGCCGTGGTCTCCGCCGTCAACCGCGCCGCCCGATGAGGACGGGTCCGCGCTGTTTGTGGTGACGCACTACTGACGCGGACGCCCGCCTGTGGTTAGCATCACGCCCACGGCAATGAGGCCGGCGGCGACGGAGGTAGGGCGTGGTGCATCCCCGGTTGGCGGGCGTCCGCACGGCCTGGCGTGTGAGCGAGGACGGCGATTTCTTCTGCCCCGCGTGCGGCGGCGACCGCTGCTACCAGCTGCTCGAAGGCCGGCGCCGGCTGACCGTGCTGGGGGTGCCCGTGCTGACCCGCGGCGCGGCCGACCCGGTCGCCTCGTGCGTCTCCTGCCGCGGGCGCTTCCCGGTCAGCGCGCTCGACCGCCCCACCACCACGCGCCTCACCGTCCTCCTGCGCGACGGCGTGCACACCATAGCCCTGGCGCTGCTGGCGGCCGGAGGCGGTGGCGGCGGCCCGGCCCGCAGGACCGCCGTCGAGTCCATCAGGGCCGCCGGATTCCCCGAGTGCACCGAGGAGCGGCTGCTCACCCTCCAGGCCGCGCTCCGCGTCGGGAGCCTGCCGCTGCTCGACCGCGAGGTCCGCGAGACGCTGTCCGCGCTGACGCCGCACCTGGCCTCCCCGGGGCGCGAGTCGCTCCTGCTGCACGGCGCGAGGATCGCCCTGGCCGACGGCCCCTACAGCGCGGCCGAACGCGCCATGCTCGGGACGGTCGGCGAGGCCCTGCGCCTGGCGCCCGCCGACACGGAACGCCTGCTGGCCACCGCCCTCTCGGCCTGAGCCCCTCAGAAGCCGAGGCGGCGCAGCTGCTTCGGGTCGCGCTGCCAGTCCTTGGCGACCTTCACATGCAGGTCGAGGAAGACGGGCGTGCCCAGCAGCGCCTCGATGTGGCGGCGGGCCGTGGTTCCCACGTTCTTCAGGCGCTGCCCCTTCGGCCCGATCACGATGCCCTTCTGGCTGGGGCGCTCGATGTAGAGATACGCGTGGATGTCCAGCAGCGGCCGGTCGGCGGGGCGGTCCTCGCGCGGCAGCATCTCCTCGACCACCACGGCGATGGAGTGCGGCAGCTCGTCCCGCACGCCCTCCAGGGCGGCCTCGCGGATCAGCTCGGCGATCATCACCTGCTCCGGCTCGTCCGTGAGGTCGCCCTCCGGGTAGAGCGGCGGGCCCTCGGGCAGCAGCGGGACGAGCAGGTCGGCGAGCAGGGACACCTGGGCGCCGGAGACGGCCGAGACGGGCACGATCTCCGCCCACTCGAACCCGGCCTCCCTGCCCAGCCGGTCCACGGCGATCAGCTGCTCGGCGAGCCCGTCCCGTTCCACCAGGTCGGTCTTGGTGACGACGGCGACCTTCGGGGTGCGCTTGATCTGCGCCAGCTCGTTGGCGATGAAGCGGTCGCCGGGGCCGATCTTCTCGTTGGCGGGCAGGCAGAAGCCGATCACGTCGACCTCCGCCCAGGTCGCGCGCACCACGTCGTTGAGCCGCTGGCCCAGCAGCGTGCGCGGCTTGTGCAGGCCGGGGGTGTCCACGAGCACCAGCTGCGCGTCCGGCCGGTGAACGATGCCGCGCACGGTGTGCCGGGTGGTCTGCGGCCGGTTGGAGGTGATCGCGACCTTGGTGCCCACCAGCGCGTTGGTCAGCGTGGACTTGCCCGCGTTGGGGCGGCCGACGAAGCAGGCGAAGCCGGAGCGGTGCGGGCCGTCGGCGGCGGGCCGGGCGGTGCTCATGAGGCGGCGGCGATCGTGGTGCGGAGGGCGCCGTCCGGGCCCGCGAGCAGCACCGGAACGCCGGACCCGCCCAGGTCGCGGGCGGCGGCCAGGTCCTCGTCGGGCAGCGCGTCGGCCTCGGTGACCACGGCCGCGGCTTCGATCAGCGTCGCGCCGCTGGCGACGGCCATGGCGACGGCGGCGCGCAGGGCGCTCAGCCGCAGCGAGTCCAGGGCCACCGTGGTCGCCACATAGGTGCGGCCGGTGCCGTCCCGCACCGCGGCCCCTTCGGGGACGCCATTGCGGGCGCGCGCGCTGCGCGCCAGGGTGATGATCTTTTTGTCCTCGGGATCAATGGCGTCAGTCATGGCACCGAGCTTAAGGGCTTGGCGCGCCTCACAATTCCGTGGTGCCCGGCTGATCCGGCAGGGGGTCCGCCGAGCGCCCGGAGGCGACCTCCTCCAGCTTCTCCACGGCGCGCTCGGCGAACGCCGCAAGGTCGCCGGAGTCCGCTCCGTCCCTGCCGGCCTGGGCCACCCTGACGGTCTGCGCGCCGACGCGGGCGATGACCACGTCGGCGACGACCGGGGTGGTGGCCGACTCGCCGTCCAGTCGCCGGTGGAACCGGACGGCGAGGCTCTCCTCCCCGAGGGAGTCGGCGTCCAGCCGCTCCGCCTCGTAGGCGACGCGCACATCGCCGCCCTCGGGGCCTTCCTCGGCGTGGAACGTCGCACACGCGCCGTCCACCGCCTCGCGCGCCGCCGCCAGCGACCTGCGCGCCCGGTCCTCGTTCTGGTGCGCGGCGGCGACGGTGGTGAGGAAGGGACCGCTGCGGGTCCTGGCGAACCCGGCCCGCGCGGCGGGGTCGGTCGTGGTGTCGAACAGCTCCCCGCAGTCCGGCTCGTCGGGACGGGGGACCCCGAAGCCCCGCTTGGCGGCCGACTGCTCGCTGTCGCTGGCCCAGCCCGCGGGAAGGTCCACGGCGTCCAGCAGCGCCTCGCGGAGCTGCCGCTCACTGAGCGCGTCGGCCGCGAGCGGACGCCCGGGCGCCAGCGCCAGACTCAACGCGGCGATCCCCGCGACGACAGCTGTCCGTAGATGCGAGTACATGCTTCCCATGGCGCCAGCCGAACGCTCGTACGGCCACCACGTGGGGCCCATTCGGGTGAGACGCCCCTCCGGCCGGGGCGGGCCCCAACCCCCGTCGGCCGGCGATCCTCCCTGGTCAGCGGCCTCATTCGGCCCCGGGAGCGCGCGGGCGGCCTCCTCGGGGCCGACGGGCGGCGCGAACCTCTCCGTGAGCCCCTGCGCCGGCGGCACCCTCCCGGCCCGCCGGATCCTCAAGTCCCCGGTGGCGGAAGCAGGTTGACGCACGCAGGGGGAGGGCTTCGGCCATGCGAAGCCTCGGACGGCACCGGCCACGCGCCGTGCCGGGCGAGGGCGACAGGGGTCGCCGACCCTAGTCGGCCGCCCGCACGGGCACCGGCTCCACCAGCACGCGGTCGATCCGGTTCCGCCGCCCCGCCGGTGACTCCGCCGTGAGGCGCAGCGCGGCCAGGCCCTGTTCCCCGGCCACGTCGACCTCCGCCCTGGCCCCCGCGATCGGCACCCGCCCCAGCGCCTTGGCCAGCATGCCGCCCACGGTCTCCACGTCCTCGTCGTCGAGCCGCAGCCGGTACAGCTGCCCCAGCTGCCCGAGGTCGAGCCGCGCCGTCACCCGGTAGACGCCGTCCCCCAGCGACTCGACCGGCGGCAGCTCCACGTCGTACTCGTCCGTGATCTCGCCGACGATCTCCTCCAGGATGTCCTCGATCGTCACCAGCCCGGCCGTTCCGCCGTACTCGTCGATGACGACGGCCACATGGGTCCGGTTGCGCTGCATCTCCCGCAGCAGGTCCCCCGCGTTCTTCGTGTCGGGGACGAACGCGGCCGGCCGCATCACCGCCTCCACCAGCTCCGCCTCCGCCTCCCGGCTGACGTGCACCTTCCGCGCCAGGTCCTTGAGGTAGACGATGCCGACGATGTCGTCGTCGCTCTCGCCCGTGACCGGGATCCGCGAGAAGCCGGAGCGCAGCGCCAGCGAGAGCGCCTGCCGCAGCGTCTTGTGCCGGTCCAGGGAGACCAGGTCCGTGCGCGGCACCATCACCTCGCGCACCAGGGTGTCGCCGAGCTCGAAGACCGAGTGCACCATGCGGCGTTCCTCGTCCTCGATCAGCGACTCCCGCTCGGCCAGGTCCACCATGGCCCGCAGCTCCGCCTCCGACGCGAACGGCCCCTTGCGGAAGCCCTTCCCGGGGGTCAGCGCGTTGCCCAGGATGATCAGCGACTGGATCAGCGGGCCCAGCACGCGGGCCAGCGGCACCAGCACGTAGGAGGCCGCGGTGATCGTGTTCAGCGGGTGCTGGCGCCCGATGGTGCGCGGCGAGACGCCCACCGCGACGAACGACAGCAGCACCATCACCCCGAACGCCACGGCCAGCGCCTGCCACACCTGGTCGAACTCCTTCAGGCAGGCGTAGGTCACCAGCACCCCCGCCGCCATCTCGCCCGCGACGCGCAGCAGCAGCGCCAGGTTGAGATAGCGGGTGGGGTCGGCGGCGACCGCCGCGACCCGGTCGGCACCGCGCCGTCCGGCGCGCACCCCCTCCTCCGCGCGGAAGCCGGTGATCACCGCGAGCGCGGCCTCGGCGCAGGAGGAGAGCCAGGCCACGACCAGCAGGCCGACCACGGCGAGGAGCAGCGTGGCCGTCATGTGGTGGTGGGGGCCGGGGACGGCCCTGACAGGCCGCGCTCGCCGCGCCAGCCGTCGACGATCGCCTTCTGGAGCCCGAACATCTCCGTCTTCTCGACCGGCTCCTCGTGGTCGTATCCGAGCAGGTGCAGCACCCCGTGCACGGTGAGGAGCTGGAGCTCGGCGTCCATGGAGTGGCCCGTGGGGGCCGCCTCACCCTGCCGGCGGGCGACCTCGGGGCACAGCACCACGTCCCCGAGGAGGCCCTGGACCGGCTCCTCGTCGTCCCGCGACGGCGGCCTGAGCTCGTCCATCGGGAACGACATCACGTCGGTGGCTCCCGGCAGTTCCATCCACTGGAGGTGGAGCTGCTCCATCGCCGCCTCGTCCACCGCGATCACCGAGAGCTCGGACAGCGGGTGGATCCGCATCCGGGCCAGGGCGTAGCGCGCGATGTCGAGGATGGCCTGTTCGTCGATCCCCAGGCCGGATTCGTTGTTGACCTCGATCGCCATGATGCCGGGCGGCTACTTCCCGTTCCGCTGGTCGGACCGCTGCTCGTTGCGCACGTCGAAACGCTCATAGGCGTCGACGATGCGGCCGACGAGCTTGTGCCGGACCACGTCCTGGCTGGTGAGCCGCGAGAAGTGGACGTCGTCCACGCCCTCCAGGATGGCCTGCACCTCGCGCAGGCCGCTCTTGGTCCCGCCCGGCAGGTCGACCTGGGTGACGTCGCCGGTGATCACGATCTTGGACTCGAACCCGAGGCGGGTGAGGAACATCTTCATCTGCTCGGGGTTCGTGTTCTGCGCCTCGTCCAGGATGATGAACGCGTCGTTCAGCGAGCGGCCGCGCATGTACGCCAGCGGCGCCACCTCGATCGTGCCCGCGCTGAGCAGCCGCGGGATCGAGTCGGGGTCGAGCATGTCGTGGAGCGCGTCGTAGAGCGGGCGCAGATACGGGTCGATCTTCTCGTAGAGGGTGCCGGGCAGGAAGCCGAGCCGCTCGCCCGCCTCGACCGCGGGCCGGGTCAGGATGATGCGGTTGACCTGCTTGGACTGGAGCGCCTGCACGGCCTTGGCCATGGCCAGATACGTCTTGCCCGTGCCGGCCGGGCCGATGCCGAAGACGATCGTGTGGGTGTCGATCGCGTCGACGTACCGCTTCTGGTTCAGCGTCTTGGGCCGGATGGTCTTCCCGCGGTTCGACAGGATGTTCTGCGTGAGGACCTGCGCGGGGCTCGCGCCCCCGCCGTCCTCGCCGCGCAGCATGCCGATGGACCGTTCGACGGCGTCCTCGCTGAGGGGCTGACCGGTGCGCAGGACGAGCATCATCTCGTCGAAGAGGCGCTGGACCAGGCGGACTTCGGCCTCGTCGCCGGTGGCGCTGATCTCGTTCCCCCGGACGTGGATGTCGGTGCCGGGGAAGGCCCGCTCGATGACGCGCAGCAGCGCGTCGCCGGAACCCAGCACCGTGACCATCGGATGCTTGGCCGGCACGGTGAACCGGGCGGTCGCCTCGGCGGCACTGGCCGCCGGCTGATGTGTGGGTGTCTGTGTCATGGGCGGCCCACTGCGGACCTGCTCATCCCTCTCTGCGCTGGAGTATCCGGATTCCCAGGGTACGCCGCGGGACCGGCGGAGCCACAGGAGATTACGCGGTGCGACCGGTCCCCTTCCCCGTGCTCCCGACGGCCGCCGCGACCCTGCCCCCCACCTCGCCGAGCCCGGCGACGGCGAGCGTGAGGGCCGCCGCCGAGAACAGCGCCCAGGCCGCTCCCAGGTGCGTCAGTCCCGCCCCGGCGGCGGCCCCCGCGGCCATGGCGGCGAGGGCGAGCGACCGCCTGCGCCACGGCTGCCCGCGCCCGTCGGCGACCAGGCCGGTGAACGTGGAGGTGACGACCACCGTGGTGACGTCCTGGACGGCCAGGTGCCTGGCGGTCGCCGCCTGGACGCCGAGGGCCAGCGCGAGCGCGCCCGCGACCAGCATCTCCACGGGCCTCGGCATCGGGCCAGCCGCGAGCAGCGCGGGCGCCACCCCCGCCGTCACCAGCGCCACGGTGACGATCAGCGCGGTGTGGCCGCGCCGCCACCCCCCGGGCGGGACGGCGCGCAGCGACCACCCGGCCAGGGCGGCGCCGCCCGCGAAGGTCGCCAGGACGACGGCGGGGCCGAGGGCCGGGAGGGACCCGGTGCCGGGGACGGCGGCGCCGAGGATGATCACGTTCCCCGTCATGTTCCCCGCGAACACGCCGCCCAGGACCAGGAAGCTCACGGCGTCGATCACGCCGGTGGAGAACGTCAGCACCAGGAGCAGCGCGAGCGGGGAGGCCAGGGAGGCCGGGAACGAGGGGAGCGGCGGGACCGGCGGGGTGGTCGGCGGGGGCGGGGGCGGCTGCGTCTTTCTCAAACATAT
>NZ_LAVK01000282.1 GCF_001083795.1 Streptomyces sp. SBT349
GGTCGGGGGTGAGGTAGCGGGCGGTTTCCGGGTCGTAGTGGCGGTGGTGGTTGTAGTGGAGGCCGGTTTCGGGGTCGTGGTACTGGCCGGGGAAGCGGAGGGGTGTGTACGCGGTGCTGTCCCTGGACCAGGCCGTGGCGCCCCAGAGGGTGGCGCGGGTGTGCCAGGCCGTGTGGCCCGAGGCGTCGATCAGGTGGGTGGGGGTGCCGACCAGGTCGGTGACGATCGCGAAGAAGCGGCGGTCGATCTCGGTCCGGGGAGCGTCGGCGGCGGTGATGCGTTCGGTCTGGGCGACGGGGTGGAGGCCGTCGTGGTCCCAGGTGAGGGTGACGGGGTGGGGGAGGTTCCCGGCGGTGGTGGTCTGTTCGACCAGGGTGTCGCCGTCCCAGGTGAACTCGGTCCGCTCCACGACCGTTTCGCCGTCGTCGGCCAGCCGTTCCTTCGCCGTGCGGCGGCCGAGGGGGTCGTAACGGTAGCGCCAGCGCGTGCCGTCCGGGGTCTCGGCGGAGACGAGGCGGTCCTCCGCGTCCCAGGCGTAGCGCCACGTGTCGGGCTTCTTCGACGGCCGGTCCTTCCGCCGGAGCACGACCCGGCCCGCCGCGTCGTGTTCGTACCGCGTCCGGCCCGCACGGACGACGCGGGTGCCGGCGTAGGCGCGCGTCCCGGTCGCGGCCGAGCCGGGGTGGTCGGCGGGCCAGGCGGCGCGGGTCTGGTTCCCGGCCGCGTCGTAGGCATAGGTCTCGCTCCAGCCCTCCGCGCGGACGGCCGTGACCCTCCCCACCGGGTCCAGGTCGAAGGCGTGGCCGTCACGGCCCGTGAGGTGGCCGTCGGGCCGGTAGGTGTAGGCGCGGTGGTGGATCCGCCGCCCGGACGCGCCGGTCAGGGTCTGGGCGGTGAGGCGACCTGCCGGGTCCCGGACCCGGGCCAGGGTCAGGGAGCCGCCGATCGTCCGGGAGGTCTCGCGGCCCGCCGCGTCGTGGGTGAAGTCGAGGGTGTGTCCGGACGCGGTGAGCGAGGTGCGGCGGCCCGCGGCGTCATAGGCGAACGTGGAGACCGCGCCGCCGGGTGTCGTGCGGCGGACGCGGCGGCCCAGCGGGTCGTAACCGTGCGTGAGAACACGGCCGTTGACCATCTCGGCCTTCACGCGGCCGGCGCGGTCGCGGCTGTAGACGACCTCCGCGTCCGGGTTCGCCGCGGATAGGAGCCGCCCGGCGGCGTCATAGGTGTAGGTCGTGACGCCGCCCGCGGCGTCCTTGCGGGTGACGCGGCCGATCGCGTCGCGTTCCACGGTGAGGGTCTGGCCCCGGGCGTCGGTGCGGGCACGCACGCGGCCCGCGGCGTCGTACGCGTACGAGAGCGCGCGGCCGTCGAAGTCCGTCTCGCCGGTCAGGCGCCCGGCCGCGTCGTAGGTGTAACTCCACACGAGCCCCTGCGGGTTGGTGACTTTGGTGAGCCTCAGGTCGCTGCCGTGCTCGAACGTGTACCGCGCCCCGTCGGGGTCGGTCCTGGCGATCAGCAGGTCGAAGTGGCCGTACGCGAAGAGCGTGACGCCCCCGGACGCGTCGACATGGCGGACGCAGTTGCCCTCACCGTCGTAACTCCAGGTCTGCTCCTCACCGTTCGCGTTCACCAGGCGGGCGAGGTGGCCGCCGGGCGTCCACTCCAGGCGCTCGGTGGCGCCCAGGGGGTCCGTCACGGCCGTGGGGCGGCCGAAGGCGTCCCGGCGGTAGGCGGTGGTTCCCCCGAGGGGATCGGTGATCTCCACCGGCAGGCCCGCCGCGTCGCAGCGCACCCGCGTCGTCTCGCCGAGGGCGTCGGTGACCGACGCGAGGTGGCCGCGCCGGTCGTAGCCGTAACGGGTGGTGTGGCCCCGGGGGTCGGTGACGGCGGTGCGGTTGCCCCGGTCGTCGTACTCCTGCCGCCACACTGCCCCGTCGGGCAGGATGACCTCGGTCGGCAGGTTCAGCCCGTTGTAGGCGAGGGTCGTCTCTGCTCCCGGCCGGGATCATCCTCGCCCGAGGCCGCGAACCGCGCCAGCGCCGACTCGTCACTGAACGCGAACACCCACCGGATGCCGCCGTGCGACGCCGTCAGGAGACGGCCGCCGACCACCGGCACCAGCACCACGGAGCGCCGGAACTCCCCGAGCAGCGCGGCAGGTTCGCCCACCCCCGCGTGGACCGCCGCGACATGGCTCCCCAACTCCACGCCCCCCATGCTCCGCCGGGCGCACCTCCACCGCAACACCGGTCGGGCAGACGGCTGATCACACGGTGTCCCCCAGCCCCTCATCCCTCCGCGCGGCGGCGCGCACGCCGGCGCGCGAGGCGCCACAGGGAGAGGGCGGCCAGCAGGGCGAGGCAGGCGCCGCCCGGGATCCAGAGCCCGGACGAGGACGGCGTGGTCGCCGAGGCGCCGGCCAGCACGAACGCGGTGCTCCCCGGGACGGTGCCGAGCAGGGTCGCGGCGGCGAACGGCGGCCATGGCATCCGCGAGAAGGCCGCGCCCAGGTTGACCGCCGCGAAGGGCATCACCGGCAGCAGGCGGAGGGAGAGGACGCTGGTGAACGCCCGGTCCGTCAGCCGTCGTTCGAGGGCCGCGGGCGCGCCGGAGCGCAGCAGGGGCCGCAGGGCGTCCCGGCCGAGGAGGCGTCCGGCGGCGAAGGCCAGCAGCGCGCCCAGCGTGGTTCCCGCGACGGCCAGGGCCAGGCCCGGGCCGAACCCGAAGACGGCTCCCGCGGCGGCGCTGAGGACGGGCTTGGGCACCAGGACGAGCGTGCCCAGCGCGTAGACGGCGACGAAGAGGGCCCAGGACCCGGCGCCGGGCGTCAGCCCCTCCGTCTGGCGGTCGATCAGCCGCTCCGGGCCCGCCGCCAGGACGGCGCAGGCGCCACCGGCTAGCAGCACCACCAGCAGCACGGGGCGCAGCCACGGCCCGAGCCGCGACCGTCGCCGGGGACACGGAGGTTCGTCCCCGGCCTCGGCCGCCGCCTCCTCGCCCGGGATCCCGCCTTTGAACCCGCACTGGATCTCGCCCCGGGTCTCGCCCGGGATCTCGCTCGGCTCCTCGCTCGGGGTCACAGGGACATCAGATCATCCCGCGCGGGCCCCTGGGGCGAGCCCGCCGGGTGCGAGAGCCCGCAGGCATCTCGACGGAGCGGCGATTGACATGGACACTTATATCAACGCGCGTTGCGTGGCGCAGCGTGTGTGACCCGTAACTCCCCCCACGTGGAGGTTCCGTGAGACCGCCGAAGTCCCTGACGGCCCTGTCCGCGCTCGTCCTCACCTTCCTGATGGCCCTGTTGGGCACCGGGTCCGCCCAGGCCGCCGCGCCCGCCTATGTGGCGCTGGGAGACTCGTACTCCTCCGGCAACGGGGCGGGCAACTACATCGACTCCAGTGGTGACTGCCACCGGAGCAACAGCGCCTATCCGGCGCTGTACGCCGCGGCCAACGGCCCCTCCTCGTTCTCCTTCGTGGCCTGCTCCGGCGCCGTGACCAGCGATGTGACCAACTCGCAGCTGGGCGCGCTCAACTCGTCCACCGGCCTGGTCACGGTCACCATCGGCGGCAACGACGCCGGGTTCGCCGACGCCATGACGACCTGTGTGACCAGCTCCGACTCCACCTGCCTGAACCGCATCGCCACCGCCAGGTCGTTCATCTCCTCCACGCTCCCCGGCAGGCTGGACTCCGTGTACAACGGCATCAACTCCCGGGCGCCCAACGCGCATGTGGTGGTGCTGGGTTACCCCCGCATGTACATCGAGCCCTCGCCCTGGTGCCTGGGCCTGAGCCAGACCAAGCGTGAGGCGATCAACGACGCCTCAGACCTGCTCAACTCGGTGATCTCCTCGCGTGCCGGCGCGCACGGCTTCGCCTTCGGCGACGTGGCCTCGCAGTTCAACGGGCACGAGCTGTGCTCCGGCGACGACTGGCTGCACGACCTGGCGCTGCCCATCTGGGAGGCGTACCACCCCACCGCCGTCGGCCACTCCAGCGGCTACCTCCCGGCGCTCAACGCCCGCGACTGAGCCACCCGTCGAACGGCCGTCCCGGTGCGCGGCGAACGCCTCGCGCCGGGACGGCGCCCCCTGCGGCCCGGGGCGGGCCGGTCGTCCGGTCAGGTCAGGTCCGGTCCGGTCAGTGGAACTGCTCCGACTCGGTCGAGCCCGCGAGCGCCGTCGTCGCGGAGGCCGGGTTCACGGTGGTGGAGACGAGGTCGAAGTACCCCGTGCCGACCTCCCGTTGGTGCCTGACCGCGGTGAATCCCCGCTCCTGCGCGGCGAACTCGGCCTCCTGCAACGCCACATACGAGGTCATGCCGTGCTCGGCATAGCCGCGCGCCAGGTCGAACATGCCGTGGTTGAGCGAGTGGAACCCGGCCAGCGTGATGAACTGGAACCGGTAGCCCATCGCCCCCAACTCCCGCTGGAAACGGGCGATCTGGTCATCGTCCAGCGCCGCCTTCCAGTTGAACGAGGGCGAGCAGTTGTAGGCCAGCATCCGGTCCGGATACCGGGCGTGAACGGCCTCGGCGAACCGGCGGGCCTGATCCAGGTCGGGGGTGCCGGTCTCCATCCACAGCAGGTCCGCGTGGGGCGCGTAGGCCAGGCCGCGGGCGATCGCCGCGTCCATGCCGTTCCTGACGTGGTGGAAGCCCTCGGCCGTCCGTTCGCCGGTGCAGAAGGCGGCGTCGCGCTCGTCCACGTCGGTGGTGAGCAGCGTCGCGGCCAGCGCGTCGGTCCTGGCGATGATCAGGGTGGGGACGTCGAGGATGTCGGCCGCGAGGCGCGCCGCGTTCAGTGTGCGGATGTGCTGGCCCGTGGGCACCAGCACCTTGCCGCCCAGATGGCCGCACTTCTTCTCGGACGCCAGCTGGTCCTCGTAGTGGATGCCCGCGGCGCCCGCGGCGATCATCGCCTTGGTCAGCTCGAAGGCGTTGAGCGGTCCGCCGAACCCGGCCTCGGCGTCGGCCACGATGGGCGCGAGCCAGTCGGTGGTGTCGGCGCCGCCCTCCGCGGTGGCGATCTGGTCGGCCCGCAGCAGCGCGTTGTTGATCCTGCGCACCACCTGGGGAACGGAGTTGGCGGGGTAGAGGCTCTGGTCGGGGTAGGTCTGGCCGGACTGGTTGGCGTCGGCCGCGACCTGCCAGCCGGAGAGATAGATCGCGCGCAGCCCCGCGCGCACCATCTGCACCGCCTGACCGCCGGTCAGGGCGCCCAGCGCGTGGAGGTACTCCTCCTCGTGGAGCTGCCGCCACAGGCGCTCGGCGCCCCGCCGGGCCAAGGTGTGCTCCTCCCGGACGGTGCCGGCCAGCCGGAGCACGTCCTTCGCGTCGTAGGTCCGCTCGATCCCGGCCCAGCGGGGGTCCGTCTCCCACTGGAGCGCGAGCTCGTCGGCCGTCGTCCACGACGACGCCCCCGCCCGCCGTGCCGTCCGCGCCTGCCGTCCCTGGGCCTGAGCCACTGGCTGCGTCTGTGTCATGACCGTCTCCCCTTCGCCCGAACCGGAGTGAATACCTGAGGTGTTCTGTCAATGCTGCGAAGTGTGTGACACCGAGTGTCGTCCCGGCGGTGGCAACGGCGGCCCCCGGTCGGCGACATCGGTGAGCGCGGCGCCCGTTGACCGATGGCCACCCGCCCACTGTGGCACTGGCACTGAGTGCCAACAAGGGGGGACGTCTGCTAAGTTCTGCCTATCTTCCGGACGGATTCAGCGAACTTTGCGAAGGCCGCCCCCGCCTCGGTGGAACGGGCGCGCCGAAGGGAGCGTCGATGAGCAAGATCTACGCGGGAGCGCGGCTGCGGCGGCTGCGCGAGGAACGCGGGCTCAACCAGGCGGAGCTGGCGCGCCTGCTGGCGATCTCGCCCAGCTATCTCAACCAGATGGAGCACGACTCGCGACCGCTGACCGTGCCCGTCCTCCTCCGGCTGACGGAGGCGTTCGGCGTGGACCCCGGGTTCTTCTCGGAGCGGGACACCGGCAGGCTGGTGGCCGACCTGCGGGAGGCGCTCGCGGACGAGATCGCCGCGGGCCGGCTGTCCTCGGCCGACCTGGGGGAGCTGGCCTCCCGGCTGCCCGGCGTGGCGCAGGTCCTGGTCGACCTCGGGCGCCGCAACCACACGCTGTCGGAGCGGCTGTCGCACGTCGCGGGGGGCCGGGGCGCGGACGAACCGGCCGGGCCGCGCTCGCCGCACGAGGAGATCCGCGAGTTCTTCTACCGCAGGCAGAACTACCTGCACGACATCGACACGGCCGCCGAGGACCTGGCGCGTGAGATGGGCGTGCGCGCCGGTGAAGCGGGGCGCACGCTCGCCGCGCGCCTCCTCGTGCGCCACGGCGTGAGCCTGGCCATGGACGCCGGGCGCCTGCACCACTACAACCCGTCCACCCGGGTGCTGCGGCTGTCGAACCGGCTCCGGCCGGGACAGCGCACGTTCCGCCTGGCCACCCAGCTCGCCCTGCTCGAAAACGGCGCGGAGTTCTCCCGGCTGGCCTCGGAGGACTGTGAGGAGGGCTCTCCCGCCTGGTCGCTGGCCAGGATCGGCATCGCCCACTACTTCGCCGCCGCCCTGATCCTGCCCTACGGCGAATTCCACGCCGCCGCCGAGGAGTTGCGCTACGACATCGAACGGCTCACCGACCGGTACGGCATGGGGTACGAGACCGTCTGCCACCGGCTCAGCACGCTCCAGCGGCCCCGGCTGCGCGGGGTGCCGTTCTCCTTCGTCCGGGTGGACCGCGCGGGCAACATGTCCAAGCGGCAGTCCGCGACCGCCTTCCACTTCTCCCGCGCCGGCGGCACCTGCCCCCTGTGGAACGTCTACGAGGCGTTCGCGGCCCCCGGCCGGATCCACGTGCAGATCGCCTCGATGCCCGACGGGAAGCGCTACCTGTGGACCGCGAGGACCGTCACCCGGCACCGCGGCGGCTGGGGGGAGCCGGGCAAGACCTTCGCCATCGGCCTCGGCTGCGAGATCCGGCACGCGGCCCGCCTCGTCTACTCCGACGGGCTCGACCTCGACAACGCGTCCGCCGCGACCCCGATCGGCATGGGCTGCCACGTCTGCGAACGCCTCGACTGCCCGCAGCGCGCCGTCCCGCCGCTCGGCCGCCCGCTCGACATCGACGAGAACAGCAGCACGTTCGTCCCCTACCCGGTCGTGCGCGCCCCCCGCACCCCCTGACCGTGGCACCCCCTGACCGTGGCACCGCTCTTCACCACTCGGCACGGCCGACTCCATGCGTTTCTCACATTCTTCTCGTGACAGTCATGACTGGTGCGCCCCTGGGCGGACTGTGAAACTTCAGTCACTTGCCGAAGGAGCGGAATGGACAAGCGGTACGAGGTCTTCTGTCTGGTCGACAGGTGGTTCTACGAAACACCCGACCGCATTTCGGCGGACGCCGGCCAGGACGCGGACGGCGTATACGAAACGGCCCGTCGTCCCGCGCCGGAGGGATGGCGCAGTGAACGCAGGGGGGACTGGCTGTACTTCCAGCCCGAGACCGCTCGACTGCCGCCGCAGGGCTGGAAGATCCATGTCACCGCCTGCCTCGACAACGCCGACAAGACGGCCGCCAAGATCTGGGACCACTGCGTCCCGCGCCGCATTCCGTTCAAGTTCGTCCCCGGCCGCCATCTTCTCCACCTCCGCAACTCGAAATACGCGAGCCGGGATTCCAGCGGCAAATTCGCGACGATCTATCCGGCGGACGAGGACCAACTGCTGAGCGTCCTCACCGAGCTCGGCGAGCTCCTCGACGGCGAGCCGGGCCCCTATGTCCTGACCGACCTGCGCTGGGGGCCGGGCCCGCTGTTCGTCCGGTACGGCGCGTTCCTGCCGCGCCACTGCGACAACGGCTCGGGCACCCTGGTCACCGCCATCGAGGACGGCGAGGGGCGCCTCGTTCCGGACCGGAGGGACCCCACGTTCAGCGTCCCGGAGTGGGTCACGCTTCCCGCCTTCCTGGCACCGCACCTCGCCGCGCGCAACGCCACCACGCTCGGCGACCTCCCCTACCGCGTCGAGAAGGCCCTGCACTTCTCCAACGGCGGCGGCGTCTACCAGGGCACCGACCTGCGCACCGGCGAGCAGGTGGTGCTCAAGGAGGCCCGCCCGCACGCCGGGCTCGCGGCCGACGGCGCCGACGCGATCGCCCGCCTCGAACGGGAGAAGGCCGCGCTCGAACGGCTCGCGGGCCTCGACATCGCGCCGGGCGTGCGCGACTGGTTCGCCCTGGGCGACCACCGCTTCCTCGTCATGGACCACCTGCCGGGCCGGACCCTCAACTCGTTCTTCGCGCAGCGCCATCCGCTGCTCGCCGAGGACCCGGACCCCGCCGCCCTGGCCGACTACACGCGCTGGGCCCTGGACGTGCACGCCTCGGTCGAACGGGCCGTGGCCGCGCTGCACGGGCGCGGCCTGGTCTTCAACGACCTGCACATGTTCAACATCATGGTCGCCCCCGACGAGAAGACCGTGACGCTCCTGGACTTCGAGGCCGCCGCCGACGTCCGGGACAACGCCCGCCAGACCGTGGCCCACCCCGGCTTCCTCGCGCCCGCCGACCGGTCGGGGTTCGGCATCGACCGCTACGCCCTGGCCTGCCTGCGGCTCGCGCTGTTCGTCCCCATGACCTCGCTGCTGGCCATCGACCCGGGCCAGGCCGCGCGCCTGGCCGAGGTCGCGGCCCGGGAGTTCCCCGACCTGCCCGCCGCGTTCCTCAACGAGGCGGTGACCGAGATCGAGGGCAGCCCCGGCGGCCGGAGGGCGGCGGACCGCGCGGCGCCCGTGGCGCCCGGCGACTGGCCCCTCAGCCGCGACTCGATGGCCCGCGCCGTCCTCGCCTCGGCCACCCCGGAGCGCGAGGACCGCCTCTTCCCCGGCGACATAGCCCAGTTCGCCGCCGGAGGCGGCCTCGGCCTCGCCCACGGCGCCGCCGGAGTGCTGTACGCGCTGGCCGAGACCGGCGCCGACCGGTACGAGACGGGGGAGCGCTGGCTGCTGCGGCACGCCCTCGCGCCGCCCGAGGGCACCCCCCTCGGTCTCTACGACGGACTCCTCGGAGTCGCCCACGTCCTGCACCGGCTCGGGCATACGCAGGCCGCGCTCGACGTCGCCGGCCGGGCGCTGGCGGAGCGCTGGGAACGCCTGCCCACCCACCTGTTCGGGGGTCTCGCCGGCATCGGCCTGGTCCTGGACACCCTGGCCGCCGACACGGGCGACGCCACCATGACCGCCCTCGCCGACCGCGCGACCCACCTCGTCGCCGAGCGGGTCGCCGACCGCGCGGTCGCCACCCGGGGCCCGGCGGCGGGGGAGGGGGAACGGCCGGGCCCCGGGCGGGCCGGGCTCCTCCGCGGTTCCGCCGGGCCGGCCCTCCACCTCCTGCGGCGCTACGAACGCACCGGCGAGCGGCTGCTGCTCGACCTGGCGGCCACCGCCCTGCGCGCGGACCTCGCCCGCTGCGTGCGCGACAGCCGGGGCGCGCTGCTCGTCGACGAGGGCAACCGCACCATGCCCTACCTCGGAGGGGGCGGCGTCGGCATCGCCGCCGTCATCGACAGCCACCTCGCCCACGCCCCCCGCGACGCGGGCGACCTGGAGGAGGCGCGCCGCGCGATCCTGCCCTCGGCCCGGCTGCGGTACTACGCCCAGCCGGGGCTGTTCCGCGGCCGGGCGGGCATGGTCTGGCACCTGGGCCGCACCACGACCCCGGGCGCGGACGCCGCCGACCTCGCCGCGCAGACCGCCGCCCTCTCCTGGTATGCGATGGCCTACCAGGGCGAACTGGCCTTCCCCGGCGACCAGATGATGCGGCTGTCGATGGACCTGGCCACCGGCACCGCGGGCTGCCTGCTGGCGCTCGGTTCCCTGCCCAGGGACGAGGACCCCGGCGCGCCGAGGGCCGTCCTCCCCTTCCTGCCGTCCCCCGCGCGGCCCACGGACCGGTCCCCCTCGGGGGACCGCACGCAAGACCCCTCCGCCGCGAGCGCGGCGGAGGCGACGCACCACCACCGTCCACGCCGGACACGATGAAAAGGAATCACTCATGGCTCTGCTCGACCTTCAGACGATGGAGACCCAGAACGAGCTGTCCACCGACGGCGGTGGCGGCGGCGGCGGGGGCGACATCAGCAGCGTCAGCCTGCTGCTGTGCGACAAGCACAGCTCGAACAGCGTCCTCATCTGTCTCTGAGGCCCGCCCGTGACGCGTCGCCCGTGACGCGCCGGCCCTGATCCGCCACCGCGGACGGCCGGACGGCCCCGCGCGACTCGCTCGCGCGGGGCCGCTCCACTGCCGCCGCCGCGCC
>NZ_LAVK01000283.1 GCF_001083795.1 Streptomyces sp. SBT349
GTCGGGCGCGGCGGGGGCCCAGGAGTGGTCGGCGAGCCAGGCCCGGTGGGCGCGCAGCCCGGCGTACGGGTCGCGGTGGCCCGGCGAGAGCAGCAGCGTCGGGGTGCGGAAGGTGCCGGAGACCCGGGTGTGGCCCTCGTAGGCGAGCCGCAGGTGCCAGCCCTGGTCGGAGGGCACGTACTCGCAGGCGGTGAAGGTCAGTTCGCGGACGGGGGCGCCGAGGCCCGCGGTCAGCCAGGGCAGCGTGCCGGGGGTGTCGGGCGGGGCGTCCTCGGACAGCGGCGTGGCGGTGAGGGCGAGGCAGAGCGGCGCCGGGGTGAAGAACCAGTGCCCGCGCCCCGGCCGCGCGTCCCCGCAGGCGCCGATGGTGGCGCTCTCCCCGGCGCCGCGCAACAGGCGGCGCGGGGGGCCGGGGTTGGGGGTGAACAGGGTGGACCAGGCGTGGCCGCTGGGCCTCAGGCCGCCGCCGCGCCCGCCGAGCGCGGCGCGGGTGGCGAGCAGCGCGGCCTCGTCGAGCCGTCCTTCTCCCCTGACCTCCCAGGTGAACTCGGGCCCTTCGGGGGTGCAGACGACGCGGGTGGCGCCGGCCTCCCACGCGGTGCTGCGGCGGGTGACGGTGACCACGGGGTGCGGCCCACCGGTGTCGAGTGCGGGCGGCGCGGCGGACAGCGTCTCGTCCCGGGCGCCGACCCGGTCGAGCGCGCCGGCCAGGTGCAGTTCCAGGGTGTGGCCGTCGGCCTCCAGGGCGGCGGTGAGGCCGTCGGCGGCGACGGTGAGCCGGTAGCCGGGGGCGGCGACACGGACACCGCCATCGGCGGCGCGCGTCGCCTCGCTCACCGCGCGCCGGCCGCTCGTGGCGCGTTCACCGCTCCTCGCACGTTCGCCGCTCATCGCACGTTCACCAGGGCCTCCGCCTGCTGGCCGAAGCGCAGCCGCCCCACGGTCAGGTCGGCGGCCACGCGCAGGCGCTCGGCGGGCGGCGTTCCGGCGGGGACGCGCAGGACGAATTCCACGACCGCCTCGCCGTGCGGGGCGAGGTCCACGCGGGCGAGGGGCGGGTCGGCGTGCCAGCCCTCGGGCAGGGCCATGCGGACCTCGGCGCGCTCCCGGCGGGCGAACGGGTTGCGCACCTCGACCTCGAACCGTGCCTTGCCGCCGGGCGCCACCGCCGAGCGGTACGGGGCGATGCGTGCTCCGAAGCCCTCGGCACCGAAGTCGACGTCGGCGGGCAGGAGTTCGCGGTGGAGGCGGGCCAGCTGTTCGCCCTTGGCCAGCAGCATGTCGAGGTAGGCGTCGGTGACGGCCAGCGGCGCCCAGTGGCCGCTGATCATCAACTCCGGCCGCAGGCGGCGGTAGAGCTCGGCGCTGCGGGTGAAGTCGTCGACCCGGAAGCGGTTGCGGTACTGGTAGTTGAGCACCTCGGGGGCGAGTCCCTCCTCCCACTCGGTGGTCTGCTGATCGCCGGTGGCGATGACGCGGCGGCCATCGGCGGTGAAGGAGTAGGCGGCGGCGTAGAGGGTGTGGCCCGGCAGGTCGTGCACGCCGATCTCGTACTCGCGCCACCGCACCGGCGCGTCGAGGGGCAGTGCGCGGTCGACGGGTATCGGGTCGTACCAGAGGCACGGCAGGTCCCAGCGCTCGGGCAGGGTGAGGACGGGCGTGATGTGGGCGGGCGCCCAGACCTCGGTGGAGTGCACCTCGCGCAGCAGGTTGAACCCGGCGACATGGTCGTCGTGGTAGTGCGTGGGCAGGGCGACCTCGACGCGGTCGATGCCGTGGTCGCGGCGCAGCGCCGCGATCGAGGCCAGCAGCGGGCGGCGGGAGGCGCGGTCCTGGCCGCCCGGCAGCCCGGTGGTCAGGTCGTACCCGAAGTCGAGGAGCAGCGCGGTGCCGTGGTCGGAGAGCAGCGCGTAGGAGTTGGCCATGCTGGTGGTGTTGCGCAGGAGGTGCGGGGTGACCTCGGCCCAGGGGTGGGTGAGCATGCGCTCGGGGTCCCAGGGGGTGCGGCGGTTCATGTCCAGCAGCTCCTGGAGGCGGGAGCGGAGCCGGGCCACGGCGGCGGGCGGGTCGGTGACGGGCTCGCCGTGGGAGGGGAGCAGCAGGTCGGGGCGGTGGTCGAGCAGTTGCATGCAGGACAGGACGGTCGCGGCCACCCCCTCCTTGCCCTGGTTCTCGTGGAAGCCGGTGTAGGCCCACTGGGTGGCGGCGAGCGACCAGACGCGGCCCTCGCCGTGGATCAGGTCGCCGACGAACGCCAGGCGACGGCCGCCGACCTCCACCAGGTAGCCGACGGATCCGGGGGTGTGGCCGGGCAGGGGGAGGGTGTACACCTCGGCGTGCCCGTAGGTCGCGGTGCGGTACTCGGCGGCGGTGCCGGTGACGGGCACCTGCCGGAGCAGGGAGAAGCGGTCCTGGCGGACGTCGTAGTCGTTGTCCAGGGAGCGGGTCCGCCAGTGCTCGTCCACCCCGGCTATCAGGTCGCGCTCGACGGGCGGGACCCAGACGCGGATCCCGGCGGCGCGGGCGCGGGCGAGGCCCTGGACCTGGTCGCGGTGGTGGTGGGTGACGAGGACGTCGGTGACCTCGTCCACGCCGTAGTCGGCGAGCCGGTCGAGCACGGCGCCGTCGCCGAAGTCGACCAGGATGGCCTGCCGTCCGCTCACCAGTACATAGACGTTGCAGGTGTCGCGGAACAGGAAGACGTCGGGGGCGACGCGCACGGAAGGCCCTCCCTTGGCACTCCGGGATCGGTCACCACTGTGGGATCGATCCCAGATGGGAACGATGTCATCTGCCTTCCGCGCCCGTCAACACGCCCCCACACGCCCCCGTTGAGCCCCGGAGGTGGCGCACGGGACGGCGAAGGCCGCGCCCAGCCCTCGCAGTAATCAGCTTTTTGCGTTATCCAGCAAGAATCTTGCGCACGCTCATGGACTTCCTGCGCATCCGCCCCCTAGCCTCGGAGCACCGCACCTCGCCCACCCCCACAAGGCAAGGACGAACGTCTGTGGAAGAACCGCCCGGACGCCGCCTGCTCGCACGCGGCACATCCGCTGCCCTCTCCCTGCTGCTCACCGCGGCCGGGACAGCCGCGGCGCTGGAGCCCGGCGGGGCCGCCCCCGCCCAGGAACGGGCGGCGTCCGCCGTCTCCCCGTCCGCCGTCTCCCCGTCCGCCGTCTCCCCGTCCGCCGTCTCCCCGTTCGACGTCTCCCCGTTCGACGTCGAAGGACGCGGCGCCGACGTGCCCTTCGTCGAGCACGAGGCGGAGGACGCCGCCACCAACGGCTCGCCCATCGGCCCCGACCGCGTCTACGGCACGCTGCCGTCCGAGGCGTCGGGCCGCAGGGCCGTGACCCTCGACGCCGTCGGCGAGTACGTGGAGTTCACGCTCACCGAGCCCGCCAACGCCATGACGTTCCGCTACTCGATCCCGGACAGCGCCGCGGGCACCGGGCGCGACGCCTCGATGGACCTGCTGGTCGACGGCTCGGTCCACCAGAGCGTGGAGGTGACCTCGAAGTACGGCTGGTACTACGGGGGTTACCCGTTCAACAACAACCCGGGCGACACCAATCCCCACCACTTCTACGACGAGACCCGCACCCTGTTCGGTGAGACGCTGGCGGCCGGGACCACGGTCGGGCTCCGGGTGTCCTCGACGGCGGACTCCCCCACGTTCACGATCGATCTCGCGGACTTCGAGCTGGTGGCGGCGCCGGTCGCCAGGCCGGAGGGCGCCATCGACGTGGTGGCCGACTTCGGCGCCGACCCCACCGGCGCCGGGAACTCCACCGCCGCCATCCAGGCCGCGGTGGACGCGGGCCGGGCCCAGGGCAGGGAGGTGTACCTCCCCGAGGGCACGTTCAATGTCACGGAGCACATCGTCGTGGACCAGGTGACGCTGCGCGGCGCCGGCCCCTGGTACAGCGTGCTGACCGGCCGCGACCCGGTGGACCGCGCCAAGGCCGTCGGCGTCTACGGCAAGTGGGCCGCGGACGGCGGCAGCAGGAATGTGACCCTGCGCGACTTCGCGATCATCGGGGACATCCGCGAGCGGGTGGACGAACACCAGGTCAACGCCATCGGCGGCGCCATGTCGGACTCCGTGATCGACAACATCTGGATGCAGCACACCAAGTGCGGCGCCTGGATGGACGGCCCCATGGACAACCTGACCATCCGCGACAGCCGGATCCTCGACCAGACGGCCGACGGCGTGAACTTCCACATCGGGGTCACCGACTCGACCGTCACCAACACCTTCGTCCGCAACACCGGGGACGACGCGCTGGCCATGTGGGCGGAGCGGGTGCCCAACGTCGGCAACTCGTTCACGTTCAACACCGTGGTGCTGCCGATCCTGGCCAACAACATCGTGACCTACGGCGGCCGGGACATCACCATCGCGGACAACGTCGTCTCCGACACGGTGACCAACGGCGGCGGCCTGCACGTGGCCAACCGTTACCCCGGTGTCGACTCCGGCCAGGGCACCGCCGTCTCCGGCACCATCGACGTGACCCGCAACACCCTGATCCGGGCGGGGAACAACGACTTCAACTGGCAGTTCGGCGTCGGGGCCATCTGGTTCAGCGGCCTCAACGAGCCGATCGACGGCGCCACCGTCCAGGTCACCGACAGCGAGGTGCTGGACAGCTCCTACGCCGCCATCCATGTGATCGAGGGCGCCGTCAACGGCCTGCGGTTCGAGGACATCCGCATCGAGGGCGCCGGCACCTACGCCCTCCAGATCCAGGCACCGGGCACCGCCTCGTTCGAGAACGTCGTCGCCAGTGGCATCGCGCAGGACAACCCGATCCACAACTGCGTCGGCGACGGCTTCCGGATCACCCAGGGCACGGGCAACTCCGGCTGGTACACCGACCAGCCCGCCTGCACCGGCCTGTGGCCCGATCCCCAGTGGCCCGGCGGCGGCTGACCCCGCCGCGCACGGTCACGACCCTCACCAGGACCCCATCGGGGCCGCGGCGTCCTTCCCCACGCCCCCGCGGTCCCGCCCGGCGGGGAGCACCCGGGGTGCCGGCGGGTCCGCGGCAGCGGGCCCGGCCGGTCCCGCCGGACGGCGACCTGCGGGCCACCCGGCCCGCGGGTCGCACCCCGGTCCGCCCCCGGCGGCGCCACGGGGAGGAGCGGTGTCGAACGCGCCCCGGTCACGAGATATCTTGATGTCGAGCAATGTTGCAGACGTGGAGAGACGTGGAGCGGAGCACGCGGTGACTGATTCGACCATCATCTACACCCATACCGACGAGGCCCCGGCCCTGGCGACCTATTCGTTCCTGCCTGTGATCCAGGCGTACGCATCGACGGCCGGGGTCCGGGTGGAGAGCCGTGACATCTCCTTGTCCGGGCGGATCATCGCCGGCTTCCCCGAGCACCTCACGGAGGAGCAGCGCGTCCCCGACGCGCTCGCGGAGCTGGGCCGGCTGGCCCAGACCCCCGGGGCCAACATCATCAAGCTGCCGAACATCTCCGCCTCGACCCCGCAGCTCAAGGCCGCGATCGCCGAGCTGAGGGAGCAGGGGTACGCCCTCCCCGAGTACCCGGACGACCCGAAGACCGACGAGGACCGCGACATCCGCGCCCGTTACGACCGGGTCAAGGGCAGCGCGGTCAACCCGGTGCTGCGCGAGGGCAACTCCGACCGCCGCGCACCCGCCTCGGTGAAGAACTACGCCAAGGCCCACCCGCACCGGATGGGCGCCTGGAGCGCCGATTCGAAGACCAACGTGGCGCACATGGAGGGCGACGACTTCCGCTCCACGGAGAAGTCCGCGGTCATCGCCGAGGCGGGCTCGCTCCGCATCGAGCTGGCCGGGGACGACGGCTCCACCACCGTGCTGCGCGAGTCCGTGCCGGTGCTGGCGGGCGAGGTCGTGGACGGCTCCGTCATGCGGGTCGCCGCGCTGCGCGAGTTCCTGGCGGCGCAGGTCGCGCGGGCCAAGAGCGAGGGCGTGCTGTTCTCCGTGCACCTCAAGGCCACCATGATGAAGGTGTCCGACCCGATCATCTTCGGTCACGCGGTGCGCGCGTTCTTCCCGAGGACGTTCGCCGAGCACGGCGCCACGCTCGCCGCCGCGGGACTCAGCCCGAACGACGGGCTCGGCGGCATCCTCAAGGGCCTGGAGTCGCTGCCCGAGGGCGCCGAGATCGCGGCGTCCTTCGAGGCCGAGCTCGCCGCGGGCCCCGACCTGGCGATGGTCGACTCCGACCGCGGCATCACCAACCTCCACGTGCCGTCCGACGTCATCGTGGACGCCTCGATGCCCGCCATGATCCGCACCTCCGGTCACATGTGGGACACGAACGGTCAGGAAGCCGACACCCTCGCGGTCATTCCCGACAGCAGCTATGCCGGGATCTACCAGGTCGTGCTCGACGACTGCCGTGCGAACGGCGCGTTCGACCCGGCGACGATGGGCTCGGTGCCCAACGTCGGCCTGATGGCGCAGAAGGCGGAGGAGTACGGCAGCCACGACAAGACCTTCGAGATCCCCGCGACCGGCACCGTTCGCGTCGTGGACACCGAGGGCACCGTGGTGCTGGAGCACGCGGTCAGCGCCGGCGACGTGTGGCGCATGTGCCAGACCAAGGACATCCCGGTCCGCGACTGGGTCAAGCTCGCCGTCAACCGCGCCCGCGCGACCGGCGACCCGGCCGTGTTCTGGCTGGACGAGACCCGCGCGCACGACGCCCGCCTCATCGAGAAGGTCAGGGCCTGCCTGCCCGAGCACGACACCGAGGGCCTGACGATCGAGATCATGGCGCCGGTCGACGCGATCGCGTTCTCCCTGGAGCGCATCCGCCGCGGGGAGAACACGATCTCCGTGACCGGCAACGTGCTGCGCGACTACCTGACCGACCTCTTCCCCATCCTGGAGCTGGGCACCAGCGCCAAGATGCTGTCGGTCGTGCCGCTGATCAACGGCGGCGGGCTGTTCGAGACCGGCGCGGGCGGCTCCGCGCCCAAGCACGTGCAGCAGCTCGTCAAGGAGAACTACCTGCGCTGGGACAGCCTCGGTGAGTTCCTGGCACTGGCGGTCAGTTTCGAGCACCTGGCGCAGACCACGGACAACGCCCGCGCCCAGATCCTCGCCGACACCCTCGACCGGGCGACCGCCGCGTTCCTCAACGAGGACAAGTCCCCCAGCCGCCGCCTGGGCGGCCTGGACAACCGTGGCAGCCACTTCTACCTCGCCCTCTACTGGGCGCGGGAGCTGGCCGGGCAGAAGGAGGACCCGGAGCTGGCCGAGGCGTTCGAGGCACTGGCCAGGACGCTGGGCGAGCAGGAGCGGACGATCGTCGACGAGCTGATCGCGGTCCAGGGCTCCCCGGCGGACATCGGCGGCTACTACCGGCCCGATCCCGCCAGGACGACGGCCGTGATGCGTCCCTCGGCCACGTTCAACGAGGCCATCGCCAGTCTGGCCTGACCCACCGGCCCTGCCGCGCCCCGGCCTCGCCCCACCTCGCCCCGGCCCTCACCGGCCGGGGCGTGTGGGTGGCTGGGGTTGCGGCTTCCACGCCAGGCGTGGAAGCCGCCCCACCCCAGCCACCCACAGCCGCACCGTTAGGGTCGGCCCCATGAACAGGGAGAACGGCAGGGACGAACGGCTGGCGCGAGCCGTCCGGTTGCGGGAGCGCGGCGCGAACGAGGAGGCCCGCGCGCACCTGCTCGCCCTGGCCGCCGAGGTACCGCAGGACCCGGAGGTGGCCTACCAGACGGCCTGGGTGCACGACCGGCTGGGCCTGGAGGCCGAGGCCGTCCCCTTCTACGAACGCGCCCTCGCGGCCCCCGGCCTCTCGGACGAGGACCGGCTCGGCGCCCTGCTCGGCCTCGGCAGCACCTACCGCACGCTGGGGCGCCACGCCGAAGCGGTGGCGACCCTGCGCTCCGGCGCGGCCGAGTTCCCCGGGGACGGCGCGCTGCGGACGTTCCTCGCGATGGCCCTGTACAACACCGGCGAGCACCACGAGGCGATGCGGCTCCTGCTCACCCTCCTCGCCGACACCAGCACGGACCCGGAGATCCGTTCCTACCGCGAGGCCATCGAGATGTACGCCCGGGACCTGGACGCCACGAGCTGAATGCGTAACCCCAACGACGAACTGAGCCTGGTGGCCGGTGCCATAGCCGACCCCGTGCGGCGGGAGATCCTGGTCATGCTGCGCCACGCCCGGCTCACGGCGGGCGAGATCGCGGGCCGGTTCAGCATCAGCAGGCCGGCGGTCAGCCGCCATCTGCGGGTGCTGCGCGAGTGCGGCCTCGTCCGCGACGAGGCCGTCGGACGGCAGCGGCTCTACGCCCTCGACCCGTCCGGGATCAGCCATCTCACGGCCTGGCTCGCCCAGTTCGACCGTTCGACCGGCTGGGCCCAGCGGCTCGACGCCCTGGAGACCGAGATCCACCGCACCCGCAGGGACCGGAAGCGGCTTCCGGCGGAGCGCGCGGAAGACCACGAGAGGGACAGCGCATGACCGACTCCCCGCAGCCCACCGGCCGTCTCGTCCCCACCGACCGGGGCTACGACCTGATCCTCACCCGCACCTACCGCGCCGCGATCGACGACGTCTGGGCCAGCGTGACGGAACCCGAGCGCACCGCCCGCTGGTTCGGCGCGTGGCGCGGCGACGCGGGTCCCGGAAAGGCGATCGAGGTGCGGATGGCGTTCGAGGAGGGCGCGCCCCGGATGGAGGTGACGGTCGACGCGTGTGAGCCGCCCCGCCGCCTGGCCGTCTCGATGGACGATCCCTCCGGAGCGTGGCCCATGGAGCTGCTGCTCACGGAGAACGGGGACGGCACGGTCGAACTGCGGCTCGTCCACCACCGCCCCGACGCCGAGGGACTCGGCTCCATCGGCCCGGGCTGGGAGTACTACCTGGACATGCTCACCGCGTCCCGGGAGAGCACGCCCCCGCCGGCCTTCGACGCCTACTACCCGGCCCAGAAGGGGTACTTCGAGGCGCTGGCCTGAGGGACCTTTCGCGGAGTCGAGCAGGCGGGGGCCTTCACGCGGCGGGCTCCGGGGCCGCGGGGCCGGTGCTGGAGCCGGGCTGCCAGCCGGGACCACGGAACACCCGCCCGGCGCGCTCGCGCCAACTGGTCGCGGCGCGGACATCGCGGGCGATGGCGGCGTACTCGTGCGTGGCGACACGCAGCGGGTTGTAGGTGGTGATGTTCTTGGTGAGGCCGTAGACGGGCTTCTCGGTCTCACCGGCCCAGGAGCCGAACGCCCGGTCCCAGATGATCAGGATGCCGCCGAAGTTCCGGTCCAGGTAGCCGCCTTGGGAAGCGTGGTGCACGCGGTGGTGCGAGGGCGTGTTGAGGAGGTACTCGACAGGGCGGGGCAGCTTGTCGATGCGCTCGGTGTGGATCCAGAACTGGTACACGAGGTTGGCCGAGTAGCAGAAGGCGACGGCGGCCGGGTGCACCCCGAGCACGATCATGGGCAGGTAGAACGGCCAGGACGTCAGGCTGGTCCAGGGCTGGCGCAGCGCGGTGGTGAGATTGAACTTGCGGCTGCTGTGGTGGACCACGTGGCAGGCCCACAGGATGCGGATGACGTGGTGACCACGGTGCTGCCAGTAGTAGAAGAAGTCCTGCGCCAGCAGCATCAACGGGATCGTCCACCACTGGACGGGGACCCGGAGCGGGGTGAGCTCATAGATCGCGGTGTATATCGCGACGACCAGGATTTTCCACAGGAAGTCGAAGACGAGACTGCCCATGCCCATGCTGAGACTGGTGGCGGCGTCCTTGGCCTCGTACCCGGCCTTGTCCTCGTCCGGGTGGATCCGGTAGCTGACCATCTCCACGACGGTGAGCAGCACGAACGCGGGTATGGACCACAGGGCGACATCAGGCAGGTTCGGCATGCGACGACCGTAGAGGCGGCGCCGAGGTCCGGCTAGACGTTGTTACCGACAAGTAAGCGGGGCGGGACGTCGGCAGGCTTTGGCACCTCCCGACAAGAGACGGCGACGTCCGATCACGGCTACGGCCGCGTCGCGGGCGGTCATCGTGACGCCCACCCGCGCGGGCGGGGGCCGATGCGACGGGCCCCCCACAGCACGGTGAAGCGGTTCATCGTGAACATCTCCCCGGAGGCGAACTCCAGTCGCTTGCGGCCGGCGCCCAGCGCCGTCATGTCGCGAACGGTGAACACCTGGCCCCCGATCATCAGTTGGTCACGGCTTTGACGCTAAGGGCCGTTGCGGGATGGTGACCCGGGGTGGCTGGGTGGGTGG
>NZ_LAVK01000284.1 GCF_001083795.1 Streptomyces sp. SBT349
GATCTGCTCCGGGGCGGAGGCGGCCTCGTCCCCGGCCGCCTCCGCCCCGGAGCAGATCTCCCCCCTGGGCGCACCCGACCCGGTGCCCAGCGAGATAGGCGACATCGAGGAGGGCGAGGCGTTCATGGGCGCCGGAACCCTCATCCACGAGGGCGCCGAGGCCGGCGGGGGCTTCATCGCCCCGCAGGACACCACCGGAGTGCAGGGCATCGACATCTCGCACTGGCAGGGGTCCATCAACTGGGGCTCGGTGCGCAACTTCGGCATCCAGTTCGCGTGGATGAAGGCGACCGAGGGCACCAACTTCAAGGACTCCTCGTTCAACACCAACTACCCGGCCGCCCATGGCGCGGGAGTCATCAGGGGCGCCTACCACTTCGCCCGGCCCGACGTCTCCAGCGGCGCCGTCCAGGCCAACTACTTCGCGTCCAACGGCGGCGCCTGGTCCCGTGACAACCTGACGCTGCCCGGCGTGCTCGACATCGAGGCCAACCCCTACGGCGCCTCCTGCTACGGCATGTCGACCACCGCCATGCGCAACTGGATCACCGACTTCTACAACACGTACAAGGCCCGCACCACGCGGGACATCGTGATCTACACCAGCCCCAGCTGGTGGAACTCCTGCACCGGCAGCTGGAACGGCATGGCCGCCAAGTCCCCGCTGTGGGTGGCCCACTGGACCACGGGCAGCCCGACCCTGCCGGGCGGCTTCGGTGTCTGGACGGCGTGGCAGTACACCTCGACCGGCTCGGTCTCCGGGGTCTCCGGGAACGTCGACCGGAACAAGTTCAACGGAACGCGCGACCGGCTGCTCGCCCTGGCCAACAACACCTGACGCAGCCGCCGCACCTCGTCACGCACGCACCGGTGGAGCCGACCGGTCACCGACCGGTCGGCTCCGTCCGTCCCCCCACGTCGCCATCCGAGGAGTCCCCGTGTCCCACGACCACTCGATCCGCCGCCGCATGCTCTTCGCCGGCGCGGCCGGGCTCGCCGCCGCGACCGCCGTCCCCCTCACCGCCCGCGCGGCCCAGGCGTCCCAGGGCGCCCGGGTCGCCCAGCCCGCGATCGACGGCACCGCCCAGTGGGGCGCCAGCCCGCCGGCCGGCACCATCTCCCTCGTGCAGCGCCGCCCGGCCGCGATCATCGTCCACCACACGGTGAGCTCCAACAGCACCGACTACTCCCGCGCCCAGGCGCACTCGCACGCCCGCTGGGTGCAGGCGCTCCACCAGGACGACAACGGCTGGGTCGACACCGGCTACAACTTCGTCGTGTCGCGCGGCGGTTACCTCACCGAGGGCCGCCACCGCAGCCTGGAGACGCTCCTCGGCGGCACCAACTTCGTGCTGGGCGCCCACACCTCGGGCGCCAACGACTTCGGCATCGGCATCTCCAACGAGGGCGCCTACCACGACGGCGCGGTGCCGCCGGCGGCCCAGTGGGCCTCGCTGGTGCAGATATGCGCCTTCGTGGCCTCCCAGTACGCGATCACGCCGACCGAGATCTACGGGCACATGGACTTCAACAACACACTCTGCCCCGGCATCATCCACGACATGCTGCCGCAGCTGCGCGACGAGGTCGCCGACGCGATCGGCTGACCCACCGTCCCCGGGCGCGGGGACGTTCAGCCCTGGAGGCGTTCCTGAAGGGCGTCGCGGGCGGCCAGCAGGTCGGTGGCCAGCTTGGCGGCGTCGGGGCGTGAGCCGAGGCGGAGGGCGGGGACGACGACGGCCATCGAGGCCAGCGGCGTCGCCGCCCGGTCGCGCAGCACGGCCGCCACGGCGCTGATGCCCCGCTCGCCCTCCTCGACGTTGACCGCGTACCCGGTGCGGCGGATCTCCTCCAGCTCCGCCTCCAGGGCCGGCCAGTCGGAGACGGAGAACTCGGTGCGGGTGGCGAGGTCCTGGTCGGTGAACCGGCGCGCCAGCTCGGCCGCCGGCATCGCCGCCATGATCGCCTTGCCCGCCGCGGTGCAGTGGGCGGGCATCACCACACCCGTGCGGTCCCCGACACGCACCGAACGCGGGGACTCCACGCAGTCGATGAAGCGGACGTTCCGCCCCTCCAGCAGCGAGAGGCTCACCGTCTCCTGGGTGCGGTCGCGCACCTCCTCCAGCACCGGCCGCGCGACCTGGCGGATGTCGACGCGGCCGATCGCGGCGAGCCCGATCTCGTTGAGCACGGGGCCGGGACGGTAGGCGCCGTTGGGCTTCTCCTGGAGCACGAATCCGCGCCGGCGCAGGGCGTTGAGCAGGCGGTGCGCCGTCGAGGGCGCCACGCCGAGCTCCACGGCCGCGTCCGAGACGCGCAGCGCCTGCCGCTCCCCGATCAGCTCCAGAAGGCGCAGGGCGTTGTCCACCGAGCTGGTGACGGCGGGGCCGGGGGCCGCTGTATTCGACATGGAGGAATCCTAGCGCAGCAGTTTTCTCCGTCGGGCCCCGGCGGTCAGGGCACCTGGGCCGGGCGGGGCCCGACGGAGCCCGGGCCTCAGCCTTGGCGGACGGCGAGGGCCAGTTCGCCGACGCGGCTGAGCGAGGCCCGGAGCCGGTCGCCCGGTGCGATCGCGCCGACGCCGGGGGGCGCCCCGGTGAAGATGAGGTCGCCGGGCAGCAGGGTCATCATCCGCGACGCGTACGAGACGATCGCGGGGACCGGGGTGAGCAGGTCGCGGGTGTTCACGTCCTGGCGCTTCTCGCCGTTGACGTCGAGCAGGATCGCGAAGTCCCCCGGGTCGCCGATCTCGTCGGCCGTGACGACGAACGGGCCCAGCGGGCTGAAGGTGTCGTAGGACTTGCGCCGCGAGCGGTCGGCGGCGCTGCGGACGGTGATGTCCAGGCCCAGCGTGTAGCCGAAGACGTGGTCGAGCGCGGTGGCCTCGGGGATGTCGGCGCCGCCCCGGCCGACGACGATGACCAGCTCCGACTCGTGGTGGATCTCCTGGCCGGCGGCCACGATCTCCTCGGGCAACACGATGTCGTCGGCGGGCCCGGAGAGCGAGGAGGGGGACTTGAGGAAGACGTCGAAGTTCATCATCCACGACTCGACGCCGCCGAGCGTCCGCTCCTGGACGCCGTGCATCTCGGCCACGTGGTCGGCGTAGTTGCAGGCGCAGGCCACGATCTTGCTCGGGTTGAGCGCGGGCGCCTTCAGCGCGACCGCGTCCAGCGGGAGGCGCGGGCCCGAGGCCGCGGCGGCGGCGATCCGCTCGCGCAGCAGCGGGTAGTCCCGGCACAGCGCCCGCCACCAGCCGGCGGTCAGCGCGTCGGGGTCGTGCGGCAGGCCGAGCGCGTCGGTGACGTCCACCACCCACCCGCCGTCCGCCGCCTGTTCCACCGCGCCGAGCCGGTGGTCGTCGAACAGCGCCAGCTTCATCGTGTCAGCCCTTCCGTGCCGAAGACGCCCGTGACCTCCTGCGGTCCGGGCAGCGTTTCCTCCCGGTAGATGCCCAGCGCCCGCAGCACCGGGGCGTCGCCCAGGCTGAACAGGTCGGCACCGGCCGCCGACGCGTGCTCGGCGGCCGACCAGGACGGCACGACGAACATGTCGCCCGCCTCCCAGGCGAAGCGGCGCCCGTCGATGACGCTGCTGCCCTCGCCGCGGAAGACGACGAAGACGGTGTTGCCGCTGCGGCGCACCGGCGCGGAGGAGCCGCCGGGCAGCACGCGGTGCATGCCGCAGGACAGGGTCGGCAGAACGCTGGCGCCCGAGTGCGGGTTGGTGAACTCGACGCTCACCAGCGGGGCGTCGCCGGCCGCGGCCAGGCGGGTCAGCCGCTCGTCGGTGGCCGCCCAGCGGTAGACCAGCAGCGGGGAGTGCGCCGGGTCGAGCGGCCGGGTGACGGCGCCGTCGGCCATGGTGGCGTCCGGGGTGCCCCCGCCGTCCGCGTACGCGGCCTCGGAACGGTTGTGGGCGCCGGTGATCGGCTGGTTCAGCTCGGGGTGCTGCTCGAAGAAGACGGCGTCCAGCGCCTCCACCATCGGCAGGTCGAGGCCGTCGAACCAGAACATGTTCCCGTCGCCGCCGTTGGCGTGGTCGTGCCAGGCGCCGCCGGGGGTCAGGACGAGGTCGCCGGGGTGCATGTCGCAGGCGTCGCCGTCGACCGTGGTCCACACGCCCTCGCCCTCGATCACGAACCGGATGGCGCCCGGCGAGTGCCGGTGCGCGGGCGCGGTCTCGCGGGGGCCGAGGCACTGGATGGCGCCCCACAGCGTGCCCGCGGCGTAAGGGCGCCCGCCCAGGCCCGGGTTGGTCAGCGACAGCACGCGCCGCTCGCCGCCGCGCTCCACCGGGACGAGGCGGATGGCGCGTTCGGCCAGGGGGCGCATCGCGGAGGAACGCCACAGCCACGGCACGGCCCTGGGGCGCGGCGTGGGGGTGAGCAGCTGCTCGGTGATGGTCCACAGCGGGCGCAGCTGGGCCGCGTCGATGTCCTCGTACAGGGAACGCAGCTCCTGGTCCTCGACCGCGGGTTCGTCGACGGTGGACATGCGGGCCTCCTGGTCGGTGCGGGTTCAGTGGACGGGGGCGGGCGCCTGGGGCGCGGTCTGGCCCGGCGGCAGGCCGACGCCGAAGCGGCGGACGCTCTCCAGCAGGGAGGCGCGCCGCATGTAGGCGCGGGCGCGGTCCCGGTCGGCAGCGATGGCGCGCATCTCGGCGTGCGCGGCGCGGCGGCGCTCCTCGTCCGTCTCGCGCAGGCGCTGCGTGTTGCGCTGGGTGTCGGCCTGCACGTACTCGACCGCGACGCGGTGCCTGACGTCGGCGAACGCGGCGAGCTCGGCCTCGGCCACGGCCGGCGAGGTCCCCGAGGCGATGCGGGCGATGCGCCGGGAGAGGTCGACGGCGTCGTGGATGCCGCTGTTGAGGCCCACGCCGCCCATCGGGCTGTTGATGTGGGCCGCGTCGCCGATGAGCGCGATGTCGCCGACGCGGAACCGCTCGGCGACGCGCTGGTGCACGCGGTAGAGCTGCCGGTCGATGATCGGGTATCCGGCGGCCCAGGGCGCGACGCCCTGGAGCTGGCGCTGGAGCCTGGCCACCTCGGTGGCCTCCTCCTCGCTCTGCCCGGCCGGCACCGGCCAGACGGCGCGCCACGACTCGGGGGTGCGCAGCAGGAACAGCCACTCGTGCGGGTCGGCGATGTAGTTGACCTCGGCGATGCCGGGCAGCGCCTCGGCGAGGTCCACGCTGGTGCTCGCGATGAGGAAGCGCTCCGGGTACGTGTAGCCGTGGAAGTCCACGCCCAGCGACCGGCGCACGGTGCTGCCCGGGCCGTCCGCGCCGATCACATACGCGCCGTGCAGCACGCGGGTGCCGTCCGGGGTCCGCGCCGTCACCGAGGCGCCGCCGCCCGGCTCCTGCTCGACCGCGGTGACGCGGGTGCCGAAGAGCAGCTCGACCTCGGGCAGCGCGCGCAGGCGCTCGTGCAGCATGCGCACCAGGTGCTGCTGGTTGAGCTGGAGCCGGTAGGGATACGGCGTCTCGTCCGCGAGGAGCGTGAAGTCGAAGGCGGCGACCAGCCCTTCGCGCCGGTCACGGAAGTGGTACACGGGGACCACCAGGCCCTCGGCGTGCATCCGGTCCCCCAAGCCGAGCTCGGCCAGCAGTTCGAGCGTCGCCGCGTGGAAGGTCGAGGCGCGCCAGTCGGTCTTGGGCTCGTCCTCCGCCTCGATCAGCACGACCGGCACACCGAGGCGGGCGAGGGAGGCCGCCGCGACCATGCCGACCGGGCCGCCTCCCACGACGACGACCGGCTTGTTCGAGAGTCCACGCTCATGTCCTGGCATGCCGACAACATCTCACACGTTCCGCAGAAGTGAAAGAAGTGTCTGACTATTTCCGCTATGAAGAAATAAGCGGGCATCGGCGGGCCGGGGCGAGCACCCGGTGCCCGGTTCCGGGCATGAGAAAAGGCCCGCCGCCCCCAGCCTCGGCTGGGTGACGACGGGCCTTCGCCCGGACGTGCGTTACGGCCTGCGCCGCGCGACCGCCTGGGTGACGCCGATGGCGGCGGCTGGCGCCAACGCCAGGAAGACGTAATTGATCGCCTCGTTCGTCTCCTGCCAGAGGTCCCACAGGTTGCCGAACTCGACGGTGAGGATCTTGAACGCGCTCCAGTCGGTGCCCGAGTACTCGGCGAGGATCATCGCCGTGCCGTAGAGCTCACCGAAGATCGCGGCCACCAGCGCGAGCACCGCGCCGAGGGCGTAGACACCCCAGTTGTTCTTGGCGAGGAACGCCGGACCGGCGCCGACCGCGGCACCGATGGCGATCGCCACGTAGCTGATCTGCCGGACCTCGCCGGTGTCCTCGTCGAACATCGCGTCGTAGATGAACGCGTAGAGGAAGGCCATCACCAACGCGGCGCCCACGGCCGCGAGGATGGCGAGCATCACGTTCTGCTGCGGGCCACCGTGCGGCGGAGGCGGCGGGAAGCCGCCACCGGGGGCGCCCCACGGCTGCGGCTGGCCCGGGGGCTGCGGCTGCGGCTGCGCCGGCGGGTAGCCGTAGCCCTGCTGCGGCGGCTGACCGTACGGCTGCTGCGGAGGCTGCGGCTGCTGCCCGTAAGGGTTGGGCTGGGGCTGGCCGTAACCGCCCGGCTGTTGCGGCTGCTGTCCGTATCCGCCGTCCGGCTGTTGCTGCCAGGGCTGGCTCATGTGTTCCCCCTGGGAATCTCAAGATGGTACGTACTCCGGGGACAGAAGGAACAGGAGTACGAACATTGCCGCACGAAGCTAATCCCCCCTGGGGGGAGAATCACAAGCCCTCTCCCCGGTCTGTGACATAGCGGGAACACTACAGGCCAATCATCACAGCTTCTCAACAGGGGCATAACGCAGCAGCAGGCGCTTGGGCTTCTCGCCGCCGAAGTCGATCGTCGCCTCCGCCCGGTCCCCGGCGCCCGAGACGCCGACGACCGTCCCCATGCCGAAGCTGTCGTGCGTGACACGGTCCCCCGGTTCCAGGGCGACCACCGGGCGGTCCTTCATGCGGCCCGTGGCGAACGCGCCCGCGCCGCGCCTGCCGCGCTGGGAGGACGGCGGGGCCAGCACGGAGGAGGCCGCGGTGGGTGACGGCGACGGGGCCACGGCCCCGGTGCGGCGCCAGTCCACGTGCTCCTCCGGGATCTCGTCCAGGAAGCGCGAGGGCGGGTTGTGCTGCGGCTGCCCCCACGCGCTGCGCAGCACGGAACGGGTCAGGTAGAGCCGCCGCCTGGCCCGCGTGATGCCCACATACGCCAGCCGCCGCTCCTCCTCCAGCTCCTTCGTCTTGCCGAGCGAGCGCATGTGCGGGAAGACGCCGTCCTCCATGCCGCTCAGGAACACCACGGGAAATTCGAGCCCCTTGGCCGTGTGCAGGGTCATCAGCGTGATGACGCCGTCACCCTCGTCGTCCGGGATCTCGTCCGAGTCCGCGACCAGCGCCACCTTCTCCAGGAAGTCCGCCAGCGTGCCCGGGTCCTCCTCGCCGCGCTCCTGCTCGAACTCCAGGGCCACGGCGGCGAGTTCCTGGAGGTTCTCCACCCGGGTCTCGTCCTGCGGGTCCGTCGACGCCTGGAGCTCGGCCAGGTACCCGGTCTGCTCCAGCACCGCCTCCAGCACGGTCGCCGGGCCGGCGCCCGACTCCACCACGGTCCGCAGCTCTTCGAGCAGCACGTTGAACCGCCTGACCGCGTTGGCCGAGCGCGCCGCCATCCCGTAAGCCTCGTCCACGCGCCGCAACGCCTGGGCGAACGAGATCCGTTCGCGCAGGGCCAGCGCCTCGATCATCGCCTCGGCGCGGTCGCCGATGCCGCGCTTGGGAACGTTGAGGATGCGGCGCAGCGGCACGGTGTCCTCGGGGTTGGCCAGCACCCGCAGGTAGGCCAGCACGTCACGGACCTCGCGGCGCTCGTAGAAGCGGACGCCGCCGACCACCTTGTACGGCAGCCCGACGCGGATGAACACCTCCTCGAACACGCGGGACTGCGCGTTGGTCCGGTAGAACACGGCGACCTCGCCGGCGCGGGCGTCCCCCGCGTCCGAGAGGCGGTCGATCTCGTCGGCGACGAACTGCGCCTCGTCGTGCTCGGTGTCGGCGACATAGCCCGTGATCCGGGCCCCGGCGCCCTCGCTGGTCCACAGGTTCTTCGGGCGGCGGTCCTCGTTGCGCGCGATGACGGCGTTGGCGGCGGAGAGGATCGTCTGCGTGGAACGGTAGTTCCGCTCCAGCAGCAGCGTGCGCGCGTCGGGATAGTCCTGCTCGAACTGGAGGATGTTGCGGATGGTCGCGCCGCGGAAGGCGTAGATCGACTGGTCCGCGTCGCCCACCACGCACAGCTCGGCCGGGCCGATCGCCTCGGGCGCCCCCGACGCCTCGCCCACCAGCAGCCTGATCAGCGTGTACTGCGCGATGTTGGTGTCCTGGTACTCGTCCACCAGCACGTGCCGGAACCGCCGCCGGTAGTGCTCGGCCACGTCGGGGAACGCGTCGAGCAGGTGGACGGTGGTCATGATGATGTCGTCGAAGTCCAGCGCGTTGGCCTCGCGCAGCCGCGCCTGGTACATGCCGTACGCCTCGGCGAGGGTCTTCTCGAACGGCTCCGACGCCCGCGCCGCGAAGTCCTCGGCGTCGATCAGCTCGTTCTTCAGGTTGGAGATCTTGGCGCTGAACGACTTGGGCGGATACCGCTTGGGGTCCAGGTCGAGATCACGGCAGACCAGCGCCATCAGCCGCTTGGAGTCGGCGGCGTCGTAGATCGAGAAGCTGGAGGTGAACCCGAGCAGCTTGCTCTCGCGGCGCAGGATCCGCACGCACGCGCTGTGGAAGGTCATGACCCACATCGCGTTCGCCCGGGGCCCGACCAGTTCGGAGACCCTCTCCTTCATCTCGCCCGCGGCCTTGTTGGTGAAGGTGATCGCGAGGATCTGCCCCGGGTTCACCGAACGGGCGGCCAGCAGGTACGCGATGCGGTGGGTGAGCACCCTCGTCTTGCCCGAGCCCGCCCCGGCCACGATGAGCAGCGGGCCGCCACTGTGTGTGACCGCCTCGCGCTGCTCCTCGTTCAGCCCGTCGAGCAACGCGGCCGGGTCGGTGAGGGGCTTGCGCGCGCCGTTGCGGTAGAAGGCGTCCTCGTCGGCCGCCTTGGGCTCGGCGAAGGTCCCCTCGAAGAGGCCGTCCGGCGCCCGCTCGGGAGGGTCGTACGGCTCGTAGGCGCCGTCGGGCTCGTGCGGCGGCTCGGAACCGAGGTCCGCCAGGGCGTTGTCATCGAAAAGGCCGCTCATCGATCCCGAGTTTAGGCCCGCTCGCTCCCCAGGTGCCTCGGCTATCGTGATTCGCATGACATCGGAGCCCCGGCCGCGGGCGGAGTTGCGCGTTTCGCACGAGGAGAGGGATGCGATAGCCGAGCGTCTGCGCGAGGCCGCGGGCGACGGGCGGATCGACCTCGACGAGTTGGACGAGCGCCTCGAACGCGCCCTCACCGCCAAGACGTACGGTGATCTCGAACCGCTGGTCGCCGACCTGCCACCCGACCCCCGCGCCCTCGCGCCCGCACCCCCGCCGCGCGACGCGGGCCCGCCGGAGGAGGTGCGCGGCGGCCTCCCCGGGAACGAGCGCACCGGCCGCTGGCGGGTCCCCGCGAGGCTGATCGCCCGCGGCGGCCTCGGCGGCGTCAAGATCGACTACACCCTCGCGGACTGCCCGTGGTCGGAGACCGAGATCGAGGTCCACGGCGAGATGGGCGGCGTGACGATCATCGTCCCGATCGGCTGGCGGGTGGACAGCACCGGGGCCGACCCGGGGATCGGCGGCCTGAAGAACAAGACCGGGGACGAGCACGCCCCCGGCACGCCCCTCCTGCGGGTCACGGGCAGCGGCGGCCTGTCGGGCGTCACGGTCCGCCACCCCAATCGCTGGGAACGCCGCAAACTGAGGGCCTCCGGCCAGGACGACGACGTCCGCTGATCCCCGCCTCGGGGGGTGGCTGGGGCGGTTTCCGATGCTTTAGGCAGCCCCGTTGGGGCGAGCCTCTAAGATCGGGGGCCCGATCGGGGAAAACGCGGTGGGGCCCAGGGGCCCGATCCGCTGGCCAGCGTAAGGGCCCCCGATCTCTCGCCCCAACGCGGCTCCTGCCCAAAGCCTCTCCAACCGCGTGGGGGGTCCGCATACCTGGGGCCGGTGGGGGTT
>NZ_LAVK01000285.1 GCF_001083795.1 Streptomyces sp. SBT349
TCGTTACGATCTCCGATTAGCTATTGAGTAGTGTAATTGGTATTTCGGCTGGAGGAGCAAGAGGGATTCTTTTTTTTTTAAAGAAAAAGACGGCAGCCGTTATTCGCCTTAGTCGCGTGGGCTCGGAGATGTGTATAAGAGACAGGCCCGGTGTTTCAGGGATTCGGGGGGGTGCCGGGGGCGGTGCTCGGGTCGTCAGGTGCCGGGGACGAGGACGACCTTGCCGATGACGGTGCGGGACTCGGCGAGCGTCAGGGCCGAGGCGGCGTCGGCCAGCGGGATCCGCGCGGCGACCTGCGGGACGAGGACGCCGTCGGCCAGCAGCCGCAGCACCTGGGTGAGGTCCTCGCTCAGCCGCCGCCGGAAGGCCGCCAGGCGGCGCCGGCCCGCCCAGAAGTTGTAGAAGTGGGCGCTCCTGCCGTTGGGCAGGTGGTTCCACAGCAGCAGCCGCCCGAAGAGCTTGAGGACCGGGAGCTGCGAGGCGCCCGTGTCGTCCTTCGTCGCCGCGGTGCCGTAGGAGACGAGCGTTCCGCCCCGGCGCAGCAGCCGCCACGACCGCGCGATACCGGCGCCGCCGACGTGGTCGAACACCGCGTCCACGCCGTCCGGCGCGAACTCCCGGATCCGGTCGTACAGGTGCGGGTCGCGGTAGTCGACGGGGATCGCGCCCAGCTCGCGCACGGTCGCGTGGTGGCGCGGTGAGGCGGTGCCGATCACGGTGATCCCGGCGTGCCGGGCGAGCTGGACGAGCGTGGACCCGACGCCGCCGTTGGCGCCCAGCACCACGATGGTCCCGCCGGAGCGGACCTTGGCCATCCGGTGCAGCATCTGCCAGGCCGTGATCCCGTTCACGACCACGGTCTCCACGGCCGCCGCGTCCAGGCCGTCCGGCACGGGCACCAGGTCGCCGGCGTCGACCAGCAGGTGGCTGGCCCACCCGCCGGTCTTGGTGACGGCGGCGAACCGGCGTCCGGCCAGGGCGGTGTCGACGCCCGGACCGGTGGCGGTGACCGTGCCGACCACGTCGTAGCCGGGGACGAAGGGGAACGGCGGCTGGCGGTAGTACTTACCGCGGCGCATCTGCTGCTCGGCGAACGAGACGCCGGTGGCGTTCATCCGCAGGACGACCTGGCCCGCGGCGGGGGCCGAGAGGTCGCGGGTCCGGACCTGGAGGCCGCTCGGCTCGACCTCGCCGGGCAGGACGATCTCGGTGGCGCGGGTGGTGACGGCGCTGGTCATGGTGCACTTCCTCAGGCTTGGGGCTGTTTGCTTACGGTCGTAAGGCTACGCACGTTGCCCGGGGCCGGGCAAGGGGGGTGCGCCGATAAACTTCACGCTGTAAGGTGACGGCGTGAAGGACACGGAGAATGACCCCGGGCCGGAGGAATCGGCCGCGCCCCGGCCGGCCCGCAGGCGCAACCGCCGCGGGGAGGGCGGCCGTCTGCGGGGGGAGATCGTCACCGCCGCGGCGGAGCTGCTCGACGAGGCCGGGGACGAACGGGCCATCACGCTGCGCTCGGTCGCCCGCCGGGTCGGCATCGCCGCCCCCTCGATCTACGCGCACTTCCCCGACCAGCCGGCCATCATGCTGGCCGTGGTGCGGCGGGAGTTCGCCGCGTTGACCAGCAGGCTGGGCTCGGCCGTGGAGGAGGCCGGCGACGACCCCCGGAAGCGGCTGTACGCGGTCTGCACCGCCTACCTCGACTTCGCCAGGAGCCACCCCGAGCGCTACCGCACGATGTTCGGGGGCCTGTGGGTGCCGACCCTCGGCGACAGCTCGCTGACCGAGGAGGACCTGGTCACGCTCGGCGCGGACACGTTGCAGGTCCTCATCGACGCCCTCGGCGACTGCGTCGCCGCCGGGCAGGCCACGAGCACCGACCTGTCCAGCGACGCCGTCGCGCTGTGGCTGGGCCTGCACGGGCTGGCCCACCAGCGCGCCGTCACCCGCGCCTTCCCGTGGCCGGAGGACATCGCCGACCGCCTCATCGGGGCGCTCGCCCACCTGAAGGACGGCTGAGCCCGCCGCGCGGCTAGCGCGCCGGCGGGAAGGCGCTGCCGCCCGTGCTGAACGCGAGGCCCGCCATCAGCTTCGCGAGCTCCGGGTCGGTGTCGACGTGACGCTTCTGGAGCTCCGCCACCTTGGCGCCGAACGCGGGGTCGGGGTCGTCGGTGATGTCGAACGCCTCGAACTTCTCCATCAGGGGCATCCCGAACCGCTCGGCCCGGGTGTGGGCCGGGTGGATCAGGTACTCCCAGTAGCCGTCCAGGTCCGCCAGCACGAAGATCGCGCTCCAGTCGTACTCCCCGAACTCGCGACCGATGAAGAACGACGTCACGGCCGGGACGGTCCGGCCCGTCTCCCGCAGGATCTCCAGAGCCTCGTCGAGCTGCTCCGGAGTGACGCCGTCCTTGAGCTTGATCCGGTTGCCGTGGTAGATCATCGCACCCTCCCTGGGTCATCGAGGTGCGCCGGGTGGGGGAACGGGCCGGTCCGGGGCGTGCCCCGGTGACGGCTCCTCCTGGCCCGGCGCGGCCGGGCTCCCAGGCTCGCGGCGGGGCGCGTCCGCTCGCGTCGGTGGACATCGCCTACGCGGCGGCGCCGGTGCCGGATAGGCGACGGCGGGTGCCCCCGGCCGGGGCGCCTCCGGCGCCTCCGGCGCCCCGGGCGCCGCCGCGCCCGCCCGGAGGCCGGACGACGGCGGCGCCAGCACGCCGTACGCGGTCGATCACCTGCCCGAGGGAGGCCACGGTTGGCCTAACGTACGCGGTATGACGTGGGCTCAGTTTCCCGGTCGGCTCGTCGGCAGGAGGGACGAGATCCGGCGCATCGACGAACTGACCGGGGCCGCGCGAGCGGGCCGGGGCGGGGCGCTGGTCCTGCGCGGCGAGGCGGGCATCGGCAAGAGCGCGCTGCTGGAGCACGCCCGGCGGGCGGCGTCCGGGTTCCGGGTCCTGCGCGCGACCGGGTCGCAGTACGAGACGGAGCTGCCGTTCGCGGCCCTGCACCAGCTGTGCGTGCCGGTGCTCGGGCGTCTCGACGGGCTGCCCGAGCGGCACCGGGAGGCCCTGCGGGTCGCGTTCGGCCTGGCGACGGGCGAGCCGGACCTGTTCCGCACCGGCCTGGCGTCCCTTCAGCTGCTGGCGTCGGCGGCGCGGGACCGCCCGCTGATGTGCGCGGTCGACGACGCCCAGTGGCTGGACGCGGCGTCGTCCAGGACGTTGGCCTTCCTCGCCCGGCGCGTCGGATCGGAACCCGTGGCGATGGCCTTCGCGGTCCGGCTGCCGTCCGCGGCGGGCGAGTGGGACGAGCTTCCCGGGCTGGTCGTCGAGGGGCTGGGCGACGCCGACGCGCGGGCGCTGCTGGCGGCGCGGAGCCATGCCACGCTCGACGAGCAGGTGCGTGACCGGCTCCTGGCCGAGGCGCGCGGGAACCCGTTGGCGCTGCTCGAACTGCCGCGAGCCGGGGGGTTCGCCCCGCCGGACACGTCCTCGGTGCCGCACCGGATCGAGCGCGGCTTCCGGGCCAGGCTGGCCGGTCTGCCCGCCGGGGCGCGGCTGCTGCTGACCGTGGCGAGCGCCGACCCGACCGGCGACCCCGGGCTGCTGTGGCCCGCCGCGCGGCGGCTCGGGCTCGACGTGGCGGCGACCAGCGCCGCCGCGACCGCCACCGGGCTGGTGGAGTTCTCCACCCGGGTCCGCTTCTGCCACCCGCTGGCCCGGTCGGCGGTCTACCGGGCCGCGGAGGCGGAGCGGCGCCGGGAGGCCCACCGGGCGCTGGCCGAGGTGACCGATCCGGTGCGGGAGGCGGACCGGCGCGCCTGGCACCGCGCGCAGGCGAGCACCGGCCCGGACGAGGACGTCGCCGCGGAGCTGGAACGTTCCGCCTCCCGCGCCCGCTCGCGGGGCGGCGTGGTGGCCGCGGCGGCGTTCATCGAACGCGCGGCGGCGCTGTCGCTGGACGGTGCCCGGCGGATCGAACGGACGCTCGCCGCGGTGCAGGCCCGGCTCGACGCGGGCGGCGCCGACGCGGCGGCCGAACTCCTCACGACCGTCGAGCACGCGGCCCTGGACGAGACCCAGCGGGCCGGGCTCGACCTGCTGCGGGGCCAGATCGCCTTCGTGCGGCACAACGACGGCAACGGCCCGGCGTTCATGCTCCGTGCCGCGCGGCGGCTCGCCGGTCTGGACCCGGAGTGGTCGCGCGACCGCTTCCTGGACGCCCTGGAGATGAGCCTGGTCGTGGGCCGGGCCAGCGGGGTGATGGACATGGTGCTGACCGAGGCGGGGTCCGCCGGGCCGGCCCCGGGCTCCCCGGACGTCCTGGACGCGCTCGTCCTGCTGGCCACGGACGGGCACCGGGCGGCCGTTCCCCTGCTGCGGAAGGTCCTCGACGGCGGCGACAGCCCGATGTGGACCCGGCGGCCCGCCCTCGGCATCATGCTCGCCGGGGAACTGTGGGACCCGCACCTGCACGCGACGATCACCGAGTGGCTGACGAGGACCGGCCGCGCGTCGGGTTCGCCGCTGGTGCTGCGCCTCGGCCTCGCCCAGCAGGCGTCCTACGCGGCGCTGACCGGCGACGTCGGGCAGGCGCTGGCCGCGATCGCCGAGGAGGAGGCGATCGCCGACGCGGCCGGTGTGCCCCCGCTGCTCTATCCCCGGCTGCACCTGGCCGCGGTGCGCGGCCGCCGCCGGGAGGCGTTCGACCTGGTCAGGACGGCCACCGCCACGGCGACCGAGCGCGGCGCGGGCCAGCTGATCGCCAACGTCCACTGGGCCGCTGCCGTGCTGAACAACGGCCTGGCCGACTACCCGGCCGCGCTGGCCGCGGCCCGGCGGGCCACGGCGAACGGCGACCTCTTCCTCGCCGGGATCGCCCTGCCCGAGCTGGTGGAGGCGGCCGTCCGGTGCGGCGAGCCCGACGCCGCCGCGGCGGCGCTGGACGCGCTGACCGAACGCACCGCGACCTGCGGAACCGCCACGGGCCTGGGCGTCGCGGCGTACGCGCGAGGGCTGGTGACCGGGGTCGAGGACCACTACCGGGAGGCCGTCGAGCGCCTCGCCACGAGCCCGCTGCTCCCCTACCGGGCCAGGGCTCACCTCCTGTACGGCGAGTGGCTGCGGCGCGAGGGGCGCAGGCGGGACTGCCGCTCGCAGCTGCGCGCCGCCCACGAGCTGCTGTCCGGGGCGGGGATCGAGGCGTTCGCCCGGCGGGCCGCCGACGAGCTGGGCGCCACCGGCGAGAGGGCGCGCGCCCGGTCCGGGAGCACCTACGACCAGCTCACCGTGCAGGAGGTCTCCATCGCCCGGCTGGTCGCCACCGGCGCGACGTCGAACGAGGTCGCGGCCCGGCTGTTCCTCAGCCCGCGCACCATCGACGCCCATCTGCGGAACATCTTCCGCAAGCTCGGCATCACCTCCCGCAGGCAGCTCAAGGACCAGCCGGGCCTCGGCCCCTGACGGGCGGCGGGCCGTCCGTGCCGCCGGGCGGGCGGCGCGGGAGGAGGCCGCTGTCCAGGGCCTTGACGACCGCGTGGGTGCGGTCGCCGACGTCGAGTTTGGCGAAGACGCGCAGGAGGTGGGTCTTCACCGTGGCCTCCCCGATGTGCAGGCGGGCGCCGATGGCGGCGTTGGAGAGGCCGTCGGCCACCGCGCCCAGGACCTCGGCCTCGCGGGCGGTCAGGGTGACGGGGGTGGGGCGGCGCATGCGGGCGACCAGGCGTTCCGCGACCCGGGGGGCGAGCACCGTCTCGCCGCGGGCGGCGGCGTGGATGGCGTCCACCAGCTGGTCGCGGGTGGTGTCCTTCAGCAGGTAGCCGATGGCGCCCGCCTCGACCGCGTGCTCGATCTCGGCGTCGGTGTCGTAGGTGGTGAGGATCAGCACCCGGGTCCCGGTCCCGCCCGCGACGATCTCCGCGGTGGCGGCCACCCCGTCGAGCACGGGCATCCGCAGGTCCATCAGCGCCACGTCGGGCCGGAGGCGGGCCACGAGGTCCACGGCCGCGCGGCCGTCGCCCGCCTCGCCGGCGATCGTGACGGTGGGCTCCGCGGCGAGCAGGGCGACGACCCCGGCGCGCATCACCGTGTGGTCGTCCACCACGACGACGCGGAGGGGGCGTTCGTCCATCTCACTCCTCGCCGTGCACGGGGATCGTGGCCAGGACGCGGGTGCCGTCGCCGACCGAGCTGGTGACGGTGAGCTCGCCGCCCAGCTCCGCGAGGCGCCTGCGCATGCCGTCGAGGCCGAAGCCGCGGGAGTCGGCCACGACGAAGCCGCGTCCGTCGTCGGTGATCTCCAGCTCCATGCCGTGGGGGTGCCGCGCCAGGACGACGCCCACGGTGGTGGCGCCGGCGTGCTTGCGGACGTTGGCCAGGGACTCCTGGGCGCAGCGCAGCAGCGCGATCCGCGTCCGCTGGTCGCACGCGACGTCCGGCAGCTCGGCGACGAGGGAGAGGCCGGTGTCCTCGGTGAAACGGTCCACCGTTCTGCGCAGGGTCACCGCGACCGATCCCGGGGCGATCCCCCCGTCCTGGGGGTCCTTTGGCGCGGAGCCGACGAGGACGCGGGCCTCGGCGAAGTTCTCCCGGGCGGTGCGTTCGATCGACAGGAGCTGCTGGGCGCTCCTGCCGGGGTCGGCGCCGAGCCCCGAACGGGCGGCCTCCGCCAGCACGATGATCGACGCGAAGCCCTGGGCGAGGGTGTCGTGGATCTCGCGGGCGAGGCGCTCGCGCTCGTCGGCGGCGCCCTGGCGCTGGTGCGCCTCGGCGAGCCGCGCCTGGGCCTCCTCCAGCTCGGCGCTCAGGCGGTGGGCGCGTTGCTCGTGCTGCTCGACGAAACGGTGCACCAGCAGGCCGAGCAGCACGCTCGCCGGGTACGCGGCGACCGAGACCAGGGCGTTGCCGGTGAGCAGGCCGTCCTCCCAGCCGGGGCCCGCCCCGCCCCGGCCGTCCCAGCCGTGGTGGAACGCGCCGCCGAGGACGGTGAGCGCGGTGGCGGCGCCACTGGACGCGATGGCGGCCCGCGGGCTCCCGGCGAAGAACCAGAAGTGCGGCAGCGTCACCAGGAGCAGCGAGGCGCCCGCGCCGCGCAGGCAGGCGATCGCGCCCAGGCCGAGGAGGAGGACGAGGAGGAACGCGCGCGGGCGCACGCCGGGGGTGCGGGGGAACGTTTCCAGCACCGCGTAGGCCAGCAGGAGCAGGGCCACCAGCGCCGACAGCCAGTACGTGGCCGCGCCGGGCTCGTCCGCCTCGGCGATGATCGGGGGGAACAGGCCCGTGAGCGCCCAGAAGAGCCCGTACCAGAGGCGGAAGGCCCGGACGGGGAGCCGTTCCGGCGGGTGGGCCCTCGGGCCGGGCTGTGGCCGTTGCCTCATGCCGTTCAGCCTACGTTCGCCAGGTGCGCGGCCTCGGGGGCGGCGGCGGTGCTCCGCGCCCGGCGCACGCCGTGCGAGGGCCACCAGCTCCTGTCGCCGAGCAGCAGCATGAACGAGGGCAGGATCATGATGCGGATGACGACGGCGTCGAGCAGGACGGCCACCGCCAGGGCGAAGCCCATCTGCTTCATCTCCATGATGTGCAGGAAGACGAAGCTGGCGAAGATCGTCACCATCACGAAGGCAGCGCTGGTCACCACGCCCGCCGAGCTGCCGATGCCGTCGATCACGGCCCTGCGGGTGGGCACGCCGTTCAGCGCCGCCTCCCTGATCCTGCTGATCACGAACACCTGGTAGTCCATCGACAGGCCGAAGAGGATGACGAACAGGAGCAGCGGCACCCGGGAGCCGATCGAGCCGGTGGAGGTGAAGTCGAGCAGCCCCTCGGCCCACGTGCCCTGGAAGACGAGGACGAGCAGGCCGAGCGAGGCGGCGGCGGACAGCAGGTTCAGGACCACGCCGACCAGGCCGAGGACCACGGAGCGGAACGCCCACACCGTCATGCCGAACGTCACCAGCAGCAGGGCCCCGATGATCAGCGGCAGCTTCTCCTTCTGGTGCTCCGGGTAGTCGGCGTAACGGGCCACGTCGCCGGTCACGGCGGTCTCGACGCCCTCCAGCGCCCCGACGGTGGCGGGGACGTAGCCGGTGCGGACCGCGTCGAGGGACGTCCGCGCCGCATCCTCGCTCACATGGTGCGGAACGGGCAGCTCCAGCAGGCTGATCCGGCGGTCGGCCGAGGTGCGGAGGTCCGCCGTTCCGGCCAGGCGCGGGTCGTTCCGGGCGCGGTCGGCCAGGTCGCGCAGCGCGGCGGCGACCTCGTCGGCGCGGTCGGCGTCGGCGCGGACGACGACCTGGTGCATGGACTTCAGCTCGGGGAACGCCTCGCCCAGCCGGTCGTAGGTCCGCATGGCGGGGATGTCGCGGGGGTGGGTCTCGCGGCCCATGTCGGTGAGGTTGAGGCCGAGGAGCGGGGTGGCGAGGGCGAGCATGGCGAGGACGCCGACGCCCAGGGTGGCGGCGGGGTGCCGGGCGGTGGGGCGCAGCATGGCGGCGGTGAGGCGGCCGGTGCGGCGCGCGCGGGTGGCGCCTCGCGCGGCCCGGCGGTCGGCCCGGCGGTCCGCCTTGCGGGCGGCGCGGCGTTCGGTGCGGCGTTCTGCGCGCTCGCCGAGCGTGGCGAGGAGCGCGGGGAGGATGGTCAGCGAGCTGGCGACGGCGACCAAGGTGACCACGATGGTGGCGGTGGCGATCGAGGAGAAGATGACGTCGTCGGCGAGGCAGAGGGTGGCGCCGGAGACGGCGACGGCGAGCCCCGAGAGGACGACGGCCCGGCCCGAGGTCGCGGCGGCCAGTTCCACCACCGCCCGCGAGGAGAGGCGACCGCCGGAGCGGGCCCGTTCCTCCCGTTCCCGCTTGAGGTAGAAGAGGGTGTAGTCGACGCCGACGGCGAGGCCGATCAGCAGGATGATGTTGGTGCCGATGCCCGCGTCGGGGAAGGCGTGGGAGGCCAGCGTGGACAGGCCCAGGGCGGCGGCGATCGAGGTGAGCGCCAGCAGCAGCGGGACGACGGCGAGCGCCACGGAGCCGAAGACGAGCAGCAGGGTGATCAGCGTGACCGGCAGCGCGATCACCTCGGTCCGCGCGAGGTCGGTGCCGCGCAGCTCCTCGACGCCCGCGCTGATCGACGGGCCGCCGGTCTCCTCCACCCGCAGGCCGGGGTGGTCGGCCTGGACCTCGGCGGTCTGGGCGCGGAGCGGTTCGACGTGCTTCCTGCCGTCGAGTTCGGGGCCCCTCAGGGTGACGTCGACCCGGAGGGCGGTGCCGTCCGCGTCGAGGACGGGCGCGGCCACGGTGAGGACCTCGGGGAGGCGTTCCATCCGCGCGGTGATGTCCCGGGCGGCGGCGCGGGCCCCGGCCTCGTCGAGCGGTCCGGCGCCGGGCGGCGCGGTGATCAGCACCCGTTCCACGGGCCGCTGTTCGAGGCCGCCCTCGGCCGCCATGGCCTCGGCGCGCCCGGCCTCGCCGATGCGGAAGTCCTCGGAGGTGGCCGGGTTGCCGCCGACCGCGGCCGCCGCGCCCAGGCAGAGGGCGACGAACAGGAACCAGCCGGTGATCGCGCGCCAGGGGTGCCGGGCGCTCCAGCCGGCGACGCGCAGAGGGAGGTGTGTCATGCCGTCGATGCTGGTCGCCGGGGTCCTCCTCCCGACAGCCTCGTCCGGCTGAACCCGGTGTCCACCGGTCGGTGGACACCGGGTCGGGCCGGACCGGAGGGCGCCGGGTCAGAGCGCGTCGGCGAGGTCCTGGAGGAGGCGGTGCCGGGAGCGGGCGCCGACCAGGGAGAGGACCGGCTCGCCCGCGCGGAAGAGGACGAGGGTCGGCATGGACAGCACGCCGTAGGCCGCGGTGGTACGGGGGTTGTGGTCCACGTCCAGGGTCACGATCCTCAGCTCCCCGGCCTTCTCCGCCGCGAGGGCGGCCAGCACGGGCGCGATCATGCGACACGGCGGGCACCAGTCGGCGGTGAAGTCGACCAGGACCGGAAGCGGCGAGGCGAGCACGGTCTCGGCGAACGTGGCGTCGGTGACCGTGACGACGGTGCCGCCGGGGGACGTGGGGGCGGGGGACGTGGTGGCCGGGGA
>NZ_LAVK01000286.1 GCF_001083795.1 Streptomyces sp. SBT349
GTTCCGGGGTGGGGAGGGGGGTGTCCTCCCGGAGGGCGGCGAAGAGGGCCCTGGCCTCCTTCTCGTTCCAGGTGACCGTGGAGCCGAGGCCGGGGACGTCGTGGGCCGTGTCGGCGACCGGGACCGAGGTGAAGTCGGCGCCCGAGGTGGTGAAGTGGCGCATCAGCCCGGCCAGTTCGAGCATCTGCTCGGCGCCGAAGCCGGGGTCGGCCCGGACGGAGTCCAGCAGGGCGTCGGCCGTCTTGCCGACATGCGCCGGGTTGAGCAGGACGCCCGCGCTGACCGCCTCGTCGAGGAAGGCCGCCAGGAAGCGCTGCTGACGTTCCATCCGGTCGAAGTCCGAGGTGCCGTCCAGGTGGCGGGCGCGGACATAGGCCAGGGCCGTCGCGCCGTCCAGGACGGAGGTGCCCGCGGGCAGGTCGAGGCCCGAGTAGTGATCCCTCAGGCGGCGCTTGGTGCACACCTTGACCCCGCCGATCTCGTCCACGGCGCGCATGAAGCTGACGAAGCTCACCTCCAGGTAGTGGTCGACCCGCAGGTCCGTCAGGTCCTCCACGGTGCTGACCATCAGCTGGGGACCGCCGTGCGAGAGCGCGGCGTTGAGCTTGTCGGCGTGGGTCCCGTGGTGGCTGCCGTCCGCGGCGAAGGTGTGCGCGGGGAGCGTGGCGTAGGAGTCGCGGGGCAGGCTGACGACGGTCGCGCGGTCGCGGGACTCCGAGACGTGGAGCAGCAGAACGGCGTCCGCGCAGCGGCACGAGGCGTCGCCCACGTGGTAACGGTCGCGCTCCTCGGCGGTGAGGCCGTCGCGGGTGTCGGTGCCGATGAGCAGGATGTTCAGGCCGCGGCCCGCGTCCGGGCGGTCGCGCAGCCCGGAGAACGGGTCGACGCGGCGGACGTTGCTCTCGGCGGAGGAGACCACCGCGTGGCCCGCTCCGCTGATGAGCAGGACGAGGGCGGCGAGCGCGCCGGCGGTCTTCAGGCCCCAGCGGCGGCGGTTCGGGCGTCGGACGGGCATCGTCGGTCACCTCCCGCCCGTCACCGTATGTCCATACGATCTATGGCCTGGGGTGGCGCGCGCCCGGGTCCCCCGATCGCGGTAACGTGAGCCGGTGACCAGCATTCCGACCCCCGCGGTGTCCGTCATCATGCCGGTGCTCAACGAGGAGCGCCATCTGCGCAGCTCGGTCCGGCACATTCTGGAGCAGGACTATCCCGGCGAGATCGAGGTCGTGATCGCGCTCGGCCCCTCCACCGACCGGACGGACCGGATCGCCGGCGAACTCGTCGCCGAGGACGCCCGCGTGCGGACCGTTCCCAACCCGACCGGCCGGACCCCGGCCGGGCTCAACGCCGCGATCAACGCGTCCAGGCACCCCGTGGTGGTGCGCGTGGACGGGCACGGCATGCTCTCGCCCGGCTATATCGCCACGGCCGTGCGGCTGCTCGACGAGACCGGCGCGGTCAACGTCGGCGGCGTCATGCACGCCGAGGGCGAGAACGACTGGGAGCGCGCGGTGGCCGCGGCGATGACCTCGCGGATCGGCGTGGGGAACGCGGCGTTCCACACCGGCGGCGAGGCGGGGCGGGCGGAGACCGTCTACCTCGGGGTCTTCCGCCGCGAGGTGCTGGAGCAACAGGGCGGGTACAACGAGGAGTTCATCCGCGCGCAGGACTGGGAGCTCAACTACCGGATCCGGCAGGCGGGCGGGCTGATCTGGTTCTCGCCCGAGCTGACGGTCTCCTACCGGCCGCGGCCCTCGGTGCGGGAGCTGGCCAAGCAGTACCGCAACTACGGGCGCTGGCGGCACGTGGTGGCCCGTTACCACTCCGGCTCCATCAACCCGCGCTACCTGGCGCCGCCCGCCGCGCTGCTCGCCATCGCCGCGGGGTTCGTGGTGGGCGGGGCGCTGACGCCCTGGGGTTACGGGGTGCCCGCGGGCTATCTGGCGGCGATAGCCCTCGGCTCGGTGCCCGCGGGGCGCGGGCTGCCGGTGGGGGCGCGCGCACGGATCCCGCTCGCGCTGGCCACCATGCACCTGTCCTGGGGCTGGGGCTATCTGACCAGCCCGCGGAAGCTGGCGCGGAAGGTCATCGCCTCGCGCAGGGAGCCGGTCACCACGCCCTGACCCGGGCGACCGGCGGGGGCCGCCCTCGCCGGCCGGGCGCGGCGGCTACCAGGTGTAGGCGGGGTTGACGTGCATGCACGCCTCCTCGTCGCCGGAGAGGATGGCCTCCTCGTCGACGGCCGGGCCGCCGTCACCGCCCTCGCCGCCGTCCGTGGCGCCGCCGTCGCCCGGGTCCTCGGGGCGTTCGGTGTAGGAGGTGCCCTCGCGCCAGTCGGCGCCGATGACGAGGGTCACCTGTTCGACGGTCGTGGATATCCGGACCGCCGAGCCCGGCAGCCCCAGCGCGGACGCGACGGCCTCGGCGTTGGCCGCGTTGCCGCCCTCCGGGTAGAGGACCTGGCTGACCGCCTCGGTGACGGGGGTCTCGTCGGTGCCCGCGAGCGTGAAGCCCAGGCGGTGCAGCTCGTCGGTGATCACGCTGGCCCGGCCGTTGACCGGGAGTTCGAGGTCGCCGCCGGTGCCGTTGCGGACGGCGACCGGGATATCCGCCGCGGGGTCGGCCGTGGCCTCGGGCGACGCGTCGGCGCCGTCCTCGCCGCCCTCGCCGCCGCCCTCGCCGCTCTCGCCGTCGTCGGCGGGCGCGGCGTCCTGGTCGTCCAGCGGTATGTCCTCCCGGACCAGGGCGAAGAGCGCCTCCGCCGCCTCCGGGTCGGGAACGACCGTGGCGTCCGGGTTGTCCGGGTCGGGGAGCCAGGGCAGGGTCACGCTGTTGATGCGGTCACCCGGCACCGAGCGCAGGTCCTCGCCGAGGTCGTAGAGCTTCTGAACGGTGCCGAGGCCGTGGTCGACGGTCAGCGCGCTGGTCGCGGCCTCGGCCAGGTTCATCAGCTCGGTCGGGTTGGTCAGGGAGGTGCCGGCCTGGAGCTCGTCGACCATGTTGCTCAGATACATCTGCTGGGCGCGGGTGCGCCCGACCGCGTCGCTGCCGTTCTCGAAGCCGTGGCGGGTGCGGAGCCACTGGAGGGCCTGCTCGCCCTCCACCACGGTGGTGCCCTCCTCCAGCCTGAGGTGGGACCTGTCGTCGTAGATGTTGGCGTCCACGCAGACCGGGACGCCGCCGACCGCGTCGGCCATCTCCACCACGCCGGAGAAGTCCAGCATCATGAAGTGGTCGATGGGGACCCCCGTCATCTCCTCCCAGGTGGCGACCACGCAGCCGGGGCCGCCGTGGTCGAGGGCGGAGTTGATGCGCGCCTTGGGGGCCTCCTCGTAGACCTCGCCGGTGTCCGGGTCGGTGCACTGCGGGATGGTGACCATCGTGTCGCGCGGGACGCTGATGAGGCTGATGTTGCTGCGGTCCGCCGAGGCGTGCATGAGGAGCTGGACGTCGGCGCGCTGGCCGCCCTCGCCGCCGCCGCCCAGCGCCTGGTTGTCCTCGCCGGTGCGGGAGTCGGAGCCGAGGAGCAGGATGTTCAGCGGGGTCTGGCCCGCGGCGTTGGGCTCGGCACGGTCCAGCTGGTTCTCGCCGAGGTTGAGCTCGTCCTTGGTGAGGTTGTTGTTGAGGTGCCGGAGGTAGAGCCAGCCGGCGACCGCGACGGCGAGGAGGACGAACGCCACCCCCGCGGAGGTCCAGACGAGGACACGGCGCCAGCGGGACACCGGCTTCTTGCGGGTGCGCCGGGCGCCGCCGCCGGGCGGGCCGCCCGGTCCGCGCGGGCCCGGGGGGCCGCCCGGACCGCCGCCTCCCGGACGGCCGGGGCCGCCACCGGGGCCGCCCGGGTGTCCGTTGCCTTCCGTGTCGGGGTGGTCGTGCGGGGAGACGGGCCCGCCGGTGCGGGCGGAGGTGCCGGGGCCGGCGCCGGGGGCGGGGCCGCCGTCGCCCCGCTGGTAGAGGCTGTCGTCCCAGCCGAGCTGCGCGGCGCTGCTGGTGCCGCGGGCGGGGCCGCCCTCACCCTCACCGGGTATGCCGGTTCTCCGCACGGGAATCCCCCACTCGTCTCTTCCGCTCGTCCCCGCCCGCCACGAGCGGTGGAGACGTCATGAGGCGCAGACGTCTTCGTCATCCGCCGTGATGCTGTCGACGTCCGCCGGCCGTTCCGCCGGGACCTCGATCGGCTGGCCCGCGCCCTGGAAGTCGTCCCCGAGGATCAGACTCATGGGTGCCTCGCCGGCGTCCTCCGACTGCTCCTTGAGCGCGGAGTCCGGCAGCCCCATCATGTCAGCCAGGGTCGCCGCCTGGTCGGCCTGGTCAGGGCCGTACTCCAGGGTGGTCTCGGCCTGCGGCGCCGGAGCGTTGCCCTTGTTGGTCGAGAGCAGCACTCCCTGGTCGTTCTGGAGCCAGTCCAGGGTGACCTGGGCGGCACCCATCACGTTACCGCCGTTGTAGACGTCGACCCTGACCTCCTCGGCCGGGGCCATCTCGGGCTCCTGCTCGGCGTCGCCCCCCTCGCCGCCCTCGCCGCCCGACCCCTCGCCCTCCTCGGCCGTCATCGAGATGTCCTGCTGGAGCATCTCGAAGATCGGCTGGGCCCTGCCCTCGTCGACCACGACGGTGGCCTTGGCGCCCTCCGGCTCGTCCGGGTTGTCCACGACGGGCAGGGTCACGAAGGCCATGTCCGACATCGGGACCCTCCCGACCTCGGACGCCAGCCCGTAGAGCTTGTCGATGCTGCCTATGCCCGTGTCCACGGCGAGCGCCTTGGTCGCGGCGTCCGCGAGGTCGTAGAAGCTGCCGAGGCTGGAGAGCAGGTCGCGCTCGGTGATCTGGCGGGCCATCGAGGCCAGGAACTGCTGCTGGAGCTCGATCCGGCTCAGGTCGCTGCCGGTGCCCACCGAGTACCGGGTGCGCACGAACGACAGGGCTTCCTCGCCCTGGAGCTCGTGCCGCCCGGCGTCGAGCTGGAGGCCCGACTTGGGGTCGTCTATGGGCTCCGAGACGCAGACCGGCACGCCGCCGACCGCGGTGGAGAGGTCCTTGACGGCGTTGAAGTCGGCCATCATGAAGTGGTTGATGCTGACGCCGGTCAGCTCCTCGACCGTGCGCCAGACGCAGCCGGGGTCGCGTCCGTCGGTGCCCAGGCTCTGGTTGAAGCGGACGTCCTGCGAACCGGGAACGGTGATGGTGCTGCCGTCCTCCTGCCTGACCTCGCAGTCCGGGATGTCGGTGATGAGGTCGCGCGGGATGCTCAGCCCGGTGGCGTGGGTGCGGTCCTTGGAGAAGTGCATGAGCACCGTGGTGTCGGCACCCTCGCTCGCGTCGCCGCCGTAGCTGTCGTTGCCCGAGCCGTCGCGGGTGTCGGTGCCGATGAACAGCAGGTTGACCGCTTCGTCGGACTGGTAGTCGTTCTCGATGCCGACGTCGTACTTCTCGATGTTGTTGTTGAAGCGGTTGTAGAGGTACCAGGCGCTCGCGCAGCCGACGACCAGCAGCAGCGCCAGGGTGCCGCCGATCCACATGAACGCCTTCTTCGTGCGGGAGCGTTGCTTCTTCGCCTTGCGGCGGTCCCGCGTCCCGCCTCCTCCTCCGCCCGCGCCCTTGCGGCGGCTGCCGCCGGGAGCGCGGCGGTCGCGCTGCGGGGGAACGGGCCGGTCGCCCGCCGGCGGCGTCTCACGGTCGCCGGGAGCGGATGACGGACTGCGACGCTGCTGTGGCGGAGTGTTACGCGCGGTGCGTGAACCGCCCGCGGGAGACGACGGCCGCCCCTGCTGTCCGGACTGCCCTGGCCGTCCCGCGCCAGGCAGTTGCAGCTCATAGGTGCCGGTCTCCGGGTTGAACACCCACTGATCCGCGGGATCGACATTTCCCGCGCCCCCGCGTCCCTGCGCTTCCACGAGTCGGTGCGCCCTCCGTGTGCCTGCTACAGGTCAGACGGCACACACTAGCCGCCAGGTTCCGCGCATCGCGATTACGGTGACCTACACCACCCGGAGCGGTGGGGGCAATCATCCGGCTAGTTACCCTTTTTAGAGTTTTTTATCTCCTTGCTCTTTACCCGCGCATGGGATTAACGATCGGAATCCGTGACGGGGAACGGGTCGGGGCGCGGCTCGCCGCGGGTCCCGGTCACCAGCGCCGAGCCGGCCGCGGCCGTCACCAGCAGGGCGGTGGCCACGGCCGATGCCACCCAGCGCGCCCAGCGGCGGGCGCGCCGGGGCGGGTCGCCGGGCGGCGCCCCGGCGGCCGGGACCGGGAGGGCGGGCGGCGAGCATGGCTCGGGCACGGCGACGAGCCCCTGGTACGTGGCCTGTCGCGGCACCCTCATGCTCACGATCCTGCGGGCGGCTCCCGGCCGCTGCCACCGTCAGTCGGCGAAGTGGGTGACGCGCTCACTCTCCCGGCGCGCGGCCAGGGCCCCGGCGTCGAGGCGGGCGGCGTTGCGGCACAGGACGACGGAGGCGCCAACGGCGAGCGGGGCGAGGAGACCGGCCGAGATCCCGGCCCAACTGTCGAACGGGGCCAGCGACATGATCCGCCCGCCCGTGCCGAGTCCGCGGAACGCCGCGTCGGCGCGGGCGCGTTCCACGGCCTCGCCGCCGGAGATGTCGACGCCGTCGAGCACGAGCACGGGGTCGGCGGGGCCGGGCGGGTCGGTGGCGGCGAAGGTGTCGGGCTGGCCGGGGACGGTCACCGCGTAGTCGACGAAGCCTTCGGGCGGCTGGGGAAAGCGCGCCCCGAGGGGGCGCAGGCTCAGCGCGACGCGCTCCCCGCGGCAGGAGCGGGCCGTGTCGAGCGCGTCGGGGCCGCTGACCACCAGGTCACCGGAGGCCGGGTCGCCCCCGATGTCGGCGACCACGCCGGTGGCGGAGCAGGCCAGCAGCCAGACGGCCGTCTGCCAGTGGGCGGGCAGGTGCAGCGTGAGCCGGTCGCCGGGCTCGGCGGCGAGCTCGTCGTGGAGGAGGTTGGCCGTCTTCGCCACCCAATTGGCCAGGGTGGCGACGGAGAGCTCGACACGTTCCCCGGTGGCGTCGTCGTAGAACGTCACCAGGGGGCGCGTCCCGTCCGTGGCAAGCGCGGAACGCAGCAGGTCGGCGGGGGTGCGGTCATGGATATTCACCCGCGCCAGCGTACGCGGGGGCGCTGCGCCGGTCGGTGGACGCGTGGGCCCGCGGAAACTCACGGTCCGTCACACCCCCGTTACTCCGTAAATAGACATATACGCTCCGCTATGTCCAAGATTTGACATGCGCTCATTCCTCGCTTCCACGATCGGTGCGGCCTGCACGGCCGCCCTCGTCGTTCCCCTTCTTCTGCCGGGCAGCGCGGCTGCCCATCCCGCGCCCGCCGACCACGCGGCCCGGGCGGTGGGCGAGCCGCGGGACCGGGCCCCCGCCTCGGCCGCCCCGCGGGCCGGTGGCGTCCAGTCCCTCGCGCTTCAGCCGCTCGACGTCGGCATGCGCGCGGGCGGCGACCCCGGCTCCACGGCCGAGCCCGCCGAGCCCGCCGGAAGCCGGGGGCTCCCGTCCACGGACACCGGCCCGTACTCGTTGCTCGGCGTCGTCTGGTCGGACCCCGCCGAGGAGTTGCGCGGCCGGGTGGAGGTACGCGCCCGCTCCGAGGCCACCGGCGCCTGGTCGGACTGGCTCGAACTCGACCCGGCCGCCCACCACGCGCCCGACCCCGGCACGGCGGAGGCGGGCGGCGGGGAGGTCCGCGGCGGGACCGCGCCGCTGTGGGTCGGCGCCTCGGACGGCGTGCGGGTGCGGGTGGTGCCCGAGCGGGGCGACCCGGCCGGCGGGCTGCCCGAGGGCCTGTCCGTGGAGCTGATCGACCCGGGCGAGAGCGAGGCGGACGGCGCCCCCGCGCAGCAGGTGGAGGAGCGGTCCGCGGCGGGCGAGCACGAGGGGCCGCGCCCGCCCATCGTCATCCGCTCCGGCTGGGGCGCGGACGAGGGGCTGCGGGAGAGCGGCTTCGTCTACACGGACACCGTCAAGACCGTCTTCGTGCACCACACGGCGGGCGGCAACAACTACTCCTGCGACGAGGCTCCCTCGCTCATCCGCGGCATCTACCGCTACCACGTGGAGAGCCAGGGCTGGCGCGACGTCGGCTACAACTTCTTCGTCGACAAGTGCGGGCAGATCTACGAGGGCCGCGCGGGCGGCGTGGCCGAACCGGTGCAGGGCGCGCACACCTCCGGGTTCAACCACAACAGCATGGGCGTGGCCGTCCTCGGCACCTACTCCTCCACCGACCCGGGGCGCGAGGTGCGCGACGCGCTGTCGCTGCTGACCGCGTGGAAGCTCGGCCTGCACAACCGCAACCCGCTCAACAGCAACAACAGGACCTCGGGCGGCGGGACGTACCCGGCGGGCACGACGGTGCGGCTGAACAACGTCTCGGGCCACCGCGACGGTTACGCCACCGACTGCCCCGGCGACGAGCTGTACGGCGACCTGCCGACCGTGCGGGAGACGGCCGCGAGGCTCCAGGGCAGATGAACGCCCCTGGCCCGGGGCCGCGCCGGCGAGACCCGGGGCGGATGGGGCGCGGCACGGGTCCCTCGCTAGCCTTCCGATCGTGCCCGACCACAGCCGCACCCGCGTCTGGGCCCCAGAGGCCCCCTACGACCTGCGCCGCAGCCTGCTCGTGCTGCGGCGCGGGCCGTACGACCCCGCGTTCCGCGCCGGGCGCGACGGGGTGGTGTGGCGCGCGACCCGCACGCCGCTCGGACCCGCGACGCTCCGCCTCGCGGCGGGCGCGGACGGGGTGACGGCGACGGCGTGGGGCGAGGGGGCACCCTGGGCGCTCGACCGGCTGCCGGGGCTGCTGGGCGCCGAGGACGAACCGGAGGCGTTCGTTCCGCACCACCGGCTGGTCGCCGAGTCGCTGCGGCGCAACCCGGGGGTGCGGCTGGTCCGCACCGGGCTGGTCCTCGAATCGCTGATCCCGTCGATCCTGGAGCAGCGGGTCACCACGGAGGAGGCGTACCGGGCCTGGCGGCTGCTGCTGACGTGGCACGGCGAGCCCGCGCCGGGGCCGGGGGCGGCGGCGGGCATGTACGTGATGCCCGAGCCGGTGGCGTTCGCCCGCATCCCGTCGTGGGAGTGGCACCGGGCCGGGGTCGATCCCAAGCGCTCGGCGGCCGTGGTGCGCGCGGTGCGGCTCGCCCGGCGGATGGAGGAGGCGTCGGCGATGGAGCTGCCCGCCGCCATGGCCCGCCTCCAGGCGGTGCCCGGCATCGGCCCGTGGACGGCGGCCGAGGCGCTGCAACGCGCCAACGGCGACCCCGACGCCCTCACGGTCGGCGACCTGCACCTGCCGGGGATCATCGGCTTCGCGCTCGGTGGCGAGCGCGGTGCCGACGACGCGCGGATGCTGGAGCTGCTGGCGCCCTACGCGAGGCAGCGGCACCGCGCGGCCCGGCTGGTCCTGCTGACCGGGGTGGCCCCGGCGCGGCGCGCCCCGCGCCAGCGGCACGCGCGGATCGCCCGGTTGTAGCCCGTTCCGGCCCGGTTCCCGCCGGGTCGCGGCCCGCTCGTACCCTGGAGGGGCAGCCGTGCCGCCGTGCTGCCGCACCGCCGTCCGGCGAAGGAGTGGACGATGACCGAACGCAAGCCCCCCGGCGTGAACTTCGAGACCTGGGTCGACCGGCAGATCCGCGAGGCCGAGGAGCGGGGCGAACTGGCCCGCCTGCCGGGCGCGGGCAAGCCGCTGCGCGGCCTCGACCAGCCGTACGACGACCTGTGGTGGGTCCGCGGGAAGATGGAGAGCGAGCAACTGTCGTATCTGCCGCCCTCGCTCGCGCTGCGCAAGGAGGCGGAGGACGCCGTCGCGGCGGCGGGACGCGCCCGGTCGGAGGAGCGGGTGCGGAAGATCATCGAGGACGTGAACGTCAAGATCCGCGCGGCGATCCGGCGGCCTCCTGAGGGCCCACCGCTGGGCATGGGGCCGATCGACGTGGAGCGTGTGGTGCGGGAATGGCGTGAGACGCCGGGTGGCGATTAGGTGCGGGGGTGTGGGTGGCTG
>NZ_LAVK01000287.1 GCF_001083795.1 Streptomyces sp. SBT349
GCGCGGGGGTACGGGCCAGCGCGTCGCGGGCGGCGGCCAGGTCCTCCAGCAGCCGGGCGGGGTCGGGGGTCTGCCGCTTCAGCTGCCGCGTTCCGCCGCGCTGCGCCTCGCGCAGGCGGCCGGTGGCCGTCTCCAGGGCGTCGGTCAACGGGCCGCTCACCGCGTCCCAGTGCTCCCGGTACGCGGCCCAGGCGGCGCTCGAGCGGGCGGCTGCCTGCCGCGCGGACCGCAGCGGTCCCCAGGGCAGCGCCGCGGCCTCCTGCTCCAAGCGGCGCTGGTGGTCCCGGAGTTCGGTCGCGGAGACCGTTCCGGCCAGCTCCTTGACCCCAGCGGCGGCCTCGGCCGCTTCGAGCAGTTCGCGGGCGACGGCGCGGGCCGCGTCCAGCGCGGAGACCACCGCCGGGTCGCCGCCGCCGTTCACCAACTGGTCGAGGCGCTCGGCGAACTGGCGGCCCTGCTGCGCGAACAGCCGGGGCCCGGCGTCGTGTTCGCGCTCGGTCGGGCGCCAGACGGGGCGGGGGCCAGGGCCTGGGCGAGAACGGCCAGCGCCAGCACGGCGAACGCGGCACCCACCGGCACGCCGACCACGGGCGAGGCACCCGCGAGGGTGAGCAGCACGGCCAGGGCGAGGCCACCGAGGGCGGCGAGGACGCCCGACCAGGCCAGGAGAGCGCGCCGCCAGTGCGGCCCCTTCAGGGCGGGGCGGTGCCCCGGCAGACGTTCAGGCATGGTCCCCCGCTCTCAACCCGGGCCTCAGCGTAGGCGGTTGCTCACCCGTGCCGCCAGTTGCGGAAGGGACGAGAAGGGCCTCGGCGCCGACGGGCCGGAAGCCCGCGGCCTGGAAGGCGCGGACGCTGCGCGCGTTGCCCGGGGCCTGCTGGGCCCACAACGGCGTGTGCTCCGGCACGAGATGGCGTGCGGCCCGCGCGAGGGCGCGGCCCAGGCCGCGCCCCCTGGCCTCGTCGTCCACCTGGAGGGCCACCTCCCAACGGCGGGCGACGCCACGGCCGATGACGAGGATGCCGCCGTCGGTGGCCCAGACCCGGACGTCGTCGCGGAACAGCACGGCCCGCCCGACCCGGGCGTTCCCGGGGTCGGGATCGATCTCGCGCAGCGGCAGCCCCGGCGGGCCCGGCAGCGGCGGGGCGACGGTGACCATGTCGATGTTGTTCACATGGCGGCCCGTGCGGGCGGTCAGCGCGGAGAGGAACGCGGGGCTGAGCGCGGCCGCCAGCGAGTCGCCCGGCACGGCGCGCAGCGCGGCGCGGACCCAGTCGGGGTCCTCGTCGGTGAAGACGACGGAGTGCGCGGTGAACGCCACGACGCCGGCGTCCCGGGGGCCCGGTTGCGCGACGACGGTGTGGGAGCCGTCCGGCGACGGGAACGCGTCCCGCGCCGCGGCGTCCAGTATGCGGGCGAGCGCTCCACTCATGCGCCCCATCATCCGCCAGGCGTGCGCCCGGCCCGTGCCGCGGGGCCTCGCGGACCCGGGCGCCTCGCGCGGGCGGGCATCGGGCCCGGCGCGGGTCAGGGCTCGGTGGTGGAGAGCACGTAGACGCGGGGCCGCTCCTCGCGGGTGATGTCGACCATCACGCGGACCTCGGTGTGCGTCTCCGGCTCGCGGACGACCGCGCCCACCAGATCGCGGCTCGGGTCGTCGAAGCGCCAGCCGACCGCGTCGGCGTGGACGTCCTCGATGGTGACCTCGCCCTCCTCCAGCGCCGAGACATCGGCCCCCGCGTCCTCCATGAATGCGCTCAACTGCCGTGGCGAACAACGGAATTCGGCGTACAGCCTGCTGCGCTCCCACGAGTTGGTCTCGAAGTGGCCGACATAGGCGGAGCCGCTGGGGATCGGCACGTTGTAGATGCGGCGCTGCACCTTGCTGGGCCACTCGTAGACGAGGGTGCGCGCGGAGGCGGCGCGGGCCTTGTCCTCGCCGCTGTCACGGCTCTGGTAGGCGGAGAGCACCAGGTACCCGGCCGGGATCGCGATCATCAGCGCCACGACGACGGCGGCCAGCCAGCGGCGGCGTGGCCGGTGCGGCGGGCGCTGGGGCGGGCCCGCGGGGGGAGGGCTGAGGGTGGTGGTCATGAGGATCTGGCCGCCCGTCCTCGCGGCGGAAGCCGCAGTTCGAAGGGGGAACGGTGGGCGCGCTCGGCACGGCGCCTGTTGGCACGGCGGAAGCGGCGGGCCACCAGGCGGGCCAGATCGGCCGCGCCGACCATGCCGGCGTCGGCGCCGAGCCTGGCCCGGACGATCTGGGCCTCGGGCCGGTACCCGCGGCCGGTCAGATGACGGCGGAACGCCTCGCGGGCCGGGCCGATCAGCAGGTCGTCGGCCTCGCTGACGCCGCCGCCGATGACGAAACGGGCCGGGTCGAGGGCCGCCGCCAGGTTGGCGATGCCGACGCCGAGCCAACGGCCGATGTCCTCCAGCAGCTCCACGCACATCGCGTCGCCGTCGCGGGCCAGCTGGGTGATGAGGGGCCCCGTGATGTCGCCGATCTGACCGCCCACCCGGTCGAGGATGTGGTGGGCCACCGGGGAGTCGGCCGCGGCCAGCTCCCGCGCCTCGCGGACCAGCGCGTTCCCCGAGCTGTACTGCTCCCAGCAGCCGCGATTGCCGCAGGGGCAACGGTGGCCGCCGGGGACGACCTGCATGTGGCCGAACTCGCCCGCCACGCCGAACGAGCCGCGTTTGACGCGTCCGGCCTCCAGTATGCCGCCGCCGATTCCGGTGCCCAGCGTGATCATCACCAGGTGGTCGCTGCCCTGGCCCGCGCCGAAGCGCCACTCGCCCCAGGCGGCGGTGTTCGCATCGTTGTCCACCATGATCGGCACCACCAGGCGGGAGGCCAGCGCGTCGCGCAGCGGCTCGTTCCGCCAGGCGAGGTGCGGGGCGAACAGCACCCGCGAGCGGTCGGCGTCCACCCAGCCCGCGGCCCCGATGCCGACGGCGTGCACGTCGTGCCGGTCGGACAGGTCGAGGACCAGCTCGGCGATGGTGTCCTCGACCACCTTGGGACTCTTCGACTTGTCCGGCGTCTCGGTGCGCACGCGCTCCAGGATGGTGCCGTCGGCGTCCACCACTCCCGCCATCACCTTGGTCCCGCCGATGTCGATGCCGACGGTGGGCACGCGGGGGGCGGACAGGTGTGAACGGCGCTCGCGCGTCGCGATGGCGCGCAGCACGGTGGTCCGTGCCGACTGGCGGTTCGCACGTTCACGGTTGGTACTCATCGGCTCGATTGTGCCCTACGCCTCCGGGAGACGGGCGGCCCCCCGGTGGGTGCTCGCGCTCCCCGTCGCGCGTGCCCGGCCCCCGGCCGACCGGCCACGCGGACACCGGCGCGCGGGGCGCGCGGCGGTCACCACGGGGGGCGGGCGGCGGCGCCGAGCCCCGGAGCGCGGCTGCCGCCGAGCGGGTGACCGGCGGACGCCGGGCAGGGCCCCGGGCGCGGAGGCGTGCGCCGCCGCCGACCCCTCGGGGGCGCCGACGACTTCCCCGCGCGGCGGGGCCGGAACCGGGCGCCCGCCGGACCCGTCGAAGCGGCATGACGAGCCACGCACGCGTGACCGCCACCGGGGTCCTGTTGGCGGCGCTGTGCCTGCCGATGGCGGCGTGCGTGAGCTTCGAGGGGCTCTCGGCCACGGAGGAGGAGCCGGAGCCGTACCCGGTGCTCCCGCACGGCTGGCAGGAGGCGGAGGACTACGCCTACACGCTTGAGCAGGGGTGCGAGGAGGAGACCAGCTCCTCCTGGAGGATCACCGTCACCGACACCCATCAGGTGGCCGCCGAGTCGCTGGACGAGCCGGGCCGGGAGACGCCCTTGGCGGACGGGCCCCCGCCGATCGAGGGGCTGATCCGCACGGCCGAGAGGGGGGAGGCCGGCGTCCGCATCGACTACGTCCTCTCCGGACCCGAGGCGGGCCGTCCCGCGCGCATCACCTATGACGCGGAGGCCGGCGCGCTGGCCGGACTGGCCGAGGAGGGCTACGAGCCCTGCCTGCGCATCACCGACTACCGTCCCGCGTCGTGAGGAAACCCGCCTGACGCCGAGTCCGTCGAGGTCCCGGCGCTCCCGGCGCGGGTCCCGTCGGTCGGCGATGCGGTCGGCGGTGCGAAGGGCGATGCGGAGCGCGAACTCGGCCGCGCCGACGACCCGTTGACCATCGCATTCCGGCCAGAGTCCCACTTGACGCCGGACCGTTACCGCAGTTCACTGCGCGGTACGCGGTACATCCATCGTTCGATCCAGAGGGAGAGTCGGTGCGCCGCCCTTTCGACTGGACGTCCGGCCGCGCCTCCGGCAGCCTCCCGGCCGGGGCGCGGCCGGATGTCCGCTCGGCGCCGGCCGAGCGGCGGGCCGGGCCGCGCGCCACCGGGGGTGGCTGAGCGATTCGCGACGACGAGTACACCGCTCTGACGGCGACCACGATCGCCGCCTCGGTACGCGCCCGCGAGCTGTCGGCCGCCGAGGTGACGGCGGCGGCGCTGCGGCTGATCGAGCGGCTCGACGACCGGGTGCGGGCGTTCACCGAGACCTGGCCGACCTATGCCACCGCGCGGGCCCGCGCGGTCGACCAGGCGATCCGGCGGGGCGAACGGCTGCCGCTGGCCGGGGTGCCGCTCGCGGTGAAGGCCACCGAGGGCCGCACCTCCGAGCAGAGCCGCCGGCTGCTGAGCGCGGGCTGCGTGCCGGTGGGCGCCACCGCGATTCCGGGTCGCGGCACGCCGTGGCAGACCTGGGGCGAGACCGACCGTGGCCCGACGCTCAACCCGTGGCTGCCCGACCGCTCCCCCGGCGGCTCGTCGGCGGGGTCCGCGGCGGCCGTGGCCACGGGCATGGTGCCGCTGGCCACCGGCAGCGACGGCGCGGGCTCGGTGCGGATCCCCGCGGCCTGGTGCGGCGTCATCGGGCTGAAGCCGACCAACGGCCGCCTGCCCGCCCGTGACCGGGCCGGGCTGAACGTCGGCGGCCCGCTCGCCCGGCACGCCCAGGACGCCGCCGCCTATCTGGACGCGGTGGCGCGCACGGACACCGCGGCGCGGCAGGCGCGCCGGGGGCGGCGGGCCCGGGTGACGTGGTCGGCGACGCTCGGCTTCGCGCGCGTGGAGCCGGAGGTGGCCGAGGTCGCGCGGGCCGCGCTGTCGCACCTGCTGGCCAGGACTCCGGCGACGCTCGTGGACGTGCCCGTGCGGCTGCGGGACCCGGCCCCCGCCTGGTCCGAGCTGCGGGCCTCGGCCGGGCGGCAACCCCGGCCCGGCGTCCGGACGTTGAACGACGAGGGGCTCGCCGTAATCTTCGCCGCCGCCGACCTGATCGCCACCCCGACCACGCCGTTCCCGCCGCATGGCCACCAGGGCCCGGGAGAGCGCCTGACACCGGCACTGACCTGGGCGTTCAACCTGAGCGGCCATCCGGCCGTCAGCCTCCCCGCGGGCCACACCCCCGACGGCGAACCGGTCGGGCTCCACCTGGTCGCCCGCCATGGCGACGAGGCGCTGCTGCTGGCGCTGGCGCGCGCCACCCCGGCCACGACCGTCCTTCCGGCACCGACGCCCTGACCTGCCGACGCCCCCGGTCCGAGCACCCGCGACCCGAGCGTCCGGGGCCCGAGCGCCCGGCGCCCGCGAACGGGCTCCGCGCCCCGGGCGGCTGGGCCGGGGCGCGGGCTCGTCACGGACGGACGGGTGGGCCGGGGGCCCGGCGTGTCAGAGGCCGCTGGTGAACAGGAGCTGGTTCGGCGAGCCCGGCGAGACCCGCAGCACGCCCTTGGTGGACTGGCCGATCAGCCAGTACGCGACATCCTGGACGCTCGCCCCCGGGTTGACGGACTTGTAGAGGGCGGCCACCCCGGCGACATGCGGGCTGGCCATGGAGGTGCCGTTCTTCGAGGTGATGCCGCCCCCGATCCTGGCGGAGAGGATGTCCCGGCCCGGTGCGTAGATCTCCAGGCACTGGCCGTGGTTGCTGAAGGAGGACTGCACATCGTTGGGATCGGTCGCGCCCACGGTCAGCGCCCAGTTCGCGCTCGCGGGCGACACCTGGCAGGCGTCGATGCTGTCGTTCCCCGCGGCCACCACGGGGAGCACGCCCCGGCTCGCGAGGCGGTCGACCGCGTCGTTGGCCGCCTGGTTGTAGCCGCCGCCGAGCGAGGCGTTGACCACGGCGGGCTGCCGCGCGTTCGCCGCGACCCAGTCGAAGCCCGCGATGATCCCGGACCACGCGCCCTGCCCGTCGCAGCCGAGGACCCGGACGCTGACCAGGGACACCTGCGTGGCGACGCCGTAGGTCGCGCCCCCGACGGTGCCCGCGACATGGGTGCCGTGGCCGTTGCAGTCGGCGCTGCCGAGGCCGTCGCCCACGTAGTCGGGCCCGCGCAGGGCCCGCCCGCCGAACTCGGAGTGCGAGAAGTCGATGCCCGAGTCGACGACGTAGACGGTGGTCCCGGCACCGGTGCGCGCGACGTTGTACTGGTGGTCGAGCGGGAGAACGCGCTGGTCGATCCGGTCCAGGCCCCAACTGGCGGCGGGCGCGAGGGGATCGGCCGCGGCGATCTGGTCGGCCGGGGCGATCTCGGTGGCCGAGGCGATGCCGTCCTCCTCGACGGCCACCACGCCCGGCTGCGCCCTGACCGCCTCCACCTGCTCCGCCGTGAGCTCGGCGGCGAAGCCGTTCAGGGCAGAGGTATAGGTGAACAGCGGCTCCACCTCGGGCGCCGCCATGGTCGTCACGGCCTCGGTGGAGGCGTCCTCGTCCAGCGTCACGATGTACTGGCCGGGAATGGGATCGGCCGCGCGGCGCAGCGGCGCGGGCTCGGAACGGGTCTCGGCCGCGGCCGAGGACGCGGCGGGAACGGAGGTGGCGGAGGAGGACGAGGAGAGAGGACCGACCGCGGAGAGAACGGCCGCACCCAAGGCGGCCGAGACAGCGAGAAGTCGACGCACAGCGCTCCCATCACATGCAGTGTTGGTGCAAGCGCGACCAGTATCCACGGGCGGCCATTCGGTGGGATATCACTCGAAGGCGTGATTCCGCTGCCTCTCGACGCCGTTGAGGCCAGATCCCGACGGGGAGGTGCGGGTCGTCCGCGGTCGCCGGGCGGCGCCGCTCGGCGCGGCCGGGGCTCGCGGACCGCGCCCTGGCGCCGGGACCGTGTGGGGAACGGTCCCGGCGCCGGTGGGGGGGACGCTGGTCAGCAGGCGTAGTCGACGAGGTCGAACGACGCGTAGTGGTCGGAGGTGTAGTAGTCCTCCTCGAAGGAGTCACCGGTCACGATCCGACGGGCGCCGCGGTCGGGGCTGCCGGGGGTCTCCACGGTGTACTCGTGGTAGTAGCCGGTCGGCTGACCGGGCAGCAGGCCCTCGCGGTTGTAGAAGGTGCCGCCGTCCTGCGGGTACGGGTAGGGCCCGCCCTCGGCGATGAGGTCGAGCGTGTCGTACGCCTCGGCGGGCAGGTCGCTGTAGCAGATGTCGCCGAACGCCAGCGGCTGGACGGCCGTCGCGGTGGTGGGGGTGAGGGCAGCGGAGTCGGCGGGCGCGGCGGCGGCCGTGACCTGGCCGCCGAGGAACAGGGTCGTGACCAGGGCGCCGAGCGCACCGGCCCTGGCGGTCGAGGAGAGGACGCGGGAGAAGCTATTCATGCCCATGCCAACCAGTGTGACGCGCGTAGCGTCGGCCCCGTCAACGGTGACTCCACTATTTTCCCCGGGAGTTCACGCGTGGGTGCGAGCGCTCCACACCTTCCCCTCAGCCTCCGCCGAGCTCCGAGAACCGGCGTGCGAGCCGGCGTGCGCCCTCGTCCGTGAGGGAGCCGTGCAGGCGCAGCCGCCCGATGCCGCCGTCCGGGAAGACGTCGAGCCTCGCGTGCGTGGCGGGCGGCGCCGCGTCCAGGACGAAGCGGTGCACGGCGTCGGGCCGCAGCGGGGTGCGCGGCATCACCTCGTGCCAGCGCTCCTCCCCGTTCCCCGCGCCCCCCTCGGTCTCCGCGTCGCGGACGGAAAGCGCCACCCAGCCGGGCGCGTTGCCCTTGAAGGTGCCGGTGTCGACCTCGACGGCGCGGATCACGCCCCGGCCCGCGAGGCGGTAGCGCAGCCAGTCGTGTCCCGCGTCCCGGCGGCGCCTGGTCTCCCAGCCCTCGTCCATGGCGCGGGGGCGCCCGGGGTGGATGGTGTGCACGGGCGGCGAGTAGAACCGGTCGGAGGCGTCCTCGGCGATGCCGCCGTGTTCGAGGGCGATCAGGTCGAACGTGCCGAGCGCCGCGAGCCACGCCGGGTCCGGCACCGCCTCGCCGTGGACCCGCAGCCGCGCGACGCCGCCGTCCGGGTACTGGCAGAGCCTCAGATGGGTCAGGCGGCGTTCCCCGGCGACCGCGACCGCGACCGCGAAGGCGTGGGCCGCGTGGCCGCCGATCTCCGTGCGGGGCACGAGCTCGTGCCAGGTGACCCCGTCGACGGGGGCGTCCGGGGAGGCGTCCGGATCCGCGGTGCCGTGGACGCCGACGGCGTGGGGGTGGTTGCCGCGGAAGTGGGCGGTGTCCACGACGAGTCCGCGCACCACGCCCGGGACGCCCAGCCGCACCAGCGCCCAGTCGTGGTCCCCCTCGGCCGGGTGCGGGGCGCCGACGGAGGCACCCCTGCGGCGTCTGGTCTCCCAGCCGTCCATGACCTTGCCCTTGCGGCCGAACGTCTCGGGGTCGAACACCGGCCTCCCGGGAAGCAGCAGGTTCTCCCGCTCGGCGAAGAACTCGTCGCTCGCCGCCACGACCGAGCCGCCCACGCGCCGGTCCGCGAGGTCGGGGAGGTGGGCGAACGGCATGTCGGCCGGGTCGGGGGCGCGGTGGTCGGCCCAGGGATCGCCCCCGGCGTAGGGGCGGGCGGGGCCGGTGAAGACGGTCGTCACGCTGACTCCTCTGTCCTCTCGATCAGGTGCCCGGCCCGTTCCACGACGTGGCCGTTCTCGGCGATCAGCCGGCCGCGCAGCCAGGTGGCGCGGACGGCGCCGTGCAGGGTGCGCCCGGCGTAGGCGGTGACCGGGTTGCGGTGGTGGAGGGCGGCGGGGTCGACGGTGAACGTGGCGTCGGGGTCGAAGACGGCGAGGTCGGCGTCGTGGCCCGGGGCGATGGCGCCCTTGCGGCTCAGCCCGGCGAGGCGGGACGGGGCGGTGGACATCCAGCGGGCGACGTCGGCGAGGCCGTGGCCGCGGCGGCGGGCGGCGGTCCAGACGGCGGGCAGGCCGAGTTGGAGGGAGGCGATGCCGCCCCAGGCGGCGCCGAAGTCGGGGACCTTGAGGGCGGCGGTGCAGGGCGAGTGGTCGGAGACGACGCAGTCGATCGTCCCGTCGGCGAGCGCGGCCCACAGCAGGTCCTGGTTGGCGGCCTCCCTGATGGGCGGGCAGCACTTGAACTCCGTGGCGCCGTCCGGGACCTCCTCGGCGGTGAGGGTGAGGAAGTGCGGGCAGGTCTCGGCGGTGACGCGGACGCCCGAGCCCCTGGCCTCGGCGATCAGCGGCAGCGCGGCGGCGGTGGAGAGGTGGAGGATGTGCACCCGGGCGCCGTACCGGCGCGCGACGGCGATCAGCCGGGCGATGGCCTCGGTCTCGGCGGCGGGCGGCCGGGAGGCCAGGAAGTCGGCGTAACGGGGGCTGCCGTCGGCCGAGGGCGCGGCGGCGAGCTCGCCCGGGTCCTCGGCATGGGCGATCAGCAGTCCGTCGAACCGGGCGATCTCGGCGACGGCGGCGGCGAGTTGGTCCGGGTCCAGCTCGGGGAACTCGTCGACGCCCGACGGGGAGAGGAAGCACTTGAACCCGAAGACGCCCGCCGCGTGCAGGGGCGCGAGCTCGGCGGCGTTGCCCGGAACCGCGCCGCCCCAGAAGCCGGTGTCGGTGTGGACGGCGGGGCGGGCGGTGTCCCGTTTGAC
>NZ_LAVK01000288.1 GCF_001083795.1 Streptomyces sp. SBT349
TGAATGCTCAAAGCAATCCACCGAGAACAGACTCTCGCTGAACATTTCAAACCATATCTACGTCATATCAACGCAGTAAATCTGGCATTGACTTTTGGCACGCTGTTGAGTTCTCAAGGAACGGACACTTCCATCGAGCCCCTTCCAGGACCCTCCGGGCGTTTCCCTTCGCTGTGTCCACCACTCTAGAAGCAATCCCCACCGAATTTCAAATCCGGCCCCGGGACCCCAATTCCAGACAGCCCAAATAAACCCTCAACGGGTTATAGGCAGTGGTAGGAGTGCGCCCTGTCAAGAGCGCTCGGGCTACGTTACGCCCGCCGGACGACAGCGTCAAGCCGAGTCCTCCGGGGTCACGCGGCGACGGGTGCCTCGACCGGTCGGTCGCCCTCGGCCACGTCCCCGGTCTCGCCGGCCGCGACCGCCCTGCGGCCCAGGATGAACACATAGGCGAGGAACGCCACTTCCGCCAGCACGCCGATGGCGATCCTGGCCCAGGTGGGCAGCCCGGACGGGGTGACGAAGCCCTCGATGACCCCGGAGACCAGCAGCACGGCCGCGAGGCCGATGGCCATGCCGAGGGCGGCGCGGCCCTCCTGGGCCAGCGCGCTCAGGCGCGTGCGCGGGCCCGGGTCGATGACCGTCCAGCCCAGGCGCAGGCCCACCCCCGCCGCCACGAACACCGCCGTCAGCTCCAGGAGTCCGTGCGGGAGGATCAGTCCGAGGAAGACGTCGAGGCGGTCGGCGGACGCCATCAGGCCGACGCCCATGGCGACGTTCACCGCGTTCTGGAGGAGGAGCCACAGGACGGGGAGGCCGAGCAGCGTGCCCAGGGCCAGGGACATCCCGGCGACCTGGGCGTTGTTCGTCCAGACCTGGGCCGAGAACGCGGCGGCGGGGCTGCTGGAGTAGTACGACTCGTAGCCGCCGCCGGGGCGGGTCATCTCGCGCAGGTCCTCGGGAGCGGCCAGGGAGGCCCTGACCTCGGGGCTGTCTGCGATCCACCAGCCCAGCGCGGCGACCAGGACGGTGAAGACCAGGGCGGTGGGCACCCACCAGTGGCGGGTGCGGTAGCAGGCCGCGGGGAAGGAGGCGGTGAAGAAGCCTAGGGCGTCGCGCCAGGTCGCCCTGCGGGTGCCGACCACGACGCTGCGGGCGCGGGCGACCAGGGTGGTGAGCCTGCTGGTCAGCGCGGGGTCGGGAGCGGTGGACTGGATCTGGGAGAGATGGGTGGCCGTGCGCTGGTAGAGCGTGACGAGCTCGTCGGCCTCGGCCCCCGTCAGGGTGCGACGGCGGCGGCGCAGCAGGGCTTCCAGCCGGGCCCACTCCGCCCGGTGCGCGGCGACGAACACGTCGAGATCCATACTCAGAGCTTGTCAGACCGCGGTGACAGACTGGGCGGCGGAGAGCGGGTTCCGGGTACCGCGAGGAGCGAGGGGAGAGGGCCGCATGAGTCAGCTGGTCACGGGCGACGCCGTGGTGCTCGGGCTCCAGCCGGCGCGTCTGCCGAGCCGGGCGATGGCCGTCGCGCTCGACCTGGCGCTCGTGGTGGGCGCCTATCTGCTGGTGTCGGTGGTGCTGCTGAGCACGGTGCTCCCGCTCGGTTCCGCCACGGCGCAGGCGGTGCAGGTGGCGTTGCTGCTTCTCGTGCTGATCGGCGGGCCCGTGGCGGTGGAGACGTTCAGCCGGGGGCGCTCCCTGGGGAAGCTCGCGTTCGGGCTGCGGGTGGTGCGGAACGACGGGGGGCCGATCCGGTTCCGGCACGCGCTGGTGCGGAGCGCGGTGGGGTTTGTCGAGATCTTCGTGACGGCGGGCTCGGTGGCGTGCATCGCGTCGCTGGTGTCCGCCGAGGGGCGGCGGCTCGGGGACGTGTTCGCGGGGACGCTGGTGGTGCGGGAGCGCATCCCGGGCGGTGGCAGGCGGCTCCCGGTACCGCCGCCTCCGCCCGAGGTCGCAGGGCAGTTCGCCGAGCTGGACCTGTCGCGCGTGCCGGAGCGGCTGTGGCTCGCGGTCCGGCAGTACCTGTCGCGGACGCATCAGCTGGATCCGCAGGTCGCCTGGACGATGGCGGTGCGGCTGGCGGATGACGTGGTGGCGCGGGTGGGCGCTCCGGCGCCGCCGGGGCTGCACCCGGCCGCGTACCTGGCGGCCGTCGCCGGGGAGCGGCAGCGGCGGGAGGCGGAGCGGGCGTTCGGACCCGCGGCCGGGCCCGTTGCCGGGCCGGTCGCCGCCCCGCCGCGGATACCGCACATACCGCCGGCGCCGCAGGCCGCGCCCCATCGGCCGCCCGCGCCGCCCGAGTCGCCCGCGCCGCCGGAGGCGCCGCCGCGGGAGCCGGAGCGGAGGACGGGGTTCACTCCCCCGTCATGAGGTCGTGTCCCGTGAGGTCGGAGGGCGGCGAGTCCAGCTCTTCGAGCTCGATGCCGGGCGCCGCGAGGACCACGTCGCCCGCGAGATGGACGGTGTGGCGCTCGCCGGTCTCCAGGTCGTCGACGCGGTAGGCGTCGACGGTCAGCGCGGCGCCGTCCTCGGTGTGGACCTCGGTGCCGGTGAGGGTCCACAGCTCGTCGCGCGTGCGGGGGGCGAGGACCGGCGGGGTGAACGCGACCAGCCGGACGCGGGCCTCGGGTGCGTCGGGGGTGAGCCGCAGCAGGCGGGCGGTGGCGACGAGGAACGCCGGGGAGGCGCCGGTGAACGCGCGGGCGGGGGCGTTGCCCTCCCGGGCGTCCTCGCCGGTGGCGGCGGTCCTGACCCAGGTGACGCCGTGGAGCGCCGCGCCGCGCACCCGCCAGCCCCCGGCCTGGAGTTCGAGCCGGACCGGGCGGCCGAGGGCGTCCAGCGTGAGGTCGACCGACCCGGTGGGGGCGCCGCCCGGGGCGTGGGTCGCGGAGACATAGCGCCAGCCGGTCGGTCCGGGGGCGCACTGGAAGCGCTCCTCGCCGACGGGGGCGTGGTCGTGCGGGTCCTGGAGGCTGTACCGGCCGCGGGGCATCGATTCGCGTTCGCGTCGGGGAAGGCGGAGGTCGTGGACGGGGGAGGCGCCGGGCCCGGCCGCCGGTGGTGGCGCGGCCGGGCGTCGAGGCGGTGGTGCCGGATCAGTACCGGTAGTGCTCGGGCTTGTACGGGCCCTCGACGGGGACGCCGATGTAGGAGGCCTGGTCGGCGCTGAGCTCGGTGAGCCGCACGCCCAGGGCGTCCAGGTGGAGGCGGGCGACCTTCTCGTCCAGGTGCTTGGGGATCGTGTAGACGCCGGTCGGGTACTCGTTGGTCTTGGCGAAGAGCTCGATCTGGGCGATCGTCTGGTTCGCGAAGCTGTTGGACATGACGAACGACGGGTGGCCCGTGGCGTTCCCCAGGTTCAGCAGGCGGCCCTCGGAGAGCACGATGATCGTGTGCCCGTCGGGGAAGGCCCAGGTGTGGACCTGGGGCTTGACCTCGTCGCGCACCACGCCGGGCAGCTTGGCGAGCCCGGCCATGTCGATCTCGTTGTCGAAGTGGCCGATGTTGCCGACGATCGCCTGGTGCTTCATCCGGGCCATGTCGGCGGCCATGATGATGTCCTTGTTGCCCGTGGCGGTGACGAAGATGTCGGCGGTCTCGACGACGTCGTCCAGGCGCGCGACCTGGTATCCGTCCATCGCGGCCTGGAGGGCGCAGATCGGGTCGATCTCGGTGATGATCACGCGGGCGCCCTGGCCGCGGAGCGACTCGGCGCAGCCCTTGCCGACGTCGCCGTAGCCGCAGACGACGGCGACCTTGCCGCCGATGAGGACGTCGGTGGCGCGGTTGATGCCGTCGATCAGCGAGTGGCGGCAGCCGTACTTGTTGTCGAACTTGGACTTGGTGACCGAGTCGTTGACGTTGATCGCGGGGAAGAGGAGCGTGCCCTCGCGGAACATCTCGTACAGACGGTGCACGCCCGTGGTGGTCTCCTCGGTGACGCCGCGGATCTCGGAGGCGGCCTGCGTCCACTTCTGCGGCGTCTCGGCGACCGTGCGGGTCAGCAGCTCCAGGATGACGCGGTGCTCGTCGCTCTCCGCGGTGGAGATGTCGGGCACCCGGCCCGCCTTCTCGTACTCCACGCCCTTGTGGATCAGGAGCGTGGCGTCGCCGCCGTCGTCCAGGATCATGTTCGGGCCCCCGGTGGGGGCGTCGGGCCAGGCCAGGGCCTGCTCGGTGCACCACCAGTACTCTTCGAGCGTCTCGCCCTTCCAGGCGAAGACGGGGATGCCCGCGGCGGCGACGGCCGCGGCGGCGTGGTCCTGGGTGGAGAAGATGTTGCACGAGGCCCAGCGGACCCGCGCGCCGAGGGCGACCAGCGTCTCGATGAGCACGGCCGTCTGCACGGTCATGTGCAGCGAGCCGGTGACCCTGGCCCCGGCCAGCGGCTGGGTGGCGGCGTACTCCTCGCGGATCGCCATCAGCCCCGGCATCTCGTGCTCGGCGAGGGTGATCTCCTTGCGGCCGAATTCGGCCAGCGACAGGTCGGCGACCTTGAAGTCCTGAGCGGTGGAAGCGCTCGATGACATGACGACTGCTCCTCAAAGCTGAGCGTTGGCGGACATGATGCGACTGCGGGCGCGCGCCGGGAGGCGGCACGTCCGGAGCTCGCAGTCCGTCGGAGGGCCTTCTTTCCCCTCGGCCGGGCCGGCCCCGGGGCCGCCCGACTGCCATCAGCAGCGACGTCGACTTCTGCGCCGAATGTACACCGCCGCCCCCGGGGCGTCTCAAGACGGCCGGTCAATCCTGGCCGGTTTCCGTCAGGGCGCGGTGGTGGCCCGGAACAGCGTGCCCTCGCCCGTCGCCCCGACCCGCTCCCCCGCCCTGACATACGCCGACCGGCCCGGTTCCAGGGCGAGTTCGCTCCCGTCCGCGCCGCGCAGGCGCACGCGGCCGGCCGTGCAGAGCAGGATCTGCGGGGTCGACTCCGGGAGGGGGTGGGCGGCGGAGCCGGGGGTCAGCCGGAGGCGCGAGAGGCGGAACTCGCCGATCGGCGCCGCGAACACATCCTCGCCCGTGCCGCCGCCCGGGGCTCCGGCGGTCGGCGCTCCGGCGGTCGGCACCGGGCGCAGCACGCCGGGCGGGGTGACCTCGAACCGGACGATGCGCAGCAGTTCGGCCACGTCCACGTGTTTCGGGGTGAGGCCGCAGCGCAGCACGTTGTCCGAGTTGGCCATGATCTCGACGCCCAGGCCGTTCAGATAGGCGTGCGGGACGCCGGCGCCGAGGTAGAGCGCCTCGCCGGGGGCGAGGACGACGTGGTTGAGCAGCAGGGCGGCGATGACGCCGGGGTCGCCCGGGTAGTGCGTGGCCAGCTCGGCGTAGGGGGCGTACGCCGGGGTCTCGTCGGCGAGCCGCCGCGCCGCGCCGCCGGCCAGGGTGACCGTCTCGGCCATGGCCCCGCGCTCCGCGGTGAGCACGGCGGTGAGGACCTCGCGCAGCGCGTCGCCCTCCGGCTTGGCGCGCAGCAGGTCGGCGTACGGCTTGAGCTGGTCGACGCCGAGCCCGTCGAGCAGGTCGGCGGCCTCGGCGGCGGGCCTGAAGCCGCAGAGGCCGTCGAACGGGGTGAGCGCGCAGATCAGTTCGGGCTTGTGGTTGGCGTCCTTGTAGGTGCGGTGGGGCGCGTCCACGGGGATGCCGCGCACCTCCTCGTCCGCGAAGCCCGCCTTGGCCTGGGCGAGGTCGGGGTGGACCTGGAGGGAGAGCGGGGTCTCGGCGGCCAGGATCTTCAGCAGGAAGGGGAGCTGCGGGCCGAACGCGTCGACGGTGGCCCGGCCCAGCTCGCCGACCGGGTCGTCGGCGATGACGTCGGCGAGCGAAACGGGCCCGGCGCCGCGGTCGATGCGGGAGGGGGCGCCGGGGTGGGCGCCCATCCACAGCTCGGCCTGCGGCCCGCCGGTCGGCTCGGTTCCCATCAGCTCGGGCAGGGCCGTGGCCGAACCCCAGGCGTAGGTCCTGACGGTGTTGTCGAGGCGGTCCATCTCTGCGCGTTCCTTCGGTGGGTCACGGTGCGGGGGCCGGGGCCTTGCGTCAGGGTCCCGTGCCCGCGGCGAGGGTCAGATAGACGGCGGTGAAGTCGAGCCGGGCGATGAACTCGGCGGCGGTCTCCAGCGGCCCGCTGCCCTCTTCGGCCGTCAACTCGCTGAAGGCGACGCCCTGTTGGAAGGCGAGATCGCGGGCGGCGCCGGCCGCGGTGGGCACGCCCGGCACGTTCTCCTCCTCGTCCGGCTCGCCCATCCCCCCGGGCTCGTCGGGCCGCAGCGGCCCGCGCAGCAGCACGACGCGGGCGCGGAGCGGCTGGGGCTCCTCGACGCGGTCGCGGAAGAAGTCGTCGGGGTCGGCGCCGGGGATGAGGCTGCCGCCGAGCAGCGCGCCGTGCTCGCCGAGGGCCTCCGGCAGCCCGGCGGTGAGCGCGGGGCGCCCGGCGAGGGCGGTCAGCGTCCCGGTGGCGTGCCGGGCGGCGGCCTCCGCGAGGGGACCCTCGCTCCACAGCAGCGGCACCGTCGCGGAGAACTCGGCGGCCAGGCTCTTCGCGATGTTGTCGTGGGTCCTGGTGGTGGGGCCGCAGCGCTCGGCCACGGCGTCGAGCCGGTCGGCCATGGCGGCGACGGCGTCCCCCGGCGCCTCGAAGAGGCCGAGCCGGTCGCCGAGGAGCAGCAGCGGGGTGAGCAGCGCCCAGGCCGGGCCCGGCGCGGCGGGGTGCCCGCCGGACTCCTGGAACGGGGCGGGCGCGTGGGGAATCGTCAAGCTCCGCCGGTGCACGGTGACTTCGGCGAGCGGCGACCTCTCGGGCGCGACGGTGACGACGGCGCAGCCGCGCCGGAAGGCGGCCTCCAGGAGGAGGCTGAGACCGGCCTCGGCGCCGTCGTCCGTGACGATCAGGAGGAGGTCGAGGGGCCCCACCCAGCGGGGCAGCGGCCAGGTCAGCGCGCCGGGGGCGGCCAGGGCGCCGGTGGGCCGCAGAGGGGAGACGCGCAGGCCGTCTCCCGCGAGGGCGCCGAGCAGGCCCGCGGCCAGCGGCACGGCGGGGCCGGTGCCCGCGACCAGCAGCGTGCCGGGGCGGCCCTCGGGCGCGAGGCGGGCGAGGCCCGACTCGGCGGCGGCGCGGGCGGCGGTGCGCACATGGGCGCCCGAGGCGGCGATCGCGCGGAGCAGCCCCCGGGTGTCGGCGCGGATCAGCCCGTCCGGGCTGTCGAGCAGCGTTTCGTCGATCATGGGAACTCCGGTGGCCCGCGGGGTCTCGGCCGGTCTGGGTGTCAGCCGGTCCTGCGGGCCTCGCTCTCCAGGAGGGCCGGGATGCCGTCCTGGACCGGGTAGGCGAGCCCGCAGCCATCGCCGGCGCACACGAGCTCCTGGCCCTCCTCACGCAGCGTGGCGTGGCAGACCGGGCAGACGAGGATGTCCAGCAGAGCGGCCTCGACGAGCGGCATGGCGTCCCTCCCGGGGGTGATCGGCTCTCGCTGATCACCCTACCCGGAGGGACGCCGCCCAGGCATGGCGAGCCGGTCGCCCGCGACGGAGGGCGGCGCCCGGCGGCGGCCCGGCGACCGGTCAGGCGCGACCGGCCCGGCGACCGGTCAGGCGACCGGTCAGGCGCGGACGAGGGCGAGGACCTCGTCGCGGATCTTGTCGACGGTGGCGGAGTCGCGGGCCTCGATGTTGAGGCGGAGCAGCGGTTCGGTGTTGGAGGGCCTGAGGTTGAACCACCAGTCCTGGGCGGTGACGGTCAGGCCGTCCAGCTCGTCCAGGCTGATGCCCGGCTTCCCCTCGAAGGCCGCCTTGACCGCGGCGGTGCTGCCCTCCTGGTCGTCGACCCGGCTGTTGATCTCGCCCGAGGAGGCGTACCGGTCGTAGGCCGATACCAGTTCGGAGAGCGGCCCCTCCTGCTCGCCCAGCGCGGCCAGGACGTGGAGCGCGGCGAGCATGCCGGTGTCCGCGTTCCAGAAGTCGCGGAAGTAGTAGTGGGCGGAGTGCTCGCCGCCGAAGATCGCGCCGGTCCTGGCCATCTCGGCCTTGATGAACGAGTGGCCGACGCGGGTGCGGATGGGCGTGCCGCCGTGCTCGCGGACGACCTCGGCGACCGTCCAGGACGTGATCAGGTTGTGGATGATGGCGGCCCCCGGGTCCTTGCCCAGCTCGCGGACGGCGACGAGCGCGGTGATGGCGGAGGGCGGGACGGGCTCGCCGCGTTCGTCCACGACGAAGCAGCGGTCGGCGTCCCCGTCGAAGGCGAGCCCGGCGTCGGCGCCGGTGGCCTTCACGCGGGCCTGGAGATCCACGATGTTGGCGGGGTCGAGGGGGTTGGCCTCGTGGTGGGGAAAGGTGCCGTCCAGCTCGAAGTACATGGCGTCGACCTCGATCGGCACCCCGGCGAGGACGGTGGGGACGGTGTGGCCGCCCATGCCGTTGCCCGCGTCGACGACGATCTTCAGCGGCCGGGAGGAGTCCAGGTCGACCAGCGACTTCAGGTAGGCGCCGTAGTCCTCCAGGACGTCGCGCCGCGTGACCGAGCCCCGCTCGGCGACGGGCTCGGGGGCGCCCTCGTCGGCCCACCGCTCGACCAGGGCGCGGATGTCGGCGAGGCCGCTGTCCTGGCCGACCGGCTTGGCGCCGGCCCGGCACATCTTGATGCCGTTGTACTGGGCGGGGTTGTGGCTCGCGGTGAACATCGCGCCCGGCAGGTCGAGGGCGCCGCTCGCGTAGTAGAGCTGGTCGGTCGAGCAGAGGCCGATCTCGGTGACGTCGGCGCCGCGCGAGGCGGCGCCGAGGCCGAAGGCGTGGGCGAGGCCCGGCGAGGAGGGCCGCATGTCGTGTCCGATGACGATGGCGCGTGAGCCGGTGATCTCCGTGAAGGCGGCTCCGAAGAGCTCCGCGAGGCGTTCGTCCCACTGGTCGGGGACGACGCCCCTGACGTCGTATGCCTTCACGATGTGTGACAGGTCCGGCACAGCTAACCCCTTGTCTTGAGGGCGGAGGATGGGCGGTGCTGTCAGGAGCGCTCCGGACCTCAATGTACCGGCCGGTCGTTACGGTTCCGGTGACCGCAGGATCCGCAAATGCCCGCGGCGGGCGACCTCCATGGGGTCGGCTCCCGACACGGCGGGGGACCGGGGCTCGCGACGCCTGGGGGTGCGGGCCGCCTCGCGGACGGCGTCGGCGAGGGCCTCCAGGTCGTCGGCCGTGTGCCGGGCGGCGGTGGGGTCCACGGCGAGGCGGACGACCTCCCACCCGCGGGGGGCGGTCAGCCGTTCGGAGTGCTCCGCGCACAGGTCGTAGCAGTGCGGCTCGGCGTAGGTGGCGAGGGGGCCGAGAACGGCCGTGGAGTCCGCGTAGACATAGGTCAGCGTCGCGACGGCCGGGCGGGCGCAGGCGGTGCGCGAACAGCGACGTACGGGGCTCACGATGTTGGACCGTACCGCACTCCTGAGCGGGTCGCGACGGTTGCGCCCGCGCTCACCCGGCCGTGTCGTCCCGCCTGCTCCCGGGGTGTACGGATTCGCCGGGAGCATCGCTGTTGTCCCGGGAAAGGGGGCGGTGTTGCCCGCGCCGGGGAGGCGGTCCCGCCCGGGGAACGGGGGCGGGCGCCGTCCCCCGAACGGCGGGCCGCCCCGCGGGCGGGGGGGACTGTCTCTTTTAAACATCTGACGCCGCCCACGAAGAGGAGAGTGGAGGTGCTCGTGGTGGGCGGAATCATTAAAACAAAAACA
>NZ_LAVK01000289.1 GCF_001083795.1 Streptomyces sp. SBT349
CCCACCCCCTGAGCCCGCACCCGCGCGGGAAGCGCCCCGTACCAGAGAGGTCAGCCATGAGGACCATCGGCCACTTCATCGACAACAGGGCCGCCGAGGGCACCTCGGGCCGGTTCGGGCCGGTGTGGGATCCGGCGACCGGCGAACAGCCCGCCCGGGTCGCGCTGGCCTCGGCCGCCGACGTGGACCGGGCGGTGGCGTCGGCCGCCGCGGCGGCGCGGACGTGGTCGCGGGTGTCGCTCGCCCGGCGCACCTCCCTCCTCTTCCGCTACCGCGAGCTGCTGCTCGCCCACCGCGACGACCTGGCCGCGCTGATCACCGCCGAGCACGGCAAGGTCCACGGCGACGCGCTGGGCGAGGTGGCGCGCGGCATGGAGATCGTCGAACTCGCCTGCGCCATCCCGGAGAAGCTCAAGGGCGAACTGTCCACGGAGGTCTCCACGGGGGTCGACGTGGCCTCGATCCGGCAGCCGCTCGGCGTGGTCGCGGGCATCACCCCGTTCAACTTCCCCGCCATGGTGCCGCTGTGGATGTTCCCCGTGGCCATCGCCTGCGGGAACGCGTTCGTGCTCAAGCCCAGCGAGAAGGACCCCTCGGCGGCGCTGCGCCTGGCGGAGCTGGCGGCGGAGGCGGGCTTCCCCGAGGGCGTGCTGAACGTGGTCAACGGCGACCGCGAGGCCGTGGAGCGGCTGCTGGCCCACCCGGACGTGGCGGCGGTCAGCTTCGTCGGCTCGACGCCGGTGGCGCGGGCGATCCAGCGGGGCGCGGTGGCGCACCACAAGCGCGTTCAGGCGCTCGGCGGCGCGAAGAACCACATGCTGGTGCTGCCGGACGCCGACCTGGACGTGGCCGCCGACAACGCGATCAGCGCCGCCTACGGCTCCGCGGGCGAGCGGTGCATGGCCGTCTCGGTGGTGGTGGCCGTCGGCGAGGAGACGGGTGACGCGCTGGTGGACCGGCTGGCGAAGCGGGCGGCGGCGGTGCGCGTCGGGCCGGGCACCGACCCCGCCTCCGAGATGGGCCCGCTGATCACGGCCGAGCACCGCAACGCCGTGGCCGGGCACGTGCGCTCCGCCCGCGAGGAGGGCGCCGAGGTTCGCGTGGACGGCACGGGGTACACGGTGGCGGGCCACGAGGGCGGCTTCTTCCTCGGCGTCTCGCTGCTCGACCGGGTGACGCCGGAGATGGCCGCCTACCGGGAGGAGATCTTCGGCCCGGTGCTCTGCGTGGTGCGCGCCGGGTCGTACGAGGAGGCGGTGGAGCTGATCAACGCCTCGCCGTGGGGCAACGGTTCGGCGATCTTCACCAGGGACGGGGGCGCCGCTCGGCGCTTCCAGCTGGAGGTGGAGGCCGGGATGGTCGGGGTCAACGTGCCGATCCCGGTGCCGGTGGGGTACCACTCCTTCGGCGGCTGGAAGGACTCGCTCTTCGGCGACCACCACGTCTACGGCAACGACGGAGCCCGTTTCTACACGCGCGGCAAGGTGATCACCACGCGCTGGCCCGACCCGGCCGACAGGGGCGTCGACCTGGGCTTTCCGCGCAACGACTGACGCGGGCAGGAAGGTGCGGGAAGCATGGCGGACCGAGCGGTCTGGTCCTACAAGGAGATAGCCGGGCACCTCCGGGTGCAGCCGGACACCGTGCGCTCCTACCGCAAGCCCGGGCTGCTGCCGCGGCCCGACCTGGAGGAGGGGGGCCGTCCCTACTGGTATCCGGACACGATCAGGGAGTGGGCGGCTCGCCGCCCGGGGCGTCGCGGGCGCACGAGCTGAGGGCGCGGGAGCGGAACGGGCGGCGCCGGGGCACGGAGCGGGCGACGGGCAGCGACGCGGCGCCGGGGGCGGCGGCGGGGCGACCCGAGCCGCCGCGCCTGCTGAGGAGTTGGGCCACGGCGGCCACCACGAGCGAGACGCCGGTGCCGAGGGTGAGGGCGGCCCACGTGCTGTCCAGGGCGGAGCCGCCCCAGTAGCCGAGGGCCACGGAGTAGGAGGCCCAGACGACCTCGGCGATGCCGGCGCCCAGGAGGTAACGGCGGGGGCCGTAGCGGACGATGGCCGCGGTCAGGCCGCCGATCAGCCGCCCGCTGGGGACGAACCGCACGCCGATCACGAACGGCAGTCCGCTGGTGTGCATCCGGTCGCCGGTCCAGGCGAGCGCGGCCTTGCGCCGGGCGGTGCGGGAGAGCCAGCCGACGGCCCGGCCGCTGGCCATCCGGCCGACGCCGTAGACCGCCGCGTCACCGGCGAGGGCGCTGCCCGCGACGACGAGCAGGACGAGAACGAGGCTCAGTTCGCCCCGCTCGGCGAGGGCGCCCGCCGAGGCGATCAGTGCCGCGTTCGGCACCAGGGGCGGAGCGGTGGTCAGGGCGAGCAGGGCGTACATCCACAGTGCGCCGTCCATGCCGTATCCATTTCGTCTCCGCGGGGTTGTCCCCCGTGGCGGGGCCAACCTGTCAGTCCAACCTGACACGTTGGTGGTGCAACCGGAAAGTGCCTCAGGAGCATTCCCGGGAACCGCCCGGGTCTCCCCTAGGGGCGTCCCGGACTCGGTGACCTCATACCCCCATGGGGTATGCTGGGGTCAGAAGTCGGCCACCGAGAAGGCCGGAGCGAGAAGGCCAGAGGAAGCGAGGCACAGTCATGAGCACGATCACGTACCAGGTCACCGGCATGACCTGCGGGCACTGCGAGGGCGCGGTCACGACCGAGGTCGGGGCGATCCCGGGCGTCACGGAGGTCACGGCCGCCGCGTCCACGGGACTGGTCACCGTCACCGCGGAGGCTGCGCCGGACGACGAGGCGATCCGCGCGGCCGTGGACGAGGCGGGCTACGAACTGGTCGGCCGCGCCCGGTAGCACCCGGCCGGGGACGGCACCGCCCCGGGGAACGGAAAAGCGCCCCGCCGGCGGGTCCCCCCACAGGGCCCGGCGCGGGGCGCTTCCTGCCGTCCGTTCGAAGCGTCCCCCCACGGGACCCCGGCCGGACGGCCGTTGGCGTGGATCCAGCCGAATCCGCGCCAACTACGACCGGTTAGACCCACGGGATCATCAAAGGTTGCACACGTCGTGGTGTGATCTGCGTCACACCGTCCCGCGCTGCTCCACCGGCACCCAGTCGCGCTCGACCACGCCCGTGTAGACCTGCCGCGGACGGCCGATCCTGGTGGTCGGGTCGGTGATCATCTCGTGCCACTGGGCGATCCAGCCCGGAAGCCGCCCGATCGCGAACAGCACCGTGAACATGCTGGCCGGGAAGCCCATGGCCCGGTAGATGAGGCCGGTGTAGAAGTCCACGTTCGGGTAGAGGTTGCGCGAGACGAAGTAGTCGTCGCTCAGCGCGTGCTCCTCCAGGCGCAGGGCGATGTCCAGCAGCTCGTCGGACTTGCCGAGCGCGGAGAGCACGTCGTGGGCCGCCGCCTTGATGATCTTCGCCCGGGGGTCGAAGCTCTTGTAGACGCGGTGCCCGAAGCCCATGAGCCGGACGCCCTGCTCCTTGTTCTTCACACGGCGGATGAACGAGTCGACGTCGCCGCCCTCGCGCTGGATGCCCTCCAGCATCTCCAGCACCGCCGCGTTGGCGCCGCCGTGCAGCGGGCCCCAGAGCGCGTTGATGCCGGCGGAGATGGAGACGAAGAGGTTCGCCTGCGAGGAGCCGACGATCCTGACCGTGGAGGCCGAACAGTTCTGCTCGTGGTCCGCGTGCAGGATCAGCAGCTTGTCCAGGGCGCTGGCGACCACCGGGTCCACGTCGTACTCGGCGGCGGGCACCGAGAACGTCATCCGCAGGAAGTTCTCCACGTAGCCCAGGTCGTTGCGCGGGTAGACGATGGGGTGCCCCATCGCCTTCTTGTACGCGTACGCGGCGATCGTGGGGAGCTTGGCGAGCAGACGGATGGTGGAGATGTGCCGCTGGCGCTCGTCGAACGGGTTGTGGCTGTCCTGGTAGAACGTGGACAGCGCGCTGACCACGGAGGTCAGCATGGCCATCGGGTGGGCGTCCGTCGGGAAGCCGTCGAAGAAGCGTTTGACGTCCTCGTGCAGCAGGGTGTGCTGCGAGATCTCGTTGCGGAAACCGGCCAGCTCGTCCACGGTGGGGAGTTCGCCGTTGATGAGCAGGTACGCCGTCTCCAGGAACGAGCCGCGCTCGGCGAGCTGCTCGATGGGGTAACCCCGGTAGCGGAGAATGCCCTTCTCGCCGTCGAGGTAGGTGATGGCGGAGGTGCAGGACGCCGTGTTGCCGTAGCCGGAGTCCATGGTGACCAGGCCGGTCTGGGCCCGCAGCTTGCCGATGTCAAAGCCCTGATCGCCGACCGTGCTGTTGACCAGCGGATAGCGGTACTCGTCGTCGCCGTAACGCACGACCACCGCGTCGTCTGCGTTGTTGTCTGCGCTGTCGCCGTAGCGGTTTTCGCTCACGTCATCCCTCACCGACGGTTGTGCCTCTTCTTCGAGGTGCCCTGACTCCCCCCACTGTCCCCCATCTGGCGCCCCAATGTGCACTCGGGGTCGGCCATTGGGCCAAATTCTGGCACCGCGTGCCGCCCTTTTCGGGCATCAGGGAGCTATCGCCCCGGCGAGGCGGGCGTCGAGCGCGGTGCAGCGGCGACCCGCCGACACGTTCCGCACGGCCTGACCCAGCGCCCTGCGGGAGCCGACCAGGACCACCAGCCGCTTCGCACGCGTCACGGCCGTATACAGAAGGTTGCGCTGGAGCATCATCCAGGCACTCGTCGTGACCGGGACGACCACGCACGGGTACTCGCTGCCCTGCGAGCGGTGGATGGTGACGGCGTAGGCGTGGGCCAGCTCGTCCAGCTCCGCGAACTCGTACGGGACCTCCTCGTCCTCGTCGGTCCGCACGGTGAGCTTCTGATCGTCGAGGTCGAGACTCGTCACGACGCCGACCGTTCCGTTAAAGACGCCGTTCGCTCCCTTGTCGTAGTTGTTTCTGATCTGAGTGACTTTGTCCCCCACCCGGAAGACCCTGCCGCCGAAGCGCTTCTCGGCGAGCCCCGGCGCGGCGGGCGTGACGGCCTGCTGGAGCAGTCCGTTGAGCACTCCGGCACCCGCCGGGCCCCGGTGCATCGGGGTCAGCACCTGAACGTCCCGGCGCGGATCGAGCCCGAATCTGGCCGGAACCCGCCGCGCCGCCACGTCCACCGTGAGCCTCCCCGCCTCCTCGGTGTCGTCCTCCACAAAGAGAAAGAAGTCCGACATCCCCGAAGTCACCGGCGGGACACCGGAGTTGATGCGGTGGGCATTGGTCACCACGCCGGACTGCTGCGCCTGCCTGAAGATCTTCGTCAGCCGCACCGCGGGCACCGGGCCGCCCGGCGCCAGCAGGTCGCGCAGCACCTCGCCCGCGCCGACCGAGGGCAGCTGGTCCACGTCCCCCACCAGCAGCAGATGCGCCCCCGGCGCCACGGCCTTGACCAGCTTGTTCGCCAGGAGGAGGTCCAGCATGGACGCCTCGTCCACCACCACCAGGTCCGCGTCCAGCGGCCGGTCCCTGTCGTAGGCGGCGTCCCCGCCCGGCTTGAGCTCCAGCAGCCGGTGCACGGTGGACGCCTCGGCCCCGGTCAGCTCCGCCAGGCGCTTGGCGGCGCGGCCCGTCGGCGCGGCCAGGACGACCTTCGCCCGCTTTGCGCGGGCCAGCTCCACCACCGAGCGCACCGTGAACGACTTGCCGCAGCCCGGCCCCCCGGTGAGCACCGCCACCCTCTCGGTCAGCGCCAGGCGCACGGCCTGCTCCTGCTCCTCGGCCAGCGCCGCGCCGGTGCGCTCGGCGAGCCAGGCCAACGCCTTCTCCCAGTCCACGTCGGCGAACGCGGCGAGCCGGTCCTCGGGCGCGCCCAGCAGCCGCCGCACCTGCCCGGCCAGCGACAGCTCCGCCCGGTGGAACGGCACCAGATAGACCGCCGTCACCCGCTCCCCCGAGCCTTCGGCGGCCTCGGGGTCGGGCACGCGCTCGCGCACCACGCCCTCCGGCTCCCCGGCCAGCTCGCCCAGGCAGTCGATGACCAGCCCCGTGTCCACCTGGAGCAGCTTGACCGCGTCCGAGATCAGCCGCTCCTCGGGCAGATAGCAGTGCCCCTGGTCGGTGGCCTGGGACAGCGCGTACTGGAGCCCGGCCTTGACCCGCTCCGGGCTGTCGTGCGGGATGCCCACGGCCCTGGCGATGCGGTCGGCCGTCAGGAAGCCGATGCCCCACACGTCGGCGGCCAGCCGGTAGGGCTGGTTCTTCACGACGGAGATCGAGGCGTCGCCGTACTTCTTGTAGATGCGCACGGCGATGGAGGTGGAGACCTCCACGCCCTGGAGGAAGACCATCACCTCCTTGATGGCCTTCTGCTCCTCCCAGGCGGAGGCGATGAGCGCCGTCCGCTTGGGGCCGAGTCCCGGCACGGCGACGAGCTTCTTCGGGTCCTCCTCGATGACGTCCAGCGTCTGGACTCCGAAGTGGTCCACGATGCGCTCGGCGGTCTTGGGGCCGATGCCCTTGATCAGCCCCGAGCCCAGATAGCGGCGGATCCCCTGGACCGTGGCGGGCAGCACGGTCGTGTAGTTCTCCACGGTGAACTGGCGGCCGTACTGCGGGTGCGAGCCCCAGCGGCCCTCCATCCGCAGCGACTCCCCCACCTGCGCGCCGAGCAGGGCCCCGACGACCGTCAGCAGGTCGCCCCCGCCGCGCCCGGTGTCGACGCGGGCGACGGTGTAGCCGTTCTCCTCGTTGGCGTAGGTGATGCGCTCGAGGACCCCTTCGAGCACGGCGAGTTGCGTCATGATCCGACCGTAGCTCCCGGGACGGACAGCGCGGGCGGCCCACCGGCGGCCCGTTACCGAAGGGCCCGCCCCCCGCGGGCCCTTCGCTCCCCTCCTCGACCCGTTGAGACATGCGACGCACCGCGATGGTTGCACCACGGGGCGCATTCTCCGGCGTGCATATGACACCGCACCCCGGCGTACGCGCCGAGGGCACCTGCCTCCGTCATATACGGGGGAATGCGCGACATATGCCCATGTGCTGTCAGGTGTGCGCGGTTTCCCGGCGTCTTCTCCCAGGGCCGCATCGGCAGCAGGAGGCGTGCGATGCACACATCGGATGCAGCGAACACAGACGTCGATGCCATCGATGCCATCGATGACGTCGACGACATCGACGACGGGAGCCGCCGAGACGCCCTGGCGGGTGTCGCGCTCCCCCTGGACGATCCGCGCGCCAGGCGCGCGGAGCTGACCGGCGGCAAGGCCGCCTCGCTCGCACGGGCCGCCGGGGCGCGGCTGCCGGTGCTCCCCGGGTTCGTGGTGCTGCCGCCGGGCACCGGCCTCCGGGGCGTCCCCCTGCGGGAGGCGTGGCGGGAGCTGAGCGGCGACGGGGCCACGCCGCTGGTGGTGCGTTCCTCCTCGGCCGCCGAGGACACGGAGGAGTCCTCGATGGCGGGCCGTTTCGCCTCGGTCCTCGACGTGCGCGGCTGGGAGGCGTTCACCGAGGCGCTGCGCACGGTGCGCGCCTCGGGCGACGGCGTGACGATGGCGGTGCTCGTCCAGCCGCTGGTCCGCTCCCGCGCGGGCGGCGTGCTGTTCGGCGCCGACCCGGTCGGCGGCCGGGCGGACCGGATGCTGGTGAGCGCGGTGCGCGGCGGCCCCGACCTGCTGGTGGGCGGCGCCGAGCAGGGCACGGACATCCGCCTCACCCGGCGCGGCAGGCCGCTGGGGGCGCACGCCGGGGACACGCCGCCGCTCTCGCCCTCCCAACTGCGCCGCCTCGCGGAGCTCGCGCGCCGGGCGCGGCGGCTGTTCGGGGCGCCGCAGGACATCGAGTTCGGCTTCGACGAGGCCGCCGGGCGGCTCTGGCTCTTCCAGTCCCGCCCGATCACCGCCATGGCGGCCCCGCCGCCCAGGCGCCGCGCCAGGCTGCTGGGCCCCGGGCCCGTGGCCGAGACGCTGCCGGGCGTGCTGTGGCCGCTGGAGGAGGACCTGTGGGTGGTGCCGATGGCCCACGGCCTGGCCACCGCCCTCGACCTCGCGGGGGCCGCGCCCCGCCGGGCCCTCCGGTCGGTGCCCGTGGTGACGACGGTGGGCGGCCGGGCGGTCGCCGACCTGGCGCTTCTGGGGCTGGCCGGGCCGCGCCACCCCCGGCTCGCCCCGCTCAACCCGGCGCCGCCCGCGCGCCGGCTGCTGGCGGCCTGGCGCGTGGGGCGGCTGCGCGCCGTGCTCCCGCGGCTGGCGGCGGGGCTCCAGGCGGAGGTGGACAAGGAGCTGAGCGAGGCCCCACACCCCGCCGACCTGAGCCAGGGCCGCCTGATCGCGGCGCTCACCTGGACCCGCTCGGCCCTGCTGGCCCTCCACGCCCAGGAGTCCCTGGCCGGGGCGCTGCTGCCCCGGGACGGGCGCGGCAGCGGAGCGAGCGCGGCCCTGGCCGCCCTGCACCACGGGCGGGCCGAGGGGCTGACCGGCGATCTCGAACTGGCCGCCGCGCGACCCGAGGTGCTGGCGCTGGTGGCGCCGAGCCTGACCGAGCCGCTGCGGCTGCCCGCCCAGGGCGTCGCGGGGTCGGGGCCGGGCACCGGGGTGCTGTCGCCCAGGGAGGCGCTGCGGCTGCGGGTGCGGTGGGTGCAGGAGCTCCAGGTGGCGCTGGTCCGCGAGGTGGCGGCGCGGCGCGGCGACATCCGCGGGATCGCGCTGCTGCGCTGGCCCGAGCTGATCGCCGTCGCCGGTGGCGCGCCGCTGCCCCCCGGGCTCGACGCGCGCCGCGCCCCGGACGAGGGGCCGCCGCTGCCCGACGCGTTCCGGCTGGCCCCGAACGGCCGGGTCGTCGCCGAACGGGACACCTCGCCCGGCGCCGCGCGCGGTGCCTCGGGCGGCCGGGTCGTGGGCACAGTGTGGGACGGAACGGGCGAGCCGCCGCCGGACGCGGTGCTGGTGGTCCGCACGCTGGACCCGGCGCTCGCGCCGCTGCTGCCGCGGCTCACCGGCCTGGTCGCCCAGACCGGCAGCCCGCTCTCCCATCTGGCGGTGCTGGCCAGGGAGTTGCGGCTCGCCGTGGTGACGGGCGCCGCCGACGCGGTGACGCGCTTCCCGCCGGGGACCCGGCTGCTGGTGGACGGCGCGACGGGGGAGGTGCGGCCATGAGGACCGCGCGCCTGGCCGCGTACCTCTTCGGCGGCGGCGCCGCCCTGGGCGCCGCGGTCTACCTGGTGGTGTACCTCTACCGCTGGCAGTGGCAGCGGACCCTGATCTGCGGCGTGCTGCTGCTGGTCGTGGAGGTGCTGCTGCTCGGCCTGGCCGTGCTGGACCGGGTGGGGCGCCTGGAGCAGCGCATCAAGGAGGGGGACCGGAGGCAGGAGGAGATCCTGGCACAGCTGCGGTCGGCCGAACGGTCCGAGCGGGCGGAACGGGCGCCGCGCACGGCCCGTTTCGTCTGGCTCGACCCACGCGGGGAGCGGACGTTCGTCTTCGTTCCGGTCCTCATGGTCACCGGTGTGGCGCTCTCCGGGCTGGCCTGGGTGGTGGAACGGGTCGCCCGCGCCACCGTCCGCCCCGGCGCCCGCCGGCGCCTGGCCGGGCGCCTCGCGCCCCTGGCCC
>NZ_LAVK01000028.1 GCF_001083795.1 Streptomyces sp. SBT349
CCGAGGCTCCGGCCGGGCCGGTGCCTCGGCGCCCCCGCCCGCCGGCTGACCCCGTCCAGGACGCCGGGGCTTGTGCGCGAACATCCACCTGTTCCCCTCCAGCGCGTCGTTCGGCTCGGGGAGGGGGCCGCGTCCGTGCCGGTGGGTGAAGTCGAAGGGCGTGTGCACCGAGGTGGACCAGCCCCTGGCCGTCAGGTCGCCCGCGGAGTCGGGTCGTGGTCCCTTGTCGAAGAGGTGGAGGAGGTCGATGCCGATGCGTTCGCGCGTCGCCGTGTAGATCGCGCTGTCGCGGTACTCCAGCAGGTCCTTCTCCAGCTTGGCCTCGAAGGCCAGTGCGCTGCCTTCGGTGGTCAGCCGGTCCACCGTGTCGATGAGGAACGTCTCGGCGGGGCCCGGCAGGTAGAAGAGCAGTCCCTCGGCCAGCCACACGCTCGGTGCGGCCGGGTCGAAGCCGGCGGTGGTCAGCGCGGTGACCCAGTCGGCGCGCAGGTCGGCCGGCACGGGGACGCGCTTCGCCTTCGGGGTGGCCGGCAGGCCCGCGAGCACCCGGTCCTTGAACGCCAGCACGCCCGCCCTGTCGATCTCGAAGACCACGCAGTCGGATGGCCACTCCAGCCGGAAGGCGCGGGTGTCCAACCCGGCGCCCAGCAGGACCACTTGGCGGACGCTCGTCCGGACCGACCGGAGGAGGAAATCGTCGAGGACCCTGGTCCGCAGGCCGAAGTAGCGGGCGAACCGCCCCCACAGCGGGTCGCCGTCCCCGTCCGGGACCTGCTGGATGCGCACCGGCCAGTCACCGCACGCCGGGGCGGCGCGCACGAAGTGTTCCGCGTAGACGTCCTGGGCCAGGCTGTCGTGGCGGTGGGTCTCGATCGCCCGTGCCGCGGCGACCAGGAGGGCGGTCAGACCCACGCCTCCGTCCACGCCTTCCCCGTCCGCGTGCCGCGGCGCCGTGCCGACCATGTTTCCTCCGTTGGCGGGAGTGGGGACTGCGGGAGCAGGACCGGTTTGACCACGCGGCCCGCGTCGCAGTCGCGTTCGGCCTCGTTGATGTCGGCGAGCGGGTAGGTGCGGATCAGCTGGTCGAAGGGGAAGCGTCCGGCCTGCCACAGCCCGGTCAGCCGGGGTATCAGCAGTCCGGGTACGGCGTCACCCTCGCAGATGTGGCGGATGGCGCGGCCCCGGTCAAGGGTGCCCGGTTCGAGCGGCAGCGCGGTGTGGAGCCGCGCCACCAGGCCGAGGCTCCCGGTGGGGCGCAGCGCCCGGAGCGCGTCGTTGATGAGCGGGGCGGAGGCCGTGGTGTCCAGCGCGTACTGGGCGCCGCCGTCGGTCAGCCGCCGGATCCGCTCGGGCAGTCCGGCCGTTCCGGCGGAGAGCGGGATCGCGCCGAACCGTTCGGCCAGGGCCAGCCGTTGGGGATGCCGGTCGACGGCCACGGTCAGCGCGCCGGCGGCGGTGGCCGCCATCACCGCGGCCAGGCCCACCGCTCCCGCGCCGAAGACCGCGAGGGTGTCGCCGGGGCCGGCGCCGAAGACGTTCAGCACGGCCCCGGCGCCGGTGAGGAAGCCGCAGCCGAGCGGCCCGAGGAGTTCGAGGGGCAGTGCGGGGTCGACCCGGACGGCGTTGCGGGCCGGGACGAGGGCGTACGCGGCGAACGAGGACTGGCCGAACCACCGGGGGGCCAGCGCTCCCCCGGTCGCGTCGGTGAGCCGCGGCGCGTCCTCCTCGCGTCCTCCGTGAAGGTTGAGGGAGGCGAAGGAGTCGCAGTAGGCAGGGGCCGCGCCGCGGCAGTTCCGGCAGTGCCCGCAGGAGTCGAAGCTCAGCACGACGTGGTCGCCGACGCCGATCGCGGCGTCCGGGCCGCCGCCCGTCCGCACCACGACCCCGGCCCCCTCGTGGCCGAGCACCGCGGGCAGCGGGCTGGGGCCGGCCGATCGCCGGACCGCGAGATCGGTCCGGCACATCCCGCAGCCGGCGATCTCGACCAGGATCTCGCCGGCGGCGGGTTCCGTGCGCAGGGTCACCTCCTCGACCGCGAACGGGCCCTCGCGCGAGCGCAGTACGGCCGCCCGGAACCTCATCTCCGTTCCTCCCGCGGTCGGTGGACGACGAACGGCCGGAGGTTTCCGTACAGCCCCCACGGCCCGCCCGCGACGCCGACACCGCTGCTCTTGACGCCCGCGAAGGGCTGGGCCAGGGACAGTTCGGCATGGTGGTTGATCCAGGCCGTGCCGCATTCGAGCCGGTCGGCCACCGCCTCGGCCCGGTCGAGATCGGTGCCCCATACGGAGCCGCCCAGCCCGAAGGCGGTGCCGTTGGCCGCGTCGACGGCTTCGTCGAGGCTCCGGTACGGCAGCACCGGCAGGACGGGCCCGAACTGTTCCTCCGTCACCACCGGGCTGCCGGGCGGGACATCGGTGAGGATCGTGGGAGCGAAGAAGTAGCCCGGCCTCTCCAGCCGGTGGCCGCCGGTCGCCGCCCGGGCACCGCCCGCCAGGGCCTGCTTCGCGACCCGCTCGACCCGGGCCAGCTGGGGGGCGTTGCCGACCGGGCCCAGCCGGGTGTCCGGGTCGAGGCCGGGCCCGACGGCGACGGTCCTCGCGCGCTGGGCGAGGGCTTCGACGACCTCGGCGTGGAGCCGCGCCGGGGCGTAGACGCGTTTGACCGCCATGCAGACCTGCCCGCAGTTGCGGAACGCGGCCCAGAACAGCCGGTCCGCGATCCGGTCCACCTCGACGTCGTCCAGCAGGATGGCGGCGTCGTTGCCGCCCAGTTCCAGGGTGACCCGGGCGAGCGAGGCCGCCGCCGCTCCGGCGACGGCCCGCCCGGTGGGCACCGAGCCGGTGAAGGTGACGTGGCGGATGCCCGGGTGGGAGGCGAGGCGGGCGCCGAGGGGTTCGCGGCCGGTGAGGACGGTCAGCACGTCCTCGGGCAGGGCGGTGGCGAGGACCGAGCCGAGCAGCCGGGTGGCGAGGGGGGTGAACGGGGACGGTTTGAGGACCATGGTGTTGCCCGCCGCGAGCGCGGGCGCGAACTTCGCCGTCGCGAGCTGGAGGGGAAAGTTCCACGGCACGATCGCGGCGACGGGTCCGAGCGGTCGCCAGCGGATGTGGCTGTGCACGGGCCGGCCGTCGGTGATCCGCCCGGTTTCGGGTGCCAGGTCCGCGAAGTAGCGCAGGCGGGCCGCCGTACGGGCGATCTCCGCGTACGACTCGGCCAGGGGCTTGCCCTGTTCCCGGGTGAGCAAGGGGGCGAGGTCGTCGCCGGCCCTCTCCACGGCCTCGGCCGCCAGGCGCAGCGCGGTGGTGCGGGCGTCGGGGTCGGCGCGCCAGCCGTGCCAGGCCCGATGGGCCCGGTCGACCACGGCGTCCAACTCGTCCGGGCGCTGGTCGGGGGCCTCGTCGAAGGTCTCCCCGGTGGCCGGGTCGACGACGGGGAAGCGCGCGGCCCGGCGTCCGGGGGCACGGTCGGGTTCAGGGGTCGGCATGCCGGTGCTCAGCGCACGGCGGGTACGCCGGCCGCGTGTTCCCGGGCCTGCCGGTCCATCTCCGCCCGGAAGGCGACCACCAGATGCGGCCGGATCCTTCCGGCATCGCGGTCGCCGCCCTCGCAGACCGCTCCGCGCACGCCCACGATGTCCGTGCCGATGCGGGTCAGCGGGCCGAGGTCGGCCTGCGTGACGCTGCCCGCGAGGGCGGCGAGCAGACCGGACGCGTGGGCCAGCCGCACGAACTCGGCACAGACGTCCGGCGGAACGTGGTCGAACAGCCGCGTCCCGTCCTTGACGGCGGTGTCGAGCATGGCCGCGTCGGCACCGGAGCGGGCGGCGATGCCGGGCACGGCGAGCGGGTTGACGCAGCCGATCCGGTGGGCGTCGGCGTAGCCCGAGGCGACGACGAGCGCGTCGGGGCGGTGGTCCTTCACCGCCCGGACGACCGCGCGCATGACCTCGATGCCCTGATCGGGCGTCGTGCATCCGTAGAGGCCGACCTTGATGTACGTGGCGCCGGAGACGACCGCGCCGAGCGCGGCCTGAGCCACCGTGCCGGGCTTGTACGGGACGTCTCCCACGGTGGCGGAGACCGGTGTGTCCGCCGGGACGGCGTCGCGGATCTCTCTGATGACCCAGGGGAAGTTGGCGCCGAGCGAGCCCTCGTCGGGCTTCTTGACGTCGACGATGTCGAGGTGCGCCGCCGCCTTCGCGCAGTCGAGGGCCTCCTCGACACTGTCCGGGGAGATGAGAAGCAACACCATGGGCTCCTTCCGCCGCATGTCCGCCCGGCCGCATGTCCGCCTGGTCGAGGGACGGGGGTCGGGATCACCTGGTTCATGTGCGGCGCGCTCATCATTTCCGCCGCCCGTGGGTCCCGGTAGGGCGTGCGGAATTCCCCCGGGGCGCTCGTGCCCACGCGTTGTGCGCCGGGCGCACCGGAACCGGCCGGCCACCGAGAAGGGGGCCGGCCGGGACGAGCGCTCCGTCATTCCCTCAGCGGCAAAGGAGACGGGTTCGTCTCACCCGTGCCACGCCTGGTAGGCGCCGCCGTTGCAGGCGAGCGCGTAGACATGCCCTGCCCCGTTGCTGTCCAGACACCGGAGCGTCTCGGCATTGATGATTTCCCGGTTGTTCCGGGTCGCCCACGTCTGATAGTTGCCGCCGTTGCAGGCCAGGGTGTAGACCTCGCCGTTGACGTTGCTGTCCAGGCACCGCCCGGTCGCGACATTGCGCACCTGGCCCCAGTCGGATTCCCACCGCTGGTAGGCGCCGCCGTTGCAGCCGAGGGTGTACACGTCGCCCGCCGCGTTGCTGTCCAGGCACCGCCCGGTCGCGACGTTGACGATGCGGGTGTCGGCCTGGGCCGCCAAGGGGGCCGCGCCGGTCGCGCCGGCCGAGGTGGGCAGCAGGCCGAGCGTCAGAGCAGTGAATCCCACCGCCGCGCCGGACAACGCACGCCGACTCATGCGGCGCTCGTGAGTTCTGCCGGAAATCTGAGCGAGCACGGTGATTGACACCTCCGTTGAAACTGAATCCGGATCGGAACGGTCAGTTGTGCCACGACTGGTAGGCGCCGCCATTGCAGCTGAGGGCGTAGACGTGCCCAGCCCCGTTGCTGTCCAGGCATCGGAGCGTCTGGACGTTGATGATGTGCGCGTCGTCTCCCGGCGCCCAGTTCTGGTAATTGCCCCCATTGCAGGGCAGGGTGTAGACCTCGCCGTCGACGTTGCTGTCCAGGCACCGGCCCGTCGCGACATTGCGCAGGTCGCCACCCTGCGCCGACCACCTCTGGTAGGCGCCGCCGTTGCAGCCGAGCGTGTACACCTCACCGGCCGCGTTGCTGTCCAGACAACGGCCCGTGGCGTTGTTGATGAAGCGGTAATCGGCCTGGGCGCTCGCGGAAGCCGACGTGGGCAGCAGGCCCAGTGCCAGCGCCGTGAGTCCCAACGCGGCGCCGGACCAGGCGCGTCGGCTGATGCGGCGCTCCGGTTCTCCGGCCCACATCCGGGTGAGCGTGGTCATGAATTCGGGACCTCCATCGCTGCGGGGATCGGGCATGGGATCACGTGCGCCACTTCTGATAGTCGCCGCTGTTGCAGCCGAGGCTGTACACCTCACCGGCAGCGTTGGAATCCAGGCAGCGGAGGGTCGCCGTGCTGAGTACCTGGTAACCCACCCCCACCCATCTCTGGTAGCCGCCGCCATTGCAGCCGAGCGTGTACACATCGCCCGCCGCGTTGGAATCCAGGCAACGGCCCGTCGCCAGGTTGATCAGCTGGTTGCCGCTCTGTCGCCACAGCTGGTATCCACCCCCGTTGCAGCCGAGGGTGTACACCTCACCGGCCGCGTTGCTGTCCAGACAGCGGCCCGTCGCCACGTTGACGAACCGCCAGACGGGGTCTGCCTGGGCGGCCCGAGTGCCGGCCTGCCGCGTTTCCGTCGGGCGGGATTCGGCGCTCGCGGCATGCGCCGTGGCGGGAAGCAGGATCGCCGCCACGGCGGCGAGCACCAGCCCGCCGCGTAAGGTGCGCCTTCCGGACGCGGCCTTTCCGTCAGGTCTCTCTCGCGTTCTCATCACGTGCTGTTCCCCTCCTCTGAGGCACGTCCCGAATCGGCGAACGTGCATCGGGGTGTGACGCCTCCACCTTTCCGACCGCGCCGACGGACAGACAGTGCCCTGCGCTGCCCATGGACTGCCGGTACCAGGCTGTCCCGACGCCGTTGCCACATACTGGGAACGTGAGCGGAGCCGGGGACTTGGGCAGGGCACTGCGTTGCTGGCGCGACCGCACGGCCCCCGCCGCGGTGGGAATGCCCGCCGGCGGGACACGGCGGGCCGCCGGGCTGCGCCGCGAGGAACTGGCGCAGCTGGCCGGCCTGTCGGTGGACTACGTCGTCCGCCTGGAACAGGGCCGCGCCACCTCCCCCTCGGCGCAGGTGCTGTCCGCGCTGGCCCGCGCGCTGCGGCTGTCGCAGGCCGAGCGCGAACACCTCTATCTCCTCGCGGGCCAGGCGGTACCGGGCCCGGGGAAGGTGCCGACACACATCCCGCCGAGCGTGCGAAGGCTGCTCGACCAGCTCGACGGCACGCCGCTGATCGTGTGCGACGCGAGCTGGAACCGCATCCTGTGGAACCCGTTGTGGGCCGCCCTGTTCGGGGACGTGTCCGCGTGGCGCGGACGCGAGCGCAACGTCGCCTGGCGGCTCTTCACCGGTCTGCCGAGCCGGGTCGACTACACCTCGGAGCAGGAGAGCCGGTTCACGACGGTCCTCGTCGCCGACCTGCGGGCGGCGACCGCCCGCTACCCCGCCGACACCGGCCTGCGCTCCCTGATCAGGGACTTACGGGCCGTCAGCACCGACTTCGCGCGCCTGTGGGACACCGGAGTCGTCGGCGTCCACGGGTCGCACAGCAAGACCTTCGACCACCCCGACGTCGGCGCGCTCACCCTCGACTGCGACACCCTCACCGCCCCCGGCAGCGATCTGCGCATCATGGTCTTCACCGCCGCCCCCGGCAGCACCGACGCCGACCGGCTCAAACTCCTCAACGTCATCGGCACCCAGGCCCTGACCGAAGACGGCCCCCCGCAGTAGCAGCCGGCAGGCACCACGCCCCTCGGCAGAAGCACCGAGGGCCGCTGGACACCGTCACGGCTGGGCATACCTGTGACTCGCGTGAATCAGCTCGAAACCATGCCGAAACGGCTCCCTCCGCACAGTCCCCGGTGGTACTCGACGTACTCCTGTCCGATGGCGTGCTCCGGGTGGCGTCTCAGCGAACTGATGGAGGCTCCGTCCTTGCTCCGCCGCACGTTCCACTGTTGGTCGATGAAGATGGCCAGCGTGTCGAACTGGACATGATGGTTCGGGCACAGGCACAGCAAGTTGGCCATCTCATCCGGTCCATCGTGTGGCCTGCCGAGCCCACGGATGTGTGCTGCCTCGCTGTAGTGGCTGAACCGTGTCTCCAATCGGAGCCCGCACACCTGACACTGATGCAGGTGGAGCAGTTTCACCCTCTCCACCAGACGCTGATCCCTGTCGGGGCGCAACACAGTCGCCTGTCGGCGACCTCCGCGCCCCGTAGATCGGCCCCTGCCACTGCGCCGCTCGCCTTCCTGCTCCACGCCGCCGGCGTGCGCGTACCCGACAAGGCCCACTCGCTCCAGAAGTTCATACTGGTCGACATCTCCAAGGTAGGTGTTGCAGAGCAAGCCGATCGCCTCGGCGCGAGTGAGCGGCTGCCGCAAAAGGGTCGCCGCTTCCACCCGGAGCCCAGCGCGGGCTGCTTCCGGCTCGGCCGAAGCCGCAGTCGGCGCGAGGTCCGATTCCCCACGTTCCGCGCCAACGACCTCCCACAGCCCGCTGCCACACAGGTTCCGGAACGGGTATTCCGCAGACAGCCCGTCATCCAGCGCGCCGAATTCGTGCAGGATTGGCACGAGTTGGCTGCGGAAGGCGCCCCACGACGCCATCCGATCCCGCCCCGACAGCAGACGGCCGATCGCCCACAGCAGCGCGAGGACCTCGTGACGTCGTTGGCGCTCATCCGGCACGCCGACGTCAAGGGTTCCGAGCGTGCGCAGCAGGTCACCCCGCCCCAGACTCTTCCCGGTCGCGGTCGGCACGGCACCACTCGAGAGGCGTCCTCCCGCAGGCGACTGTCCGTTCAGCAGCCGGTTCAGCAGGCCCAGGTGCTGGGAGCGCAGTGCCGCCGACACAAGGGTGAGGCCACGCAGCGGCGGTGTAATGGCCAGCGCGTCCAGGAGAGGGCCCGCCGGAACGTCGAACTCGACGACGTCCCCCAGGGCCATGATGTGCTCCCAGGTGTTCTGCTCCTCCGCGTCGATTCCCCACACCGCCGCCGCCAAGTCCCGGTTGCGGAAGAGTCCCAGGATGCGGGCCCTGGCTATGAACTTCTTCTCGGCGTAGAAGAGCACCTCGTCGCCGACCTTCCGGTCTCGCAGGGCGACGGCCTTGGCGTTCCGAGTCTGGCTCGTGGGCGTCGAGCCCCACAACTTCGCCACCCCGCCGGGGAAGATGCGTTTGAGCTCCCCCGTGTCTGCCCCGAGCGCGGACTCGTACCCAGAGAGATGGATGCCCTCGCGCACCGAGTGCATGAAATGCCGACGGCCGCCCTTCTTGGCACCACCGCGGGGTTGCAGCACCCACTGGACCGCCTCGGACTCGGCGGAGCCGTCCGCCTCGCCTGCGCCTTCCGCTGCACCTACGTCGAAGATCGGCTGAGTACCGTCAGCATTTCCCATGGTTATAAGATTTGCATAGCAACTCTAGCCGCCTGCAGGGGGATCCGATGCGAGAAGCCCCCCACGGCTGCGGCCTCATCGAGCGTGGGCGGATAGCTACGCGGCTCGCGCGGTGGCCGGCAACCGACCTGCCGGGGCATACCGGCACGATGGCAGTCACCGCCCGCCCTCCCCAGCCTCGATCTTCTGTGATGGCCCGTCGGATTCTCTGGCCGACCGTTTCGGTCGTCGGGGCTGATCACGGGCACGTTGGTGGCCCGGTTGACGCGTCGGGTGGGCGCCGGGTTCCACGGCCGCCCGTAGGGACAGGAAGCTACTGGTCAGCCTGGTTCGCCAGGGCCGCGAGCCGTTGCAGGGCTCCAGTGATCACGTCGGTCCAGGGTCAGTGCTTCAGGAGGGGAGGATCCGCGACGACCGGTGGTGACGAGTTGGGCAGCGTCGGAGAACAGCCGTAGCCTCTGGCGCTTGGGTTCCCACAGCCGGGCGGGGCCGATCAGGGCCAGCATCGGCATCCAGGCGAGCGGGCCAAGGGCGATCTGGACAATCTCCAGCCGGACCTGGTTCTTCGCGGTGTCGTGGAGGGGCAGGCTGGCAAGGTCGGTGGCGCGGGCGGCGCGGATGCGGTCCTCGGCGGGAGCCCGCTGGCGGTGCCGCAGTTCCAGCGCCAGTACCGCGGTGCCGGGGAGGTGGTGGCGAACAGCGTCAGCTGCCCGCCATCTGCATCGGTGAAAGGCAACTGGGCACCAGGATGCCAGCGTTCCTGCGGACGAAAGGCCGCATGCCCCGTGGCCAGCCGTCCAGTACCCTTCCGGCTAGTCCGGCGACCCAGGCCCCGTGACGAATCTGTCCGCCGGGTTCGACCGCCGGTGTCCATGCCGAGGCGGGATTCTTCAGCATCATCTGATGGATCTGCTCGGTGATGGTCATGGCCGATCACCGGCGAGAGCCCGGAGCATGTGTCGGCCGCCGCGTTCACATGAGCGCGCATTCAAACAATACCGAACGTGAAACTCGGCGGTAACTTCTCGAATGGATGAAACCTGGGGCCGAAGCCAAGTGCCCGGTGTACGGTCGTGAGCCGATTGGCATTCTGGCATAATCAGAGGAGATTATCGTGATCTTGCTCGTGTTCGTGGCTGTGATTGCCCTGGCCGTCCGAGCGCTCATACGATGGCTGGAACGAGAAGGGGCTCTCCACCCGGCGCAGCCCTGGCGTTTACGCAATTTTCCCGCCGCGCCCTCGAATGCGCTGCCCTCTCATATCCCCAAGCCGGGTCAGATTTACTACGCATTTGTCCCTTTCGAGGAGATCGAGGGATACAAGGACCGACCCTGTCTGGTGCTCGCCGCTAATGAACAGAACGTAGTCGTTGCCAAGATCTCCACCCGCAATTATGTACCCGCGAATCCGATTTACCTGCCGCCCGGCACCGTGGACGACTCTCAACGGCGCCCCAGCTTTCTGGAGCCGTCTAATATTCGGATCGTGGATGTCGGGGCGTTTCGGCGCCATGCTGGCGCGATTGATGCCGACACCTGGACGATGGTCATGAACCGGGTGTGGTGATCTCAGGGCCCGTTGCCGGCGTCTTCACGGCTCGAACCCGCGCTGGCTGAGAGCGTCCCGTCAACGTGCGGTTCCTGGCGGGCTACCGGCGATCCGGGCTGGGGCATGGGGTGGGCAGGCGGTGACGGTATTTCCCCGGCGTGCGGTTGTTCTCACCCACCCGACTCGGGACCCCTCCCGGACGCGCTTCCCATCGTGGGCAGCCGCCAGCGGTGGTTCGTCGGGAGAGAGGAAGACCAGTGGCTCCGATGGACCCGGCGGCAGCGGCTCCTGACGAACCGTCGCGACCGGAACCGACCGGGTCCGCCTCCGCTCCCCGGCCCTGCGACCCGTTCACCACCGCGCTCGCCAACGCCTGCCTCCTCGGCGCCGGATACCTGCTCCTCGGGCGGCGGCGGCTCGCCGCCACGAGCCTGGCGGTCGCGGTCGTCCTCCTCAGCTTGCACCACCCGGCAGATCACCGACCGGCTCGGCAGCCGGCCGAGCCGCGGCGACCTGCTGGACCGCGCCGCGGACGTCATCCCGGAGGTCGCACCGGCGGCGATCGTCGGATGCGGCGACGACGCCCTGGGGGACGGAGCCTGGGACCAGGAACGTGAGCGGTACCAGCAGTTCCTCGACGAGTATCCCGACCACGACCTGGCCGCCGACGCCGAGCGGGGAATCGACGAGGCCGAGACGGCCATCGAGCTCGACCGGCTGCGCGAACTCGTCCAGATCGACTACGACGGCGCCGAACCCGCCTACTGCGACGAGCCGGCCCCGTACCGCGGTGCGGATCCCTATCGCGGCGGCGGCCCGCACGCTGCCCTGCTCTTCGGCCAGTCCGACCACGCGAGCGAACTCCCCGGCGACTGGCTCGCCGACGACCCCGCCGAGGCGGTGCTGGTGATCCGCGTCGGCGGGCAGGGGCACGGCTCCGTGGTCGAGACCTGCCCGTGCGAGTCCGACGCCAGCGCCTCCGGGTACACGAACGTCACGTTCCACTCCATGGAGCTCTCCGTCCGGGTCCACGAGGTGCGGACCCGCCGGCGCCTGGACACCTCCACCGTGGAGGTCGGCGACAGCTGCCCCGCGATCCTGACCTACGAGTACTACGACGAGGACCGGATCGGACCCGGGAACGCCAGGTCATCCGATTCGCGCGGGTGAACGTGGTGGGTGGTCTCTCGGAGACGGCCGACTCGGGCGGAATGGCTGGAATGCGGCTATGATCCATTTCCCTCCAAATGGGAGCATAGCTCGGGTCATACGATCCGATAGGGGGGATCTTCCATGCGTTTGCTACGACTGTTAGCAGCTTCTCTCGTCGCCACAGCCTTGGTGGCCGGCCTCGGTATGGGCACCGCTTCAGCCTCGGAAACACCCGCGGCCGGCGCCCTGCAGACCTGCTCATACAGTGGCAGCCATCCCACGCTGTCCTACGACCCCAACACCTACAAGCCTGCCGTGGCCCACGCGCAGTGCCTGCTGCTCAACTTCCACACCGAGCACTGGGACGGCGCCCTGAGCAGCGACGGTTACTTCGGCAACTTGACCCGCGAGGCCGTCCTGAAGTTCCAGTCCAGCTGCGGCGGACTCACGGTGGACGGCATCATCGGCCCCAAAACCTGGGACGCTTTGCATCCCGACACCAGCTGGTGCTGAGGTCGTCGCCGTGAGGTGACGCGAGCCTGACGGGCCGGCCGGGCGACGTTCGCCCGGCCGGTCCCGGGAGTCGGCTCCGGAGGCCGAGGCGGATCGATGCGCTCGATCCGCCCGCCCACCATCGCGCGCACGAACCGGAAGCCGCGGGAAGGCATGCCCTCCCGCCTCCGGTCCAGGTCCGGTCTCGCTCCGGGTGTCGAGAACGCGGCACCGGCTCCGTCCCAGTGGTACCAGTAGCCGGAACGGACCGCGCGACGCAGAAGGAGCACCCCGTGACGATTCAGCGGATGGACAACGTAGGCATCGTCGTCGACGATCTGGAGGCCGCCGTCGCCTTCTTCACCGAGCTCGGCATGGAGCTCGAAGGCGAGGCGCAGATCGAGGGAATCTGCGCGGACCAGATGGTCGGCCTCGACGGGGTCCGCAGCGCCATCGCGATGATGCGCACCCCGGACGGCCACGGCAAGCTGGAGCTGACGAAGTTCCACGCCCCCGCGGCGATCACCGCCGGGCCGCTCAACCCGCCACCCAACACGCTCGGCCTGCACCGTGTCATGTTCGCCGTCGACGACATCGACGACACGATCACCCGCCTGCGCCGCCATGGCGCCGAACTCCTCGGCGAGGTGGCGCGGTACGAGAACGTCTACCGACTCTGCAACCTCCGCGGCCCCTCGGGAATCATCGTCGCTCTGGCCGAACGGATCGGCTGAAAGCTGTCCGCCCGGGCGGCCAGGTCGTCGATGGTGACGATCGTCAACTCTGGTTGACGAGTTACGGGTGGTCAACTAAAGTTGACGCATGGATGTGAGGCAGCTGACCACGCTCGCGGCATCGACCGCCGATGACGATCCCCTGGCCGGCTTGGACGCCGTCGCGCGACTTCGCGCCGAGGTGGAACGCATCGAAGCGGTGCTGGTACGCCGCGCGCGCAACAAAGGCGCCACATGGCCGCGGATCGCCGCTGTCCTGGGCGTCTCGAAGCAGGCGGTCCACAAGAAGCACGGCGGTCGGGGCCTGTTCGGCGGTCGGTCATGACCGCCGCGATCCGTGGCGACGAGCGGCTCGCCGCCAGGCTCGGCGAACTCCTGGGCCCGCGCCACCCGGGCGCCGCGGCGGCCGTGGTCTCGCCTCGGGGCATCGGAGTGGCGAGCCGCGGCGCCGACCTCGACAGCGACTTCGAGATCGGTTCGATCACCAAGGCCGTCACCGGGCTGCTGTACGCGGACGCGCTCGCACGAGGCGAGATCGGCCCTGATGCGACTCTTGGCGACCTGCTGCCGCTGGGCGACGTCCCCGCCGCGCGGGTGACGCTGGAGTCGCTGAGCACCCATCGGTCCGGCCTGCCCGGGCTGCCCACGTCCGCGCGACCCCGGCGGCGCACCATCGCCCTGTGGCGACACGGGATCAACCCCTACGGCGAAACCCTCGAACAGCTCCTCGACCAGGCCCGAGGCGTTCCGCTGGGCAAGCCGCGGCCACGCTACTCCAACTTCGGGTTCGAACTGCTCGGTCATGCCCTGGCCCGTGCCGCCGCGACGACCTACGCGGAGCTCCTCCACCGACGCATCGCCGCCCCGCTGGAACTCGACTGCTTCTACGCCCCGGGGACGCCCGACCGGCTTCGGCCCGGAGCGCTCACCGGCAGAAGCCGCCGAGGACGGCCTCGGCAACCATGGCGTGGCGAGGGATTCGCACCGGCGGGCGGCATCCGGGCTTCCCTCACCAGCATGGCCCGCTTCACAGCGGCGGTGCTCGACGGCAACGCCCCGGGCATCGCGGCGCTCGATCCGATCGCCCCATTCGGCGCGGGCGCCCACATCGGCGCCGCATGGATCACGATCACGGTCAAAGGCCGACCGATCACCTGGCACAACGGCGGCACCGGTGGCTTCCGGTCCTGGCTCGGACTCGACCGCGGCACCGGCGTCGGCCTCGTCATCCTCTCGGCCACCGCCGCACCGGTCGACCGTCACGGATTCGCACTCCTGGCCGAGTACGGCAGCGAACACGTACGGGACCGCACGTAGCCGACGTGCACGATCGGATCGGCCGGACGGGATCTCGTCGACCATCAGTCGACGATGGCTCCTGAACTCCTCAGTGCTGCTCTCAGGCGTTCCGGGTCGAGTTCATGTGCCGACGTTCGTTCCAGGGCGGCCAGAGCGGCGGCCGTGCCCGCCGCCTGGCCGGTCGCCATGGAAGGGCTCAGGACCCGCAGTGCCGCCAATGCCTCGTGGCTGGCACTGATGCAACGCCCACTCGCGAGCAGGTTGTCCACCTCCCGAGCCACCAGCGAACGGTAGGGGATGGTGTAGTAGTCCCCGTCGTCCAGGTGTTGCCATTGCGCGCTTCCGCTCTCCGGTTGATGATTCTCGACCGAGCTGGCGCCGAAATCGGCTGCATGTTGAGGGGATCGGCACGCTCCGCGGCGTGCGGCTCCCCGGTGTCGGCGCGTGCCTCCGCACCCATCACGTGCTCGACCCCGCACAGGGGGAGCAACTCGCCGGTGTCCGTTGCATCGACGAACCAGTCCGCCGCCACGCTCGCCCGCTCGCCGCTGCGCGCGTCTGCCAGTACGACGTCGCTCACGCGGTCACCGTCCGTGTGAGCGGCAGTGGGCCGATGCTCCAGCAGCACACGCAGCCGCCCTGAGGAGACGAAGGGCGCCAGCATCGCCTCGATCACCGTCACGCCGACACGAGGCTCGAAACACAGGGCGGACACCCGGCCGTCTCCCGGGTTCAGATCCGGTCGCCGACGAGCCGAGTGGACGAGTGGGCGATGTCGCCGATAGTAGTCGCGGACGTCGTCCCGCAGCCGGCGATACGTCCGGGTACAGCCGAACTGCTCGATCCACGGGTGTTCGTCCGGCGGTACCGCCTGGCTGGTCAGCACGCCGCCGAGCCAGTCGGTCTGTTCGGTCACTATGACATTGATCCCGTGCTCGGCGGCGGTCAGGGCGGCGGCCACGCCCCCGAGCCCTCCGCCGACCACCAGCAGGTCCGTACGCAGCGTGAGCATGGCGGTAACCGTAGCCATACCGACAAGGCGGACCAATGGCTGAGATGCGTGATTCCATGTCCGAGCTTGATGCCGGTGCCGGCGGCCCGTTCGGGGTCCTCGGGGCTCGTTTCGGCGAAATCACCTATCCCGCGGGCACCGCGACCACTCCGCAGGCCCTGCACGAGGTCCTGTTCATCATCACTCACCGTGGGGCCATGCGCGCCGAGTTGGCGGACATGACGTTCCAGACCGGGAAGGGCGAGGTCGCCCTGTTCCTCCCAGGAGATCTCAACAAGCTGCGGTTCGACGACACCCAACTCACGCGGCAGTCCTGGTTCGCCGGTCAACTGCGGGGACTCACCCCCGCCATGCGTGAGCGCCTGTGGAACCTGCCACGGAGAAAGGCCGCGTCCTCCGCCATCACCTACCTGGTCCGCGAGGCCCTGACCTGCGAGCTCACGCACCTCACGGCCGACGGCGCCCTCCTCGACGCGCTCGCCACCGCGATACTGCTGCGCTACCTGGCCGAGGTGGAATCCGACCCGAGGCGATTCCCGCGGTCACTCGAACTGGCCCGCCTGCACATCCACACGCATGTGGAACAGCGGCTCGCCCTCGGCGATATCGCCCAGGCCGCCGGCGTCACGCCACCCCACCTCATCCGGTTGTTCCGCGCGCATCTCGGGACGACGCCCATGGAATACCTGTGGAGCAGACGAATCACCCTGGGGATCGAACTCCTGTCGTCCACCGATCTTTCGGTGGGCGCCGTTGCCGCGCACTGCGGCTTCAGCACCAGCTTCCACTTCTCCCGTCGCATCCGCGAAGCGACCGGGGTCAGTCCGACGCAATTGCGTAAAGGGCTGACCAGGACGGGCCCGATGCCGGAAAACGCCGGCTGACGCGACGGCTCGGTCACGGTGGCTGTCCTTCTGAGGGGGCGTGCGCCAGGCGGGTGTTGTCTCGTCCGTCATGCGTGTGGCGAGGTTGTCGATCGAAGCGATGTGGACTTCGACCTCGAATTCGAGTCGGGCCCCGTGCTCAGGGACCAGCCAGGGCCCCGGACGGGGCCGGGCCAGCGGATCGGTCGCGCCGGACGCTCCGGGGAGGTCGTGGCCAGCCTCATCCGCGAGAGCCGAAGCGCTCCCAGGAGCGGTGGTAGGGCGATCGCGGCCCGGATCGGGTGGAGCAGGGCCCGCGTGCCCCATGAGCGCCGCGCCTGATGCCGCTTTCCGGACACCGGCGCCCATACCCGGTGGCGGCCGCGCCTCGTTGACACGACCGCCCGCCCGTACCCGGGGCCCCAGGAACTCGGCTCCCGGCCCCGGCTCCCCGGGTGCGCCACACGCCCCGCGTCAATCGACCACGCACCCGCCACACTTCACCCGTACCGCCGCCGGGACAGATTGACGCGATTGCGCGCGGAGGCCCGTGGAGAAAGCGGGAATGCCCTTCGGGTGGGGAGCTGACACCCCGGTCATCGCGGAGGCGGCCATGACGAGTACCGAGGGCCAGGACAACGGCGCACCGGCACCGGCACCGGCACCGAGTGGCACCAGGCTGGCCCGCGTCCGGCGCAGCGTGCTCCTCACGACAGCCGCCGGTGCCGCCGTGGCAGCCGTGGTGACCGTGCTGGCCACCCGGGGGACGGAGAGCGTCGTCAAGGAGGACCCGCAGCCCACGTGCCCCGGCGATGACTGCGGGGACCGCAACCCGGAGACCACGGACTGTGGCGCGGACGCCGGGTCCTATCGGCCGGCCGAGTCCAATCCCGCACTGCTGGACGTCCGTTACAACCCGCGCTGCCACGCCGTGTGGGGCAGGATCCTGAACGGCGAACCGGGCGATCGCGTCACGGTCGCGGTCACGGGCGGCGGCGTGACGGAGGCGGAGATCGCCTGGGGCTTCGACCAGTTCACCAAGATGGTCGCGGTCGACGAGCGGGACTTCGTCGTGGAAGTCTGCGCGATCCCGACCGGCCGTCGGGACCGCGAGGCCGACTGGCTCCGCTACTGCATCGAGGCCACGGAGGAGACCGAGTTCCTCCTCCGGTGACGACGCTCCGCCACGCCGGACGACCAGGCGCTCCGGCGACACCGATCTTCCCCCGACGCCGGTGTCCGGTGGGTCCTCGACCGTGCGGGCCGCCGCGCTCGTGGCCGAACTGCGCGTGTGGTCCACCCCATCGCGCGGCCCGATCGAGGTGGACTGCCATCGCGTCGGCGAGGACGGCCGCCGGCGGCTGGTGTGGTTCGCCGCACCGTCCGGCAGCCCAGCCGGCCGCCCTCCGCGCCGCCGGCCGCCGCGTGGTGAGGTTCGTGCGGCGGCATTCGCCAGGTCAACTCTTCTGATTCGGCCACCTGTTCGTCCTCCCGCTTGTAGCATCGACGGTCGTGACCCACGCCGCACCCCCTCAACGCTCCGTGGTGACGGCCTCCACCGGGACCGCCGCCGTCCTGCCCGCCGCCACCACCGAGGCCGGGGCCGCCGGCGCGCCCGCCTTCCGGCACGGCGTCGCCTCGGGCGACCCCCTGCCGGACGGCGTCGTCCTGTGGACCCGGGTCACCCCGGTCCCCGGGGCCGTCCCCGGCTCGGGCGCCGGACCCGACCTCGACGTGACGTGGGAGATCGCCAGGGACGCCGGCTTCGCGATGCCGGTCGCCGAGGGCGGGACCACGGCGACGGCTGCCACCGACCACACCGTCAAGGCCGACGTGCGCGGGCTGTACCCGGACACCGTGTACTGGTTCCGGTTCACCGCCGGCGGCGTGCCCTCGCCCACCGGCCGCACCCGCACGGCGCCCGCCGCCGACGCGCGGCCGGGCAGTCTGCGGCTCGGCGTCGTCTCGTGCTCCAACTACGAGGCGGGCCACTTCGCCGCCTACCGGCACCTCGCGGCCCGCACCGACCTCCAGGCCGTGCTGCACCTCGGCGACTACATATACGAGTACGGCACGGGTCAGTACCCGGCCGACCCGGTGAGGCGGCAGGAGCCGGCGCACGAGATCGTCACCCTCGCCGACTATCGCGTCCGCCACGGCCACTACCGCGCCGACCCCGATCTGCTGGCCCTGCACGCCGCGCACCCCCTGATAGCCATCTGGGACGACCACGAGACGGCGGACAACAGCTGGCGGGACGGCGCGGGGAACCACACGCCGGGGATCGAGGGCGAGTGGTCCGCTCGCCGGGCGGCGGCCGTCCAGGCGTACTTCGAGTGGATGCCGGTGCGCCCCGCGGTCGAGGGGAGCACCTACCGGCGGCTGCGCTTCGGCCGCCTGGCCGACCTCCACCTCCTCGACCTGCGCTCCTTCCGCGACCAGCAGGTTTCCGGCGCCGCCGTCGACTCGCCCGACCGCTCGATCACCGGATCCACCCAGATGGACTGGCTGACGTCCGGCCTCGCCGCCTCCGACACCCGCTGGCACCTCATCGGCAACTCGGTGATGATCTCCCCGGTCGCCTTCGGCTCCGTCCCGGCGTTCCTCCTCGGCCCGATCGCCGCGTGCCTCGGCGTCCCGGCCGGCGGGTTCGCCCTCAGCACCGACCAGTGGGACGGCTACACGGCGGACCGCCGTCGGCTGCTGAGCCACCTGCGGGACCGAGGGATCGACAACACGATCTTCCTGACCGGCGACATCCACATGCACTGGGCCAACGACGTGCCGCTGAACGCCGCGACCTACCCCCTCTCGCCGTCCGTGGCCGTCGAGTTCGTGGTCACCTCCGTCACGGCGGACAACCTCGACGACATCCTCGGCGTGCCGCCGCAGACCGTCTCGGCGGTCGCCGTGGCCGCCGTCAGGGCGGCCAACCCGCACGTCCGCTGGGTGGACATGGATTCGCACGGCTACGCGGTCCTCGACGTCACGGAGGAGCGGGCGCAGATGGACTTCTTCGTCCTGTCCGACCGTGCCGACCCCGGCGCCCACAGCTCACGGGCTCGCTCCTACCGCACGCTCAGCGGCACGCAGCGGGTGACCCGCGTCGACGAGCCGATCCGCTGACGAGTTCATTCACGAGTTCGGTCACCCCGGGATCGTCGGGGTAGCGGGCGGCGGCGGTGCGCAGACTCTGGGCCGAGATGCGGGCGAACGCGTCCGCGTCCGACACCCCGTACAGCCCCCGCGGGTGCGGGTGCGGGTGCGGCCGCGCGCCGGGCCGGGACAAGCGTCGGGCGGCGCACTCTCGATCTTGCTCCGGCGAAGGGTCGTTGGCGAGAGGCCCGCTCATCAAGGACTCGCCCGCCCCTCGATCACTGCTCGTCGGTCAACCCCTGCGGTGGACCGCGGACCAGGACTCGGGTGGCGGTCCTACGAGCGGATGCGCGATGGCCTCACGACGGAGGTCTCGGTGGAGCTCGCCGCGATGCTGGCCGGCTCCTTGAAAGGGAGATGCGACGCAGCAGCTGATGTCCCAGGACGAGCAACACTTCTGGTCCGAGAGGGACGCTCCTCCTGAGGCGCGAAGCTCAGGGGGAATCCGCGGCCACGCCCTGCGGTGAGGATCACCCCAGAAAGCTCAGCCGCACCTGCCGTTCCGCGTTGTCGACATTCGTGTCCGCCAACCTCCGTTAAGACACCCCAGGGTAGTGCAACGCACGCCGCTCTGGTCAGCAGGTGCCAGCCCGGGGAAGGCAGCCTTCGCGACTTGAAGGTCTGAGGGTTCTTTCGCCGAGGAGAGACGCATGACGCAGCATGCAGCAGGTCGAGCGCGGCAGAATCTTGGCCAACACGTCTTCTGATCAGCGTGCGGCGTCAGATGAGGTGCATCGCAAGGCGGAGGGACGTCACCCTACCGGGCGTATGGGGATGTTCCGACAACGCGGTGAGGTGCCGTCGCTGACGCCGCACGCCCGCCATGGATTAACGGGACAGCCCTTACGAGCTCGTGCATGGTTGGCGGTGCGACGGGGGCGGGGTTCACATCTGCCGGGCGGCAGCCAGGTCCGCAGTCTGCTGATGAGAGAGGAGGCCGGCGACGGCCTGGACGGTATCGGTCATGTGCTCGCGGCGGCCGAGGTGGCGGGCCAGCACGCGCCAGTTCTTCAAATGAGCGATGCCGTGCTCGACCCGGATGCGCTGTGAGGAGTGCGCTTTGCGCTGTCGCCCATGCATCTCCTCATACCAGTCCGGGGCGTCCTTCTTGAACTTGCGGTGCGGTGGTGTGATCACACGCCCGCCGGTCTGTGCGCCCAGTCCTTGGTAGCCGGCATCGGCGAGGATCTCGACTGCGGGCCGTCGGCCAGAAGCGTGACCAGCCCCAACTGGCGGGCGTGGGTAATGTCCGCGCAACTTCCGGGCCGGGTCGGGCTGCAGAACAGCACGCGTCCTTCATGGTCGGTGACCACCATGGATTTGACGGCGTTCTGCTTGCTCTTGCCAGAGATGAAGGCGTCCCGGTCCTTACGCCCGGCGGCGGGCCGCCGGACCCGGATCTCGGTGCCGTCGATGATGCCGATCCGGCCAGTCGCGCCGAGATGGTCGATGACCTCAGCCAGGGTTCGCAGCCATACCTCGGGGCTGATCGTGCATCCGCTCGGCGAGCAACGGCCGCACCTCACCGATAGCGCGGGTGATGGTCGAGCGGTCCACACCGAACCAGCAGGCCAGTACGTCGTGCGTGACGCTGTGACGGAGATGGACGAGCGTGGCCAGGAGCCGATCGACGAACACCAGCCGGTGCTTCGCGCCGGCGCCTACGGCCCGCTTCCGCGGCCGGGACACCAGTCCGGCCTGGTGCCGCTCATGCCACAACGCTCCTACGTCGGCTACGAGTTCGGCAATCACATCGGCCGACAGCCCCGTGATCCTCCTGTCGCTGATGATCACTGCCCGCATCGCGTTCCCCACCACGCCACCATGATCAACGATGAGGAGCTCGACGCCGCACCGCCAACCATGCACGAGCTCGCCGGGCCCTGCTCCTCTGTTGCTCTGCTCCTCTTCCGTCCTCGGGCCGGGTGACGCGGTTTGGCCGGGGTCACGGCCTCATGTGCGGAGCGTCACGCACTCCCGCAGGAGCGGTTCCAGTCGAAGGTGTCCGGCCTCCCGGTCGAAGACCTGAAGGGCGTCGAGGCAGGAGACGATCCATCGGGCCTCCTCCTCGTCCTCCAGCCCCGCCGCCGCGAGTGCCACAGCGGTCACCGCGCTCACCAGGTCGAACCGGTCCTCATTGAACTCGGCGGCGAGCGCCTGATAACCGGTGGCGAGCACGGGGTCCGCGTAGACCCCGGTCGCCTCGGTGAAGGCGCGGGCGTCCGACCGGTCCATGCGGATGTCGGCGAGCTGGCGGAACACCTTGTCGGCGTCGCCCAGTTCGCCGTGCAGCCGGTGAGCCCGGTCGACCAGGAGCGGCCAGCCTCCGGTCAGTTCGTGGAGTCGGTCCAGACGGTCCTCGGTGTGGAACATTTCGACGCGCTGCGCCCAGCCCCGCAGACTGCGGCGATCGTGGCGGCGCAGCACGACCGGGGCCGCAGGGGTGCGCTCAGCGCCCGTCAACAGCGTTCGCCACAGACCCAGTTGGTCGACATCGGTGACGAGGACGACCGCTCGAGTCACGCCAGGCGTGCCGGGCAGCAGCGTCTCGGCCTGGTCGACGGCCTCTCGGCACGTCTCTGGACGGGCCGGATAGTTGGCAAAGTCGCTGATGACAACCCTCCGTTCGCGCGGCGCTCCGCCCGTGAGTTCCTGCCGGTACACGCGTCCGTTGCCGACGGCTGGCAGCTTCCAGTCGGCGACGCGTCCTGCGACCCTGCGCAGGGTGTCGCCGACGTCGGTGACACCCGTCGCGGTGCTGCCCAGGACGACCCGCGCCTGGTTGGACCGCTCCCCAAGCAGGTCGTCGAGCTGAGTGATGGTGAGCGGGGCGGGCCGCCCGTCCGGCAGCTCGGGACGGCCCTCCAGCACGATGCTCTCCTGGAGTTCGCAGTCCTGTTCGGCCCTGAGCAGTCGGGCCTCCACCTCGTGGGAGCTGCCGATCATCCGCAGGGCGCTGGGACCCCGCAGGTGCCAGCCGAGACCGTCGTGGTTGGGGGCGAGGATGCCTAGGCCGACCATCTCGGAGAGGTAGGCGCGGAAACCCTCGGTGTCGAGCTGTTCGAAGCCCTTGCGCCAGTACGTCTCGCACTCCTCACGCAGTTCGGTGTCGCTCAGCCGCACCTCCAGGCCGCGGTGCCGGGCGTGATAGGCCAGCACGTTGGCGATCACGTCGTAGCGGTGGTCGAGGCTCAGCGTGTCCTTGAAGGCAGCCGAGATGCTGTCCCGCAGCCCGGTGTCCGACTCCACTACCTCGATGTCCGCCAGTTCCACCTTGTACAACGGCCCAGCCGGTCCGTTGGGCCCACGTCGTGCCCGCTTGCGGTGCATCACCTCCACCAGCCGGTGCCCGAACATCTGAAGCAGGAACGGCTGGTAGGAGCAGTATCCGAGCACCCGGTTGACCAGGTCCAGGTCGAGGAACTCGAAGCCGAGGGCCCGCATCGGTTCGACCAGCAGCTCGGCGGCGAACTGCGGAGCGAGCGGACCGATCACCTTGGGGGTCTGCGCGAGATGGCCGAACGGTCCGTTGCTCGCCATCTTGGAAAACCGCTGCACGGAGTGCAGGCCGGCGAAGACGACCTTGGCCCTGTCCTTGGTGTCGTCCCCCAGGCCCTTGAGCTTCTTGGTCTGGTTGAACCGGGGAGCGTCCGCCTCGAAGAACTGGTCGCATTCGTCGAGCAGGATCAGCAGCCGCCGACGTGAGTCACCGTCGGTCCATGCCTGGATCCCCGCGCGCACCCGTTCGGAGATGTCCTTCACGGGCTTACGGCCCTGAGGAGGGCCCAGCACCTGCGCCTCGGTGAGTTTGCGGTCCAGGACGCTCCACAGCGTCTCTGGCCCGAGCGAGCTGCCCTTGCCGATGTTCTCCTGGTCGAGGTTCACGTACACCGACAGATGGTAATCGGGGTACTGCTCCATGAACTTGTCCCCGGCGTCGGCGAGCAGCGCCGACTTGCCGAGGCCCCGGCCGCCGAAGATGACCTGGGTGCCGCGCGGGTCGAGGATGCTCTTGCGTTCGGCGTCCCGGCCGTAGAACATCTCGCCGCCGATCCGACCTCGCTTCTCCCTGATGTACGGGTTAACGCCGGAGAACGGCAGCAGGGTCTGGGTAGCGATGCTCACCTGGCGGTTGCCATGGGCCGCGAGGTAGGCAAGTGCGGCGTCGTCCACGACCAGCAGCGGCTGGGACAGCCGCCCCGAGCCCACAGCGAGCTCGATGCGCGCTTCCCGGCTGAGGGTGCCGAAATAGAGCACGACCAGGCTTGTTCCACTGGTGTCGCGCTCGGCCCAGCTCATTACGACCTTGGCGGGCGGCCGACCCCACACCATCATCACCCGCAGGTTCCCGCCGTGTTCGCGGATCTGCGAGCCGAACGCCGGCGCCTTGGCCCTGCCGTTGATCACTACGTCGGTCGCCTCGACGAGCCTGTACTCGCGCCGGTGCTGGGACCGCTCGTCGAGCTGCCGTGCGCTCTTGGCGTCGTACCCGAGCAGCTTGAGGAGCGGCGGCACCCGCCGTGTGTGCGCCACGTGCAGCCTGTCCTTCGGCTCGGTGGTGCCCATGAGCCGCCACTCGTCGAGGGCGTCGGCCGCGAGCGCCGCCTCGTCGGTGGACAGCGCACTGTAGTCCAGCACGGGAACGGCGGGATCCGTGCCGCAGGACCGCACCAGGCTGACCAGGTCGCGGTCGATGCCGCCGCGCAGTCCGTCGGGCACCGCCGGGAAGAACTCCGCCAGATGGGACTCGCCGTTCTCGATCTCGGGGACGTCCTCGCCGATCTCCAGGAAGTAGACAAGATCGGCGGCGGTGGCCAGGTCGTTGGTCTCCAGGCGTCGGAGCACCTGCGCCCGCTGGTCAGCGGTGCTGTCCAGCACGTCGAGCCGGGCCCGGAGTCGGTCGGCCGCCTCCCGCCGAAAGTCGGGGAGGCTGCTCCGTACCGTGTCGAGGCCGCGGCGTACGGCGACCAGGTCGTGCGTCTCGGTCTTGTCGAGCCGCTCCCCGGCATCCGCGAGCAGCTCTTGGAGGCGCAGATCCTGATCGTCGGTCACAGCGCCGTCCGCCTGCGCACGGTGCAGTTCGGCTACGAGTTCGTCGTGTTCCCCGCGCAGTTCCACACGCCGGACGCTCTCCCGCTCCTCGACCTCGGTGAGCGAGGATGGCAGGAACTCCCCGGCCCGGGCGGCGGGCAGCACCCCGCGTTCGGCCAGTTCCACGATGGTACGGACCGCGGTGAAGGCATCGTGGTCCAGTCGCTCAGCGACGGCTTCCGGCCAGCTCCGGTCGACCGCGGCGAGCAGTACGGCCGACGACGGCCGCTCCTCCACCGAGTCGCACACCTTGAGCAGTTCCGCGTCCAGCACGACTTCAGGAGGAATCGGTCCGCCCGTCCGCATGGTCGCGTTGTCCCCGGTCAGCAGACCGTACAGCTCCTTCATCGAGGCACGGGCCGCCCACGCCTTCGCGGCAGCGAGACCTGCCGAGCGGCCGGCGAGCTGCTTCAGTTCCCCCAGTACGCCGTCCTTGCCGTCCAGGAGCGACTGCCGAAGAGAGGAGATTTCCTTCACCGCGCGGTTGCGGTCGGACCGGCCGCCCCGGCGGGCGCCGTCCACCACCAGGCACCACTCCTTGGCCGGACCGACGGCGCGGTCCACGAGGTGCACCAGGTCCTGCCTTCCGGACCCCTGAAGGGGTTTGCCGCTCGACGAGCGATACGTACGGTCTATCCGGTCGATCTCGCTGTTAACCTCGGCCAGTTTCGACAGGCGTTCCGCCTGCTCCCGCACATGCTGGATCGCGGCCCGGTCGTCCAGCGCGACGGCTGTCAGAAGCGAGCCGAGCAGCCCGCCCTCGGGTGCCAGCCATCGCTTGGCGATCTCCGTCGCCCGCGCGAACCGCAGCCGCTGCGGCGCCAGCAGCGTGTTGCAGTGGTCGCGCAACTCCGCAAGGCGCGCGTCGCGTTCGGCGTCATCGGCTATGACGACCAGCGGCGACGCGATCAGGGCACCGCTGAGCGCACGGTCGGCGACCGCGGTCGCCGCGCCGCCGAGCTGGTCGGGCAGACGGGGTACCAGCGCCTTAAGCTGAGCCCCCGCCAGATGGTCTCCAGTGATCAGCGCTGTCCGCAACAAGGCTGGGAGCAGCAGGAGTTCGCTCCCCTCGGTGTCGCGGCCCGCGTAACCTCCATAGCTCTCCAGAAGGTCGGTGGTGAGCCGCGCGCCGCGGCTGTCGCCGGAACTGAGCAGCATGGCGGCGCCGGCCAGCCGGAGCGCCGCCGCCTGCGGCTCGGGACGACCCACGGCGCGGGCCATGTGATGGGCGAGCCCGAAGCGCCGCTCAACGATCAAGCGGGCGAGGACCCGCTCGGCCACGGCCTCCTCGGCGTTCTCCTCATCCGGCTCTTCGTCCGCAGAAGGGCCGTCGTCATGCCGGGACGGCTCCTGGGCGTGGACCGTCCCAGGGGAGGACACGCGTTCGCCGGGCGTGTGGGCGGCCACGCCCGCAGACGCCACGGTGGGCGCGCTCGAGCTCGCGAGCGCGCTGGTGGGCATGGGCCCGGGGACGCTGTCGAGCGTGGTCGCCGGGGTGCTGTCCGCGGATGCCGTGGGCGGCTGGGCGGCGAGGCCGAAGGGTTCGGGAACCGTCTTCGCAGGCGGGGCGGTCCGCTTCTCGGAGGCGGAGTCGGGTGCGGCTTTGCGGGAGTGAGCGGCGGCGTCATCCACCGGGGCCGGATCTGCCGATGCGGGAGGCGGTCCCTCCGCAGATTCCTCGTCCGTCGCGCCGACCTGTCCCTCGTCGGCCTCCGTCTTCGCGTCCGCCCCGGCCGGCGTGCGGAGGGGCGCCTCGGGCTGCGGGAACGACAGATCGGTGACCATGACGGCGGCCATTGCACAGGCAGGCAGTACCCGTACGACCTGTTCCTGAAGAGCGAGGATCTCCGCCGCCGCGTCCGCCTGACGCCCCAGTCGGACGATCCGCGCCAGCGCCAAGAGAGCCGCGCTCTCCTCGCGCTGTTCCTCCCCCCACGTCTGCTCCATCAGCAGGCTCCGCGCCGCTTCCCGAGCGGCCTCGGTGGCCGAGGTCGCGGCGCTGCCGGGGCGGCATACGACATCCAGCAGTGCCCGCAGGACCTCCCGCGCCAGTACGTCGTGTTCACTCGCCGCCCGGTGCGAGTCCGCGGCACGGACCATGTCCTCCAGACGGCGGGACACCCCTTTGATCCCGGCCGCGCCGAACGCCGCCTCCGCACGGTCGAACAGGGCGTTCAGCGCGGTCAGCCGCAGCAGGTCCTCGCTCTGTGGCGGACTTCCGTCCGCGACCGCGACAATCACCTTCTCAGCGGCATGCCGGGCGAGGGCAAGGGCCGACTCCAGCTCTCGGCAAATCTCGTCCGGCTCCGGCTCCGGCTCCGGCCCTGCGCCCTCGCCCGCCCCTGGTGCCTCGGCGGCGACGATGTCCGCAACCGTCGGCGGCATCCCTCGGCGCGCGCTGTCCTCGGGCGTGGTTCTCCGCTCTCCGGGCATGCCGGGCTTGAAGGTGGGGTAGGCGGCTGCGATCTCCCTGGCCAGCTCGCCGACCTTGTCGAAGCGTGCCTTCTCCTCCTCGCCCGCGTTCCCGGCGAACCAGTCCTGGTCCGCGGCCCAGGCCAAAATGTGGGCGTCGCCGACCGAGGCGTTGCACCATACGAAGACCGTGGCCCTGACCAGTGGCTCTCCCCACCGGGATACCGGGTCGGACGCAGCGTCCCCTGAGGGGGCGCAGGCATGCTGGCCGACTTGGTTCATCACGGTGTGCGTGAGCGTCTTGACCGCGCAGGTGCACGCATGCTGCCGCGCGTCACGCTGAAGCCTGCCGAGCACATCCCGGCACAGGGACTTGCTCGCCCGCCGTGGTGCCGCGATGCGGATGCCCAGGCTGTCCAGCAGATGCTGACGGCCCTTGGGTAAGAGGGAGTTGAACGCCAGCTCCACCGCGCTGACGGGGAGTTCGTGCACAGCGGCGACAGCCGGCGATGTCAAGGCCCTGAGCGCCTCCGCCAGACCTTCGAGTTCCTCGGCGGGGACGCCTTGCGGGGACAGCGGTGGCCCCGTGACGATGTGATAGCGGTCTCGCATACGGGTGGCTACTCCGTTTCCTCGTGCTTCTGAACGGTGTGCGGGCTGGGCCTGACTGACGGGGATCCGACCTGACAGATACAGGCCCGCCCTGGCAGGTGTGGTGTCTACGGGGCGGACTCGGGGCCAGCCCGGCGGTGCGGAAGGGGGATGGCGCTCGGGCGATCGACCGAGGTCGCACAATCGGTGTGGACCTCCGGGATCGACCGAGCACACGCGCGGACCTCTCAGTGTCCACGCGTGTGCTCGGTGACGAATGTGTAGCCGTAGGGTAGTTCCCAGCCGTCCGCCTTGCCGAGACGGCGGCAGTAGTCGCGGAAGGCCGCACGCTGGACCTCGCTGGGAAAGCACCCCGGGCGCAGGCGGCGCAGATGACCGGGAACGAACTGGACGCCGAGCAGCGCACCGCCCTCGTCCGTACTGCCCCAGGGGCATATCACTCGTCGTTCCAGCGGTCGGTAGCCGATCAGCGCGATGACCGGCTGTCCATCGCGCGCCGGGTGGTGGGGGCGCCCCAAGGCGTCTCGGCTACCGAGGGCTGGTTCCAGCACCCGCTCCGCGAACAATTCCATGACCGCCGACTCCAGGGAGGCGGCCTGTGCGCGGGCCGGACGGTGCCCGTAGGCGGCGGTCGGCAGTGCCGCACGGTCCATGAGGGCGTGCCCGTCGAGGGTGAGCAGGCCACAGCGCCGCACGGTGCGCATGACCAACTGTCGTGGGCCGAGTCCGGCCGCACTGTCTCCGTGGCGGTCGCTGCCCGGGACGTCTTCGCGGGTGAGCACGCGCGGGTCGTAGCAGTGGCCGGTCTCGCGGTCGCCGATCAGTACCCGCTCGCGGAGGAGCGTGGTGGTCATGCGGATCGTGGCGCCACCGAGACGGCGGTGGACCTCGATCATCAGTCCGGGGAAGAAGTCGAGCGGCCAGACGACCCCGGTCAGCCGTGGCGCCTCGTGGCCGAGCTCCACGGTGACATCCTGTTCCGCCTCCTTCTCATCCACCGTCTGCCCCGGGTGGCCCAGTTCCAGGCGCAGAATCGGGTACCGGTCATGGGACCGGTAGAGGTCGCGTACGGCCTCCGGGGGCAGGGGGAACCAGCCGTTGATGAGGTGGGCCAGCCGCAGGGGCGCCCGCCAGACGACGTCGGTGCCATCGCTGCGCAGAAGTTCACCGGAGCCGAGAGAGGTGTCGTCGGCGAGCGGCAGATCGACCGGCTCCAGTTCAACGCAGGGCTCAGCCTCCGGGGGTAGGGTCGAGGCCCAGCCGCGCCCGGCCGGTATGAGGGGGTCCCCCGAGGGCTCCGGTGCACCGGGGTGGTGGGACCGCCAGACGCCTCCGCTTTCGAAGGCGTCGTCGAGGGTGATCAGCGATCCGCTCGCAAACAGGCCCTGTTCGCTGTCCCGTTGGACGACATCGGCGAGCGCCATGTTCGCCCGGCACACCGCAGCAGCGTATCCGGTTCCGGTGAGCAGATCCGCCGCCCCGGGGAAGGCGCGCAGCCTCGGGCCGACGGCGATGTATACGGGGTGCGCGGAAGTGTGTATGTAACGCCGTTTCACCGGCACGGCCGCGTGCTCCACCGCCGCCGCCAGGGATCTGAGGTCGTCGCCGCCCAGCGGGCCAGTGTCCCGCCAGCACTCGGCCAGGGAGGTCCTGGTCAAGGCGTACTGGCCCCATGTACGCAGCAGTTCGCTGGAGTCGAGGACACCCCGGATCGTGTCGAAGATGCCGGCCAGCCCTGCCCGCAGATCCTCGTCACGCGTCCCGCCGACCAGTTCGGCGAGGGAGACGGGGACGAAAGGGCTGAGTAGCTGGTCCTGGGCGGTGCTCAGCAAATGGTCAGCGTACGCGGAAAGTTCGTCGCGCCGGGCGGCCTTCTGGGAGGGGTAGCAGACGTCGACCACCAGATGTCCGTCCGCGTTGATCCATCGCTGACGGGTACGCAGGCGGTGGAGCTGGGTCGGCGAAAGACGCAGGGCAGGTCCGAAGGCATCGAGGTCGGGCACAAGCAGTTCCCTGCGTCGCGGCGCGGCCCCCTCCCCCGGTTCGCCCGGCCCTTCGGCCCCCGCAGGAGCCCCCGACACCCACGCCGGCACGTCACCGTGCACGCTCGCCTCCGGGTGAGCGCCCTCCCGGTAAACGATCTCCGCGAAGAGCGGATCCGATCCTGAGGTCACGCACACCATCGCTCCGACCGGCAGTACCGGAGCGCACTCACCGAGGGTGATCACAGGAAAGTCCTCGGGGCGCAAGGGGCTCGCGCCGTACCCCTCCCCGCCGAGGTCGTACCCGAAATACGCGGCGTTGAAGGCGACCGCGGTGTGCACAGGTGCCCGACGGGCCGCCACAACAGCCTGGAGGTAACTTCGCAGCCGCTCCCGCTCCTGCTCGGGCACCGCGTCGTGCCCTGCCGTCATGGCGGGTGTCAGCAGCGCCCGTTCCCCATACGGATCGGACACCTCCGTTCCCCCGGACTCACTGTCTGTAGCCGACTCATACAGGTCCCCACCCATAACACCTCCGCCACCACCACGAACTCGCCCCGGCTCGTCTGTGGTGATCCCGCAGACTATGCCCACTCCTGGCATCTCTGTGGCACATTCATCACTTTACCTGGACACGCCGCAGGCGCCTCTACATCTCCCTTCACGGACGAACTCACCCAAACCGAACAAGCCAATCGTATTACTGCTGCGCCAGATGACGCATACGAGACCACGTTGACGACGTGAACGTACATACGCCGCGCGCGTCGCACCAACGCACGGAGGCGTGATCGCTCCCTACCCCCGGCGCCCCATCGATGCTCGCCACTTTTGACAGGGTCCGACCTGTCGACAAGGCGCCTGACACCCCATCCGAACGAGCGTCAAATGAGCGTCAAGATATCGCCCGTAACGCCCACACCGCACATAATACGCGTGCATAAAATCGCAGGTCAGGAGCCCTTCGCGGCCGATTCAAGGATGGCGACACACTCCACATGGTGCGTCATCGAGATCACATCAACGTCGCATGACGCGCCTACTGGGATGACGTGCCCTCGACGTCCCCGACCAACGGCCGCCCACCAACTCCTCAGAAGGCAGGAAAGTCACCCCAGGAACCTCAGCCGCACCTGGCGTTCCGCGTTGTCGACATTCGTGTCCGCCAACCTCCACAAGGACAACTCCGGCCTAACCGGACGTGGCTTTATTCACGAATCGTGACGGCGGTCGTACACGAGTTTGGAATGCGCCCGTTTCCACGGTCGGGTGATGTTCACGAGTTTTGACGACAGTGGGGGGCTTGCCAGGACAGCATCGGGGTGTTCCCGGTGAAAGGTCCTGGTCATGCCGCAGATGTCGAAGGTCGAGCTGTACGCGGCGGATCCGGCGGATCCGGCGGAACCACCGGGCCGGCGTGACGATGCGCGAGCTGGAGCGCAAGTACAACGTCGGCTGGCGGACGGTGCGCAAGGCGGTGATCGACGGGATCCTGCGGACGGACCTGGACGCGCCGCGCAGGCAGCGGCACACCGTCACCCGGATCTTCCACCGGCTGGTCGACGAACACGGTCCCGACGTGTCGTATCCGATGGTCAGGCGCTATGTCGCCGACCGGAAGCCGCAGATCGCGGTGGAAGCGGGCAAGGCGCCCATTGAGGCGTTCGTCCCGCAGACCCACCCGCCCGGCATGGAAGCGGGCCCTCTTTGCCGGTGGCGGCTTCGCGGGGTGGGTCGGCGGCCTGCCTATGCTCAGGCCCATGGCACTGGAATGGGAACAAATCATCGTCGACTCCGCCGCCCCGGTCGCTCTCGGGCGCTGGTGGGCCGAGGCTCTCGGCTGGGTCGTGGTCGACGAATCCGAGGAGATCATCGAGATCCGGCCTGAGCCGGACCGGATGCCGGGTCTGCTCTTCGTGCCTGTCCCCGAGGGCAAGACCTCGAAGAACCGGCTCCACCCCGACTTCCGCCCCGACGACCAGGAGGCCGAGGTCGCCCGGCTGCTCTCCCTCGGTGCCCGGCGCGTCGACACCGTGCAGGACGGGCAGCACTGGGTGACTCTCCTCGACCCGGAGGGGAACGAGTTCTGCGTCCTGAGTGACCGCCAGAGCTGAGCGGGGACCGGGCAGCGATCCGGGGCCCGACGTCCGCCTCGTTGACACGCAAGTCAGTGACGGGACGTCATTTCCCGTGAACAATCTGGCAATCGATCAGTGCAGAACGGTCATCATTGGCGGGATGACCACGGCGGCTGAAGTACCCGCCAGGCCCGCGAAGGTCGGCCGCGACTGTTCCTCCGCGCTGGCGCCGCGGCTCCCTGCCTCCCCCAGTCAGGAGTCGTGGCGCCTGGTCACCACCATCGCCGTCCCTGTGAGTACCGCTCCCACTGGAGCTTCGGCACGGGTGCCGCGCTTGGCGACCCCGGTCTTGTCAAGGGCGGGTAGCTGGGGACCGGTGTTGCTGTGCGGTCCCAGGTCGAGTTCCCCGACGGGTCGGCCGTCGGCGTCGAGGTAGACGACGGGCATGTCGAAGAGATTCAGCGCCGACAGACGGGGGCTGTGGCCTGAGGAAGGGGCCGCAAGGTGGCGCCGGCGTCCGGGGTGAGGGACGAGGGTATGTGGGAAAGGAGTGCTGTGGCCGGGCGCAGTTGAGCGTCGGCCTCGCTTTGCCGGTAGCCGCGCAGCAGGGCTGTTGACCACGACCGTGAAGGCCAACAGGCCCACCGTCAGCAGGCCCACGGTCAACAGCACGAGGCAGCCGACCTGGCCACCACCAACTCCCGCAGGACGCGCTGTCCACGCCGCACGAGAAACTCCTCCAGTACCAGCGACAGGCCCAGACCTGGGCTGGGTCCCGACCTAGTGCAAACCAGGCGGCGGCCGGCTCGCACGGTCGGTCGTCGACTTTCGGGCCTCACTTCGCCGAGCGGCGGAATCGTCGACACCACCGTCAGCTGGGAGCTGGCCGTGCTGTTGATAGGGCATCTCGTCCGGGTGTCGCTCGAGTCGGGCACGCCGCCAGGCCGCGTCGAAGGAAAGGCTGCCTCGGCTAGCCCGCGCCAGCCACCACGCACGCCAACTCGTCCACGGCGAGAGCAGCCACCGCCACACTGTCGTTCTCACCGGATCACCGCGCCCGCGAGCCACGGGCGGATGCCCGACACCTGCCTCACGACTCACCCGCCGGGTCGACTACAGCGTGCCCGTTGAGCAGGGCCAGCGCCTTCGCGGCGTGCTGCGGTCGCTGGGCCGTATCCATACCGGCGGCCAGCAGGGTGTATAGCATTTGCTTCTGGGCGTGATCAGGGAAGCTAGTGAGGAATTCGCGCAGCACTTCGACGGCTCCGTGCTCGACACTGCGCTCGTCCTCGGGGCGGTGCAGTGCGAATATCTCCGCAATGCTGGTCACGTCGTCGGCGAGACCGGAGAGCTTGGACAAGTCGACGCCTTCCCGCTCCACCCAGCGCACCAATAGGGCCGCGGGGTCGGCCAGTTCAGCGGCGAGCGCATCGGTCTTCTGCCGGCGCAGGATGTCTGCGACGGCCTGCTGGCGTTGCGCTGCCAGCAACGTGGACACCGCCGTCCGGTCGTCCGGCAGCAGATCCAGGGTCACCTCTGCTGTGAACTCGACGGGAGGCTCGGTCGGCAGCTGACGCTGTCGTGCGAGGTGCTGGCCCAAGACGTCCCGAGCCGATGCGAGGTCGGCCGGGTCGCAGCCCGTGGAGACCTCACCTGCCGCACGTCTGAGCGCGGTGCGCACAGCCCCTGCGATCTCCGGGGCGGTGCCCGGATAGGGAGGCTCGGAGAGGACCGTGGCGGTGATCCGGGCTGTGAAGCCGATGCCGGGGCAGGAACTGGACAGCCGGAGCTCGAAACGGGTCAGGCCGCGCCGGACTGTGCTGCGCGCACGGCGGCGCGACCATCGTGTGGAGGCCATGGGTCAGGACTCCACCGGTGCCCGCTCGTGGGCGGTCTGCACCGCCGACAACGCAGCGGGTAGCCGGAGGTCCTTGCGCAGCTCGATGACGGCCTTGTCGTTGGCGACTCCTGGTTCACCGAAGATGAGCGCCGAGATCGGAGTGGAGTACAGATGCTCCACGACGACCTGGTTGAGGATGTTCGTCATGAGCTCGGTCGGAACGTCCTCGCTCTGACGGACCTCCGCCCAGGCCGCGAGGAGTTGCCGACAGTCGTCGTCGACCCGGGTGTCGGCCAGGGCCGCGCTCCAGCCCTCCACGAGCGCCTCCCGCACGTCCTGCTTCTGCTCGGCCGCCGCCAGCATGACCTGGAGAACGTAGGGGTCGACGCGCGGATCCAGCAGCGACAGGAACGCTCGGTGGCCTGCCAGGTGTTTCTTCTGGGTGGCCCACTTGATGACCGTGCTCCACACCCGTGGCAGCTGGCCCTCGCGGGCAGCGATGTCGCGCAGTGCCTCCTGCGCCGTCCGCACAGCCTCATCGGGCTCGTGCCGGTCAAGGATGTGCCGCAGCCGGACGAGGGCCTGGCGAGGGTAGTGCTGGGCGAATTCGCCCTGGCAGACCAAGGCGACGACGGTCGCGACGGCCTCCGACTCGTCCCGTGCCGAGTCCAATAGCAGGGAGCGGACCTGGGCCCCCAGCGGGTCCGCTTCCGCGGCTACAGTCAGAAAGCGGGCGATCAGCTCACGGTGCTCGGCACTGTTGTCGCCGTTGTCGATCCACGCGTGGACCTGTTTGACGACGCGGATGTCGTTCTCTGCGACGGCCAGTTCGACCAGGAGATTGCTGATGGCAGTTAGCCGGTCGGCACCCGGCTCCCTGGGCGCGGTGATGGCGTCCAGCCAGGTCAGCAGATGTGGGTGGATGTCGGCGCGCTGCTGCCACAGGTGGAGGAGGACGGCCCGGTCATATCCGGGTTTATGATCGAGGGTGACGGTCCGCCCTTTGACCTCGGCGCCCATCGTCGTCAGCCGGGTGGTCAGATCGGGTCCGGTCAAGATCGTACGGACACTCGTCTCCGGATCGTCACCGAGCAGCGTCCGGGCGCCGTCTTGGATCGTCAGCGCGTCCCTGTTGTTGAGGAACAGGGACGAGATGAGCAGAGCGCGGTCCTCCGGTTTGTTCTCCGTCATCTCGAAGACGTTGTTCACATCGGAGCGCCACTCCTGGAAGACGCTGATGGCGCGCTTCAGTCCCGCGGGAGAGTCCTCGGCGGAGGCGAGGGTAGTGGCTAGCCGAGCCGCGTCCTCAGGACGACTGCTGTCGGTCAGCAGATGGGCGGCCTTACCGGCCAGGTCCTCCTCCGTGGATGTCCTGCTTAGCCAACGGATCAGGTCCGGTCGGTGGTGCACGTACTCCAGGTGCATCCAGGCCACGCGGTGCGCGGACGGCCGGCCCGTGGCGCGGGCGACGACCTTGGCGAGTGCCCCCGACACGGTCTCGGGCCACCCGTGTTCGTCGGCGATCACGACAAGGAAGGAGCCCGAGAACCTCAACTCCTCGGCATGACTAACCAGTTGCTCCGCGACGTGGACGGACTTCCGCCAGGAGCTGATCTCCGCCGCCACATCCAGCAAGTAGCCCGTGCCCGGCTCGTCGGGCAACACCGAGGCCTCCGGGAAACCCGGCTTCTCCCAGTCCGGCACGATCTCCTGGAGCTTGAGACTCTGGCCTCGCGAGGTTTCCTCCACCCGGGAGAGCTCCCAAAGTGCCTTGATTCCGGCCGTCCGCTTGCCGTACCCGGCAGGGCCGGCAATGACTGCAAGCCGAGGCCCGCCTCCCACCAGACGCTCTATGGCCCTGGCCGCCGTACCGACTTCCTCGTCGCGCACGCTCAGGTCCACCCACGCCCCTCGTACGGCGTCGAGCTCGGCCTGCGGGATGTCGCTCACCGGCAGCTGAGGCTTGCTCGTCATCGTGACGGAGCCCGCGGCCACGATGATCTTCGAGTTCTGGTTGTTGTCCACGGACACCTGGAACCCAGGTGCGGAGGCGACGGGAGGAGGTGGAAGCGATGGGACGGGCCCGAGCACAGTCTCTTCGCTCACCGGCTCTGCTCCGGCGCGCGGTAGTGGATGCCGCCCGAGGCGCTGATGTCACCGGCGGAGATGACGACCTGGCTGTTGGTGTTGCCGTGCACGGTCGTATGCGCCCCCGCGCTTGTGTCCGCCCCCTTGACCCGGTCGGCCAGGTCCTGAAGCGCCTGCGCCGCGTCCGGGTTCTTCCGCAGGAACGCCGCCAACTGGATCGTCAGCTCGCTGCGCAGCTGGTTCTCCACCGACCCGCGTTCGCTGTCCGGACTGTCGACGAGTCGCTGCCGCGCCGTGTCGATCAGACGCAGCTCCTGCTCGACGCTCTCCTCCCCGCCTCGCCTGAGGAGGCCGGCCACCGCATCCCGCGCGTACTCCCACGTGCTCCTGACCATCTCGGTGACTAGGGCACCGGCCCCCACACCCGCGACATCCATGATGTTCAACGCGTCCCCCATCGTCGTTTCCCCTGCCCCGTGAGACGTGCAGGGGTCGGCGGCATATTCGACACATCAGGGTGGATGTCAGCGCGGAGGCCAGCAATCGAAAGCATTTGCCATATACCGGAATGAGCTATCGCCAAGCGGGTGGATCCGGCCGAGTCGAACCTGGGCTACGAAGCGCTGTGCTGAGTCAAGCCCCGCAAACCCCAGGATGGGCGGCAGTTCAGGTTTCGACTACGGTGCAACTTGGCCAGAGCATCACTTTGGGTGAATGTCCGGAAGTGAATGGAGCACGGTGGTGTGAGCACCGTGAATCCGGTAAAAGCGCGCTGATGGAGTGACGTGTGGCGGACTCGACGGCCCTGGTCAGGGGAGTCGGCCTTTCCTTGTGCACGTAGGCCCAGTCACGGTGGGTCTCAAGCATCGCAGTCGCTGCTCGGCAGTTCTGTCGCGAGTCATGCAGCGCACCTTGGAGCGGCCTGGAAACCGGGCTGACTGCTGAGGCGCAATTGGCGGGACATCGTTGCATCCGAGCACTACGGTGGGGACGGTGCCGAGGCCTGTGAGTTTCACGAGCGTACCGGCGGGAATCCCCGGTCGCGTTTTCATGCCTTGGCACAGGCCGATGTGAACTGGCTGGACAGGGCAGCCCTGTTGGAGGAATGTACGCGGACTCCCGAGCCGCTGTTCGAGAATCTGGTCAGATCTGCGTTCCAGGTCACTGGCGCAGATGCAGGTGGGCAACGGTGGCTGGTGCTCATGCCAGGCCGTCCCACGGCCCGCGCTCGTCGCGCAGCCATGGCCCCAGGCGGGGCCGTGTCACCGGATCCGTCGCCCCAGAAACCTCCCAGTCGTCCGCCCAGGCGATGATGTGCCCGCCGACGCCGGCTGCGGCCCGCAGGACGTCCTCGCGCTGACGCTCCGGAGAGGTGGTCGCCAGCTTCATCCGTAATAACCGGCGGATCCCCAGCAGCCACCTGCCGCATCCGTCGTAGGGGCGCCATGCCGTCCCGAGGTCCGTACCAAGCACTGCGTCTCTCTATCGGCCAGAGGCTTGAGGAGGATCGGCGATCGCACCCGGGAGCCAGGATCACCCCAGGAAGCTCAGCCGCACCTGCCGTTCCGCGTTGTCGACATTCGTGTCGACCAGGCAGACCGACTGCCACGTGCCGAGCTGGAGGCGGCCGGAGAGGACCGGGAGGGTGGTGTGCGGGGGGAGGAGGCC
>NZ_LAVK01000290.1 GCF_001083795.1 Streptomyces sp. SBT349
GCATCCTGCCGACGCGCCCCCCGATCCGGCGGCCTCGCCGGTCGCCGGATCGGGGGGCGCGTCGGCAGGATGCGCTGGCGCGTGAAAGCGCTCGCGGCGGTGGCCGGGCGCTGTTAGCTTGCGCCGGTGGATCTCTTCTCACGCTCGTGGGCCGCGCTGCGCACCGCGGTCGCCGAACTCCCGGACGAGGACTTCGCACGGCCGTCCGGCTGCGCCGGCTGGCTCGTGCGGGACCTGGTGTGCCACCTGATCATCGATGCCCAGGACGTCCTGATCACCCTCGTCACCCCCGCCGCGACGGAACCGACCCGGGACGCGGTGACCTACTGGAACCTCGTCGGTGCCCCGGCCGGCGACGACCCGCTCGACGCGCTGACCGTCCGCCTGGCCGCCGCGTACGAGGAGCCGTGGCTGCTCAGGTTCCACCTCGACGACGTCGGCTCCGCCGCCGGACGCGCCGCCGGGCTCGTGGATCCCGCGGCGCGGGTCGCCACCCGCGACGTGGTGCTCACCGCGGGCGACTACCTCTCCGCGTACGTCCTGGAGTGGACGCTGCACCACCTCGACCTGATCGCGCACCTCCCCGGCGCGGCGGAGCCGCCCGCCGAGGGGCTCGCCCGGTCCCGCGAGCTGCTGGAGAGGATCGCCGGCGCCGCGTTTCCCCCCTCGCTCCCCGACGGGGACGCGCTGCGGATCGGCACCGGGCGGCGTCCCCCGACCGAAGCGGAGAAGGCCGCGCTGGGCGAGGTGGCCGCGAGACTCCCGTTCGTCCTCGGCTGACCGGACCCCGGGGGCCGGGCGGACGTCACGTCGAGGCCCGGACGACCAGGTGGGCCGGGGTGATCACCGAGGTCAGCGGCGCGTCGGAGGGGTCGGTCTGGTCGAGGCGGCGCAGCAGCAGGCGGGCCATCATCTCGCCCATGCCCGCGGCATCCTGACGGACCGTGGTCAGGGCCGGTTCCGACCAGGCGGCCTGTTCGGAGTCGTCGTATCCGACCACCGCGACGTCCTCCGGCACGCGCAGCCCGTGCGCGCGCAGCGTCCGCAGCGCGCCCGTCGCCATCAGGTCGTTGCCCGCGAACACCGCGTCCGGCGCGGGGGAGCGGTCCAGCAGTTCGGCCATCGCGCGGGCGCCCCCCTCCGCGGTGAAGTCGCCGTGGGCGAGCAGCGCCGGGTCGGGCCCCTCCACGCCGAGCGCGTCCAGGTAGCCGTCGAGGCGGTCCACCGCCGAGGTCTGGTCCAGCGGCCCGCTGATCACCGCGATCCGCGTGCGCCCGCGCTCCAGCAGGTGGTGAACGGCCTGCCGCGCGCCGTCGCGGTTGTCGGTGTCGACGAACAGCAGGTCCTCGTCCTCCTCCGCCGTCGCCCAGCCCGGCCTGCCGCCGAAGACCGTCGGCAGCCGCGAGGCGGCGGCGATGGCGGGCAGCGGGTCGTCGGTGTGGAGCGAGAACATCAGCGTGCCGTCCACGTGACCGCCACTCAGATAGCGCCCTATGCGGTCGTAGTCGGCGCGTTGCTCCAGGAGCATCAGCAGCAACTGCGTGTCGTGCCCGGCCAGTTCGCGGCCGATGCCGCGCAGCTGCTGGGCGAAGAACGGGTCGGCGAAGACCCGTGTCTCCGGCTCGGCTATCACCACGGCCACCGCGCCGGTGCGGCGCGTGACCAGACTGCGGGCCGCGCTGTTGGGCACATAACCCAGCGCTGCCACCGAGAGCTTGACCCGCTCCCTGAGCTCGGGTCGCACGCCTGGCGTCCCGTTGACCACACGGGACACCGTCGCGCGGGACACGCCCGCGTGTGCGGCGACGGCCTCAAGGGTGGGATGAGCTCCGTGCACTTTTCCGTCCTCTTCGTTCGCGGGCTCTTGACGCTACCGGCAAGCGGCGGCAGTGTGCAGTGGCACGACATGAGAGCGCTCTCACCCTCCCCATGCGGGGAGGTTCTCATTCCCCCCACACCGGAAGAGTGCAGTGTCATGACCTTGAGAAAGAGTAGGTGGGCCGCCGCCGTCGCATCGGGTCTCGCGACCATGGCCGCCCTGGTCACCCTCTCCCTCCCCACCGCTGACGCGCGGGAGCAGGAACCGGGCGCGCTGGCCGAGATCTGGCGCGCGGACTTCGACGGACCGGCGGGAACCCTCCCGCCGAGCAGTGACTGGATCATCGACACCGGGACCGGCTACCCCGGCGGGCCGCCCAACTGGGGCACCGGAGAGATCCAGACCTACACGAACGATCCGGCCAATATCTCGCTCGACGGCAGCGGCCATCTGAAGATCACCGCGCTGCGGAACGGCGACGCGTGGACCTCGTCCCGCATCGAGTCCCAGCGCACCGACTTCGCCGCGCCCGAGGGCGGACTCATGCGCATCGAGGCGTCCCTCCAGCTGCCGAACCTGGACGGCGAGGCGGGCCTCGGCTACTGGCCCGCGTTCTGGACGCTGGGTGGCGAGTACCGCGGCAACTACTGGAACTGGCCCGGCGTCGGCGAGTTCGACATCATGGAGAACGTCAACGGGGTCGAGCAGGTCTGGGGCGTCCTGCACTGCGGCGTCAACCCGGGCGGCCCGTGCAACGAGACCAACGGCCGCGGCACCAGCACCCCGTGCGACACCTGCGACAGCGGCTTCCACGAGTACGCGCTCGAACTCGACCGCACCGGCGCCACCGAGTACCTGCGCTGGTACCTGGACGGTCAGCTCTTCCACACCGTCAGCTCCGCGGACATGGACGCGGCCACCTGGGCGAACGCGACCGACCACGGGCACTTCATCCTGCTCAACCTCGCCATGGGCGGCGCCTTCCCCAACGGCGTCGCCGGACGGACCACCCCCACCCCCGCCACCGTGCCCGGCGGTTCGCTGACGGTGGACTACGTCTCGGTCTCCGTCGAACAGGGCGGGTGAGCGGCGTGGTCACCCGCAGGTCGCTCCTGCGCGGCGCCGCCGTGGCGGGCACGGCCGCCGCCGTTCCGCTGCTCGCCGGCCGGGCGACGGGCACGAGCGCCGACCCGGCCGCCCCCCGCGATGCCGCCCCGCTGCCGCTGACCGTCGCCAACCGCACCGGCCGGTTCGGCAACGAGTCGGTCTGGCTCTACATCGTCGGCAACGACGGCCAGCGCCAGGTCAGGGTCACCGCCGACGGGCAGCTGCTGCCGGTGGCGGTCTCGGACAACGGGCCCGACGGCTACACCGACTACGCCATCCCGATGGGCTCGGGGGACACCACGATCCCGCTGCCGCACATGTCGGGCCGGATCTATGTGGCGCTCGGCGACAAGCTGAGCTTCCGGGCGGTCCAGGACGGCAACGGCAACGCCGCGCTCGCCTACCCCGCGGGCTGGGTGGAGAGCGACCCCAACTACCCGGTGCTGCACGACTGCGCGGAGTTCACCTACAACCCGCAGGGCATGTACTGCAACACCACGATGGTGGACATGTTCAGCGTCCCGCTGTCCATCCACCTCAGGGGTGCGCGGGACCAGACCGTCGGCACGCTGCGCGACGGCGCCCGGGAGCGGATCTTCTCCGCGCTCGCCGCCGACGACACGTTCGCCCCGCTGGTCCTGGACGACCTGCGGGTCCTGGCCCCGGGACACGGCCTGGACGCCGGGCTGTTCCCCGGGGACTACTTCGACCCGTATGTGGACCGGGTCTGGGACACCTTCGCGGGCAGCGACCTGGTGATCACCACCAACGCGGGCGCGTTCACCGGCCGGGTGAGCGGCGACCAGCTGGTCTTCACCGGTCCGGGCACCGTCTCGTTCGCCCGGCCGCCGACCCGCGACGTGCTGTTCTGCGACGGCGCGCTGCGCGCTCCCAACGACGGCATGCTCGGCCCGGTGGCGGCCGTTCTCGCCGCCGCGCTCAACCGCACGACGGCGCTGAGCCACCCCGGCCAGCCGACGACCGACCCGGCGCAGTTCTACCGGGAGGAGCCCGCCCACCACTACTCCCGGATCATGCACGAGGAGAGCGTGGACGGACGGGCCTACGGGTTCGCCTTCGACGACGTCGCGAGCTTCGCCTCGTACATCGAGGACGGCGCGCCGACGGCGTTCACGCTGACGCTCACCCCGTTCTAGGGCGCCGTTCCGCGCCCCGGCGTGCGGCGGCCGATCGCGAGATCAGCCGCCGTACGCCCCGGAGGCGGTCAGCCGCAGCGCCGTGTCGATCAGCGGCACATGGCTGAACGCCTGCGGGAAGTTGCCCACCTGGCGCATGCGCCGCGGGTCCCACTCCTCCGCCAGCAGGCCCAGGTCGTTGCGGAGCGCGAGCAGCTTCTCGAAGAGCTTGCGCGCCTCCTCGACCCGGCCGATCATCGCCAGGTCGTCGGCCAGCCAGAACGAGCAGGCCAGGAACGCGCCCTCGTCCCCCTCCAGGCCGTCGACCCCCGTCTCGGAGCCCGCCGTCGGGTAGCGCAGGATGAACCCGTCGAGGGTGGCCAGCTCGCGCTGGATCGCCTCGATGGTGCCGATCACCCGCTTGTCGTCCGGCGGCAGGAAGCCCATCTGCGGGATCAGCAGCAGCGAGGCGTCCAGCTCCTTGGAGCCGAACGACTGGGTGAACGTGTTGCGCTCCTTGTCGTAGCCGTGCTCGCAGACGGTGCGGTGGATCTCGTCGCGCAGGTCGCGCCACCGGTCCAGCGGGCCGTCCACCTCGCCCGACTCGATCAGCTTGACCGTCCGGTCCACGGCGACCCAGGCCATCACCTTGGAGTGGGTGAAGTGCCGGCGCGGGCCCCTGACCTCCCAGATGCCCTCGTCCGGCTCGTCCCAGTGCTCCTCCAGGTAGGAGATCAGCTTGAGCTGGAGGAGGTTGGCGTGGTCGTTGCGGGCCAGGCCGGTCATGTGCGCCAGGTGCAGCGCCTCGGTCACCTCGCCGTAGACGTCGAGCTGGAGCTGGCCGGCGGCGCCGTTGCCCACCCGGACGGGCTGCGAGTTCTCATAGCCGGGCAGCCAGCTCAACTCGGCCTCGGCCAGCTCGCGTTCACCGGCGATGCCGTACATGATCTGGAGGTTCTGCGGGTCGCCCGCGACCGCGCGCAGCAGCCACTCGCGCCAGGCCCTGGCCTCGTCGTGGTAGCCGGTGCGCAGCAGCGAGGAGAGGGTGATGGCCGCGTCGCGCAGCCAGGTGAAGCGGTAGTCCCAGTTCCGCGAGCCGCCGATCTCCTCGGGGAGCGAGGTGGTCGGGGCGGCCACGATGCCGCCGGTGGGCGCGTAGGTCAGCGCCTTGAGCGTGATGAGCGAGCGGACCACGGCCTCCCGGTAGGGGCCGTGATACGTACACTGCGCGACCCAGTCGCGCCAGAAGTCCGCGGTCGTCCGCAGCTCGTGCTCGGCCACCGGCACCGGCGGCGGCTCCTTGTGCGAGGGCTGCCAGCTGATGGTGAACGCGATTCGGTCGCCGGGGGCGACGGTGAAGTCCGCGTAGGTGGTCAGATTCTTGCCGTAGGTGTCGACCGCGGTGTCGAGCCAGACCGAGTCCGGTCCGGCGACGGCCACGGTGCGGTCGTCGATCTTGTGCACCCACGGCACCACCCAGCCGTAGGAGAAGCGCATCCGCAGCGCCGAGCGCATCGGCACCCGGCCGCTGACGCCCTCCACGATGCGCACCAGCTGCGGGGCGTCGGAGCCGCGCGGGGGCATGAAGTCGGTGATCCGGACCGTGCCGCGCGGGGTGTCCCACTCGGACTCCAGGATCAGCGAGTCCCCCTGGTACCGCCTGCGGCTCGCGGGCGGCGCCGGCACGTCCTTGCCGTAGGCGGGGCCGAGACGCCAGAAGCCGTGCTCCTCGGTGCCCAGCAGCGCGGCGAACACGGCATGGGAGTCGAACCGGGGAAGGCACAGCCAGTCGACCGATCCGTCCCGACCGACGAGGGCGGCGGTCTGCATGTCCCCGACGAGTGCGTAATCCTCGATGCGCCCGGCCACTTGCCACTCCACTTGAACGTGCTCCGCCCCCCGTGGGACGTGCGGTTTTCCGTCGCCCATTCGAGCGTCCGAGCAGCTTACGACGCACCGCTGCCTTCCGCCCGCCCTCCGGGACCTTCCCCCGGATACGGGTGGGTGACCTTGTTCACTTTGGATCTGAAATGTCGATGAAGTTCATGGGAAACACTTCGGCGACACCTTAGGTTCTCTCCACTGATACCCTGGTAGTCCGTGGACCGGAGGGCAGTGTTCCCCCGAACCCCAGCGACGTTGACCCCGACTTCCGATGCGGGGGCGTCGCGCATCCGACCTCGCGACCACGGGAGCCCCGAGTTGGCCATGCCGCCCAGCACAGCGACGACCAAGCACATCTTCGTCACCGGCGGGGTTGCCTCCTCGCTCGGCAAGGGGCTGACCGCTTCCAGCCTCGGAGCCCTGCTCAAGGCGCGCGGTCTGCGCGTGACCATGCAGAAGCTCGACCCGTACCTCAACGTCGACCCCGGCACGATGAACCCGTTCCAGCACGGTGAGGTCTTCGTCACCAACGACGGGGCCGAGACCGACCTGGACATCGGCCACTACGAGCGCTTCCTCGACGTGGACCTGGACGGCAGCGCCAACGTCACCACGGGGCAGATCTACTCCACGGTGATCGCCAAGGAGCGCCGCGGGGAGTACCTCGGGGACACCGTGCAGGTCATCCCCCACATCACCAACGAGATCAAGCACCGCATCCGCCGGATGGCCACCGACGACGTGGACGTGGTGATCACCGAGGTCGGCGGCACCGTCGGCGACATCGAGTCCCTGCCGTTCCTGGAGGCCGTGCGCCAGGTGCGCCACGAGGTCGGCCGGGACAACGTCTTCGTGATCCACATCTCCCTGCTGCCCTACATCGGGCCCTCGGGCGAGCTGAAGACCAAGCCCACCCAGCACTCGGTCGCGGCCCTGCGCTCCATCGGCATCCAGCCCGACGCGATCGTGCTGCGCGCCGACCGGGACGTGCCCACCGCGATCAAGCGGAAGATCTCGCTGATGTGCGACGTCGAGGAGGCCGCCGTCGTGGCCGCCATCGACGCGCCCTCGATCTACGACATCCCCAAGGTGCTGCACGGCGAGGGCCTGGACGCCTACGTGGTGCGCCGCCTCGACCTGCCGTTCCGCGACGTCGACTGGGCCCAGTGGAACGACCTGCTCCGCCGCGTCCACCACCCGGAGCACGAGGTCACGGTGGCGCTGGTCGGCAAGTACATCGACCTGCCCGACGCGTATCTCTCGGTCACCGAGGCGCTGCGCGCCGGCGGCTTCGCCAACAACGCGCGGGTCCGCATCAAGTGGGTCACCTCCGACGACTGCCGCCCCCCGGGCGGCGCCGCGGAGCAGCTGGCCGACTGCGACGCCGTCTGCATCCCGGGCGGCTTCGGCGACCGGGGCGTGCCGGGCAAGATCGCGGCCATCACCTACGCCAGGGAGAACCGCGTCCCGCTGCTCGGCCTCTGCCTGGGCCTCCAGTGCATCGTGATCGAGGCCGCGCGGAACCTGGCGGGCATCGAGGGGGCCGACTCCACCGAGTTCGACCAGGGCGCCGCCCACCCGGTGATCTCCACCATGGAGGAGCAGCTCGACATCGTCGCGGGCGACGGCGACATGGGCGGCACCATGCGGCTCGGCATGTACCCGGCGAAGCTCGCCGAGGGCTCCATCGTGCGCGAGGTGTACGGCGGCGAGCCCTATGTCGAGGAGCGGCACCGGCACCGTTACGAGGTGAACAACGCCTACCGCACCGAGCTGGAGAAGAAGGCGGGCCTGATCTGCTCGGGCACCTCGCCCGACAACAAGCTGGTGGAGTACGTGGAGTACGTCCGCGAGGTGCACCCGTACCTGGTCGCGACCCAGGCCCACCCCGAGCTGCGCTCCCGGCCCACCCGCCCGCACCCGCTTTTCGCCGGTCTCGTCCGTGCCGCCGTGCGCCGCCGCGACGTGGGTGCAGACTGAGCGTCATGACCGAGCAGCAACGCGACTTCCTCGCCGACACCCCGGAGCAGTGGTCCGTCACCGCGACGGACACCCCCTTCACCGGCGTCAAGACCAGTGTCCGCGCCGACGAGGTGGTGATGCCCGACGGCGCCACCGCCCGCCGCGACTACCAGGTGCACCCCGGCTCGGTGGCCATCCTCGCCCTCGACGAACGGGACCGGGTGGTCGTCATCGAGCAGTACCGCCACCCCGTCCTGCACAAGCTGTGGGAGATCCCCGCGGGGCTGCTCGACGTGCCGGGGGAGAACCCGCTGCACGCGGCCCAGCGGGAGCTCTACGAGGAGGCGCACGTCAAGGCCGAGGACTGGCGGGTGCTGGCCGACGTCTACCCCAGCCCCGGCGGCAGCGACGAGGCCGTGCGGATCTTCCTGGCCCGCGAGCTGTCCGAGGCGGAGGGCGAGCGGTACGAGGCGGACGGCGAGGAGGCCGACATGCGGCTCGCCCGCGTGGAGGCGGCCGACCTGGTCCGCGGCGTGCTCGCCGGGCGACTGCACAACACCTGCCTGACGGTCGGGGTGCTCGCCCTCCAGGCCGCCCGCGCCGGGGACGGCCTCGACGCGCTGCGCCCGGCCGACGCGCCCTGGCCCGCCCGCCCGTTCGCGGCCTGACGGCGGCGCGTCCGTGGCGCGCAGGGTGCGCTTTCGGTACGTCGGCGACATCTCCTGACGGGTGTTGACCAGCTCTGACGTGTCCTGACCAGCCGGTGAGCGGCCGGTGGCATACGCTCGGCCCGTGACGGATGTGACCGAACAGACAGTCACCGGCGGTTCCGGGTCGCTGCGGTTCCTCGGCCGCCTGCGCGAGCTGGCGGAACTGCGCTCCGACGTCGAACGGGCCGGGCTCGGCACCCTCGCCGGCCGCCCCGCCACCCGCGGCCGGGTCCTCCTGATCGCCGGCCGTCCCGGCACCGGGAGAACCGCGCTCGCCGAGCAGTTCGCCGCCGAGCTGATCGAGGTCGGCGACTACCCCGACGGCCTGCTGCGGGCCCGGCTGACCGACCCCGGCGGGGTCCCCGTTCCCCTCGAACGCGCCGCCCGCGACCTGCTGGGCGCCCTGGGGGTCGCGGCGCCCGCCGGAGCCGACGAGGACGAGCTGACCGGCATCCTGCGCGACACCCTGGACGAGCGCAGGACCGTTCTCCTCCTGGACGACGTCGCCACCCCCGAGCAGCTGGTCGAGCTGACCCCCGACGGCCGCGGCAGCCTCGTGCTCGCCGTCTCGCGCGGGCCGCTCACCGGCGTGCCCGACGTCCGCCCCTGCGCGCTCGGCGGCCTCGACCGGCTCGCCGCCGTCCGGCTGCTGGAGACGGGCGCGGGGGACGTCCGCATCACCGTGGACCCCGGCGCGGCCGACTCCCTGGCCGAGGCGTGCGGCTTCCTGCCCGCCGCGATCCTCCTGGCCGCCGGCTGGCTGGCCGCCCACCCCGAGACCACCGTCGTCGAGGCGGTCCGCCGGATGGCCGCGCCCGAGGAGGCCCCCCCACCGCCCGCTGCCCCGGGCACCGGCACCGGCATCGGCATCGGCATCGGGGTCGGCGGCGGTGCCCGGGGCAG
>NZ_LAVK01000291.1 GCF_001083795.1 Streptomyces sp. SBT349
CTCGCCCATGTGGCGGGCGAGCGCCACGGGGGTGGGGTGGTCGAACAGCGCGGTGGAGGCGAGCCGCAGGCCGGTCACCTCGTTCAGGCGGTTCCGCAGTTCGACGGTGGCGAGGGAGTCGAAGCCCGCCTGGGTGAACCCGCGCCCCGGCTCGATCGCGTCCGCGCCCGCGTGGCCGAGGGCCAGGGCCGCCTTGGCGCGGATCAGGTCGAGCAGCGCCTCCTCCGTCTTCGCCGCGCCGAGGCCGGTGAGGCGGCGCCGCAGCGCGGCGGCCTCGGCGGCGGCCGTTCCCGTGCCCGCCGTGGCCGCGCCGCGGCGGGCCCGCGTCGGGACGAGGTCCCGCAGCAGCGGCGGAACGGCGCCGGCGGCCTGGAGCGCCGCCGGGTCGAGGCGGAGCGGGACGAGGTGCGGTTCCGGGGTGCGGCAGGCCGCGTCGAACAGGGCCATGCCCTCGCCGGTCGTCAGCGGCACGGCGCCCGACCTGGCCAGCCGGTCGCGGTCGGCCCGGGCCAGTTCACCGGCCATGCCGACCTCCCACGCGCCCCAGGCCAGGGACTGCGCGGGCAGACCCTCGGCGTGGCGGTGGTGGGCAAGGGCGTCGAGGAACGCGTTGGCGGCGGCGTAGTTCGCCTGGCCCGCGCCGCCGATGACGCCGGAAGCCGAGGAGAACAGGACGAACGCGGCCAGGTCCAGGCCCTTCGTCAGCTCGTGCAGGTGCCAGGCGGCGTCCGCCTTGGGGCGCAGCACGCGCTCCAGCCGCTCGGGCGTCAGCGACTCCACCAGCCCGTCGTCCAGTACACCGGCCAGATGGACGACGGCGGTGAGCGGGTGGTCGTCGCGCACGCCGTCGAGGAGCGCGGCGAGCCCGTCGCGGTCGGCGACGTCGCAGGACCGCAGCTCGGCGGTGGCGCCGAGGGCGGCGAGGTCGGCCGACAGCTCCGCGGCGCCCGGCGCGTCGGCGCCGGAGCGGCTGACGAGCAGCAGACGGCGCGCGCCGCGTTCGGCCAGGTGCCGGGCGAGCGCCCGTCCCAGGGCGCCGGTGGCGCCGGTGACCAGGACGGTGCCTTCGGGGTCCCAGGGCGCGGGCGGCTCCTCGGGGGTGGCGCGCCCCGCGCGGACGAGCCGGGGCACGTGGGCCGTGCCCGCGCGGAGGGCGAGCCGGGGCTCGTCCGAGGCGAGCGCGAGGGCGAGAGGTCCCGGGGCGAGGGGCTGTCCCGCCTCGGCGTCGAGCAGGACGAAACGGCCCGGGTGCTCGGCTTGGACGGAGGCGAGCAGGCCCCAGGCGGCCGCCGCGGCCGGCCGCACCGGCGCGTCGCCCAGGCGGACGGCGCCGCGGGTGACGAGGACCAGGCGGGCGGGGGCGAACTCCCCCGCGAGCCATGCCCGCACCAGGTCGCCCGCGCGGCGCGCGATGTCGTGCGCGGCCTCGGGCGGCGGCAGACCGGGGTCCGGGTCGAGCGGGACGAGGACGGCCTCGGGCAGGGGGCCGCCATCGGCGAGGTCCTTGGCCAGGTGGACCGGATCGGCGTGGAGGGCGAGGCCATCGAGACCGGCCAGCCCCTCGGCACCGGCCGGGTCGATGCCCGCCCACCGCCGCACCGCGTCCCCCACGTCCGTCGCGTCCGTCGCGTCCGTCGCGTTCCCGACGTCCGCCGTGGCGGTCGGCAGGGCGCGCCACTCCACGCGGTGCAGGGCGTCCTGGCGCCGCGCGAGCTGGTCCTCCGTGACGCGCCGGGTGACGAGCCGACCGATGCGGGCGACGGGCAGGCCGACCGTGTCGGTGAGGGTGACCGAGACTCCGTCGTCGCCGGTGGGGCGCAGGCGCACCCGCAGGTCAGGGGCCCCGGGCGCGTGGCGGGTGACGTCGTGCCAGGCGAACGGCAGCCGTCCGGCCGACTCATCCATGGCGTCGAGGCCGCCCGCGTGGAGCGCCGCGTCGAGCAGCGCCGGGTGGATGCCGTAGCGGGCGGCGGCCCCGTGCTCCTCCTCGGGCAGGGACACCTCCGCGAGCAGGTCGTCCCCGTCGCGCCAGGCGGCGCGCAGGCCCTGGAACGCCGGGCCGAGGTCGAATCCGTGGGCGGCGAACCGCTCGTAGAAGTCGGCCGTGTCGATCGCGGACGCGCCGGGCGGCGGCCACGCGGTGGCGTCGGGCTCGGGCGCGGGGGCGTCACCGGCGGGGGTGTCACCGGCGGGGGCGAGGACGCCGTCGGCGTGCCGCGTCCAGGGCGCCTCGGCGTCGGCGGCCGGGCGGGAGTGCAGGGTGAGCGGGCGGCGGCCCGCTCCGTCGGCCGCTCCGACGCGCACCTGGACCTGGGCCCGCGCGCCGCCCGGCGGCAGCACGAGCGGTGCCTCCAGGGTGAGTTCCTCGACGCGCCCGCAGCCGGCGTGCGCGCCGGCGTGCCAGGCCATCTCCACCAGGGCGGTGCCGGGCACCAGGACGGTGCCGAGGATGGTGTGGTCGCCGAGCCACGGCTGGTCGGCGGCGGAGAGCCTCCCGGAGAGCAGCAGCCCGTCGCCGTCGGCGAGCGTCACCACGTCGGGGAGCAGCGGGTGCGCGTCGGCGGCGGCCGGGGCCCCTCCCGGGGCGCCGGGGGCCAGCCAGTAGCGCCGGCGCTGGAAAGCGTAGGTGGGCAGGGGAATGGTCCGCGCGCCGGCGGGCGCGGGGTAGGCGGCGCGGTGCGCCGCGTGGCCGCGCACATGGAGCCGCCCGAACGCCGCCGCGAGGGCGACGGGCTCCTCGTGGCCGCCGCGCAGGGTGGGGAGGAACGCGGTGTCGCGGGCGTCCGGCAGGCACTCCTCGCCCATCGCTGACAGCACGGCGTCGGGCCCGAGTTCGAGGAAGGTGCGCGCGCCCCGCTCGTGCAGGTACGCGATCCCGTCGGCGAACCGCACGGGCTGCCGCGCGTGCCGCACCCAGTAGGCGGGGCCGGCCAGTTCGTCGTCGTCGATGACGGCGCCGGTCACCTCGGAGACGACGGGGATGCGCGCCGGGCGGAAGGTGACGCGTTCCGCCACGGTGGCGAACGCGTCGAGCATGCCGTCCATGTGCGGGGAGTGGAAGGCGTGGGAGGTCCGCAGCCGCTTGGTCCTGCGGCCCACGGCCGCCCAGTGGACGGTGGCCTCGTCCACGGCGTCGGCGTCCCCGGCCAGGACGACGGAGGCGGGACCGTTCACCGCGGCCAGCGCGAGCCGTCCCTCGTGCGAGGCGAGGAACGGGGCGGCCTCGTCGGGGGTGGCCTGGACGGCGAGCATCGCGCCGTCGGCGCGCTGGGCCTGCATCAGCCGGCCGCGGGCGGCGACCAGCAGGCAGGCGTCGGGGAGGGAGAGCACGTCGGCGACGTGTGCGGCGGCCAGTGCGCCGGCCGAGTGGCCCAGCAGGTGGTCGGGCCGCACCTGCCAGGACTCCAGGAGCCGGAACAGCGCGACCTGCACGCCGAACAGCGCGGGCTGGGCGTACTCGGTACGGTCGAGCAGTTCCGGCTCGGCCTCGATGACCTGCCGCAGCGGGCGGTCCAGGTGCCGGTCGAACTCCGCGCACACCGCGTCGAAGGCGGCGGCGAACGCGGGGTGGGCGGCGGCGAGTTCGGTGCCCATGCCGGGCCGCTGGCTGCCCTGGCCGGTGAAGAGGAACGCGAGGGTGCCGTCGACCGGCGTTCCCCGCGCCACGCGCGGCGCCCGCGCGCCGGACGCCAGGGCGTCCAGGTCCGTGAGCAGCGCGTCCCGGTCCGTGCCGTCCGAGACGGTCAGCGCCGCGCGGTGGGCGAGCGCGGCCCGGCCGAGGGCGAGCGAGCGGCCCACGTCGGCGGGGAGCGCGTCGGGGTGGGCGGCCAGGTGGTCGCGCAGCCGGAGGGCCTGGGCGCTCAGCGCCTCCGCGGAGTCGGCGGAGAGCAGCACGGGCACCGGGAACGCCCGGGTTCCCGGCGCGCGGGCGTCGTCCGCCGCGCCGTTCTCCCGGCCTGTGTCGAAGGGCAGTTCGAGGATGGCGTGGGCGTTGGTACCGCTGACGCCGAACGAGGAGACGGCGGCGCGGCGGGGACGGCCGGTGTCGGGCCACTCCACCGACTCGGTCAGCAGCCGCACCGCGCCCGCGTCCCAGTCCACATGGGAGGACGGCCGGTCCACGTGCAGGGTGCGCGGCAGGACCCCGTGGTGCATCGCCTGCACCATCTTGATCACCCCACCGACACCCGCCGCCGCCTGCGCGTGCCCGATGTTCGACTTCAACGACCCCAGCCACAGCGGCCGTTCACCCTCCCGGCCCTGGCCGTAGGTGGCCAGCAACGCCTGCGCCTCGATCGGATCACCCAGCGCCGTACCCGTGCCATGCGCCTCCACCGCGTCCACCTCGTTCGCCGACAGGCCCGCGTTGACCAGCGCCGCGCGGATCACCCGCTGCTGCGCCAACCCACTCGGCGCGGTCAGCCCGTTGCTCGCACCGTCCTGATTGACCGCGCTCCCCCGCACCACCGCCAGCACCCGGTGACCGTTGCGCCGCGCGTCCGACAACCGCTCCAGCAGCAGCATCCCGACACCCTCGGCCCAACCCGTCCCATCCGCCCCCTCCGCGAAGGGCTTGCACCGCCCGTCCGGCGCCAGCCCACGCTGCCGGCTGAACTCCACGAACGCGCCGGGGGTCGCCATCACGGTGGCGCCGCCCGCCAACGCCATCGCGCACTCCCCGCTCCGCAGCGACTGCACCGCCAGATGCAACGCCACCAGCGACGAGGAACACGCCGTGTCCACCGTCACCGCCGGCCCCTCAAGCCCGAACGTGTAGGCGACGCGCCCGGAGGCGACGCTGCCCGCGCTGCCGTTGCCGAGATATCCCTCCAACTCCCGGGCGGCAGCCGAGCCGTTGCCGTAGCCGCCGTGGAGCAGGCCCGTGAAGACGCCGGTGGCGCTGGAACGCACCGAGGCCGGATCGATCCCCGCCCGCTCGAACACCTCCCAGGACGTCTCCAGCAACAACCGCTGCTGCGGATCCATCGCCAGCGCCTCACGCGGCGAGATCCCGAAGAACCCGGCGTCGAACTCCGCCGCCCCATACAGGAACCCGCCCTCCCGCACATACGACGTCCCCGACCGCTCCGGATCGGGATCATAGAGCGACCCGACATCCCAGCCGCGGTCCACCGGGAACGCCCCAACGGCGTCCACCCCCTCCGCGACCAGCCGCCACAACGCCTCCGGCGAATCCACCCCACCCGGATACCGGCACGCCATCCCGACGACCACCACGGGATCCTCGCCACCCCCCGCCACCGCGGGCTTCGGGGTCAACGGTTCGGCGGACACGGCCCGTTCGGCCGTCTCGGGTGCGAGCCGCGATCGCAGATGGGCCGCGAGGGCCCCCGGCGTGGGGTGGTCGAAGACGGCGGTGGACGGCAGGCGCAGTCCGGTCGCCGCGTTGAGCCGGTTCCGCAGCTCGACGGCGGTGAGCGAGTCGAAGCCCAGCTCCCTGAACGCGCGTTCCGCGTCGACCGCCTCCGTGGTGTCGTGTCCCAGCACGGCGGACGCCTGGGTGCGGACGAGCGTGAGGAGTTCCGCGGCCGACGCCGTGGCGAAACCGCCCGCGCCGCCGTCGCCGCCGGTGCCCGGCAGGCGCCGGCGGGCGGCGGCGCGCACGAGTCCGCGCAGCAGCGGCGGCGTCTCGCCGACCGCCGCCCTGGCCCGGAGTGCGGCCGTGCGCAGGCGGATCGGCGCGAGCAGCGTCTCGGCGGCGGTCAGGCCCGCGTCGAGGAGTGCCAGCCCCTCCTCGGTGGAGAGTTCCTCGATCCCGGCCTGCCCCATCCGGGCCAGGGCCTCCGGGCCGAGTCCTCCGGTCATGCCACTGCGTTCGGCCCACAGGCCCCACGCCAGCGACACGGCGGGAAGGCCGAGCGACCTGCGGTGCAGCGCCAGCCCGTCGAGAAACGCGTTCGCCGCCGCGTAGTTGCCCTGGCCGAGGCCGCCGAGGAGTCCCGCCGCCGAGGAGAACAGCACGAACGCCGCGAGGTCGAGGTCGCGGGTCAGCTCGTGCAGGTGCCAGGCCGCGTCCGCCTTGGGGCGCAGCACGCGGGCGAGCCGCTCCGGCGTGAGAGTGCCGACGACTCCGTCGTCCAGCACCCCGGCCGCGTGGATCACGGCGGTCAGCGGGTGTTCGGCCGGTATCGCGGCCAGCAGCCGGGCCAGTTCCTCGCGGTCCGCCGCGTCGCAGGCGGCGACGGTCGCCGTGGCGCCCGACTCGGCCAGCTCCGCGACGAGTTCGGCGGCCCCGGGCGCGTCGACGCCCCGGCGCGAGACCAGCAGCAGCCGACGCACGCCGTGCGCCGCGACGAGGTGGCGCGCCACCTCGCTGCCCAGCGTGCCCGTGCCGCCGGTGATGAGCACGGTGCCCGCCGGGGGCAGCGGGCGCCCGGGGGTGGCGCCCGGCGCGGGCAGGGTCAGGACGATCTTGCCGACGTGCCGGGCCTGTTGCAGGTACCGCAGCGCCTCCGGCGCCCGCCGCACGTCCCAGGTGGTGGCGGGCAGCGGTGTGAGGACGCCGGCCCCGGCCAGTTCCAGCAGCTCGTGGAGCAGGTCGCGGACCCGGTCAGGACGTGCCTCGACGAGGTCGAACGCCCGGTAGGTGACGTCGTCCCTGAGGGCGCCGCCCCTGATGTCGGTCTTGCCCATCTCGATGAACCGGCCGCCGGGCGCGAGGAGCCGCTGCCCCGCGTCGACGAACGTGCCGGCGAGCGAGTTGAGCACGATGTCGACGCCCCGGCCGCCGGTCGCGGCGCGGAAGGCGTCCTCGAACCCGAGGGCCCGGGAGGACGCGATGTGGTCCGGGTCGAGACCGTGCGCGCGCAGGGTCCGCCACTTGCCGGGGCTCGCGGTGCCGAAGACCTCGGCACCCCAGTGCCGGGCGAGCTGCACGGCGGCCATGCCGACGCCTCCGGCCGCCGCGTGCACCAGGACCGTCTCGCCGTCCCGCAGGCCGCCGAGGTCGCGCAGCCCGTAGGCGGCGGTGAGGAACGCGATGGGAACGGTCGCCGCCTGGACGAACGACCAGCCGTCGGGGATCCGCACCAGCATGCGGTGGTCGGCGACGGCGAGCGGCCCGAACGATCCGGGCAGCAGGCCCATCACCCGGTCGCCGGGGCGCAGGTCCGCCACATCGTCCGCCACGTCGAGGACGACGCCCGCGCCCTCGCCGCCCAGTTCGTCGCGGCCCTCGCCGCCGTCCCGGCCGGTCACCATGCCCAGGGCCAGGACGACATCGCGGAAGTTGACGCCCGCGGCGCGCACGGAGACCCGCACCTGCCCCGGGCGCAGCGGTTCGGTGACCTCGGGGCAGGCGGCGAGCACCACGTTCTGCACCGTGCCGCCACCCGCCGACCCGTCGCCGAGACGCAGCCGCCAGGCGCCGGGCGCCTCAGGTCCCTCGGGCGCCTCCGGCGAGTCCGGCGCGGCGAGCGGCGGCGTGTGCCGGTCGAGGCGGGGAACGTAGGCGGTGCCCGAACGCAGCGCCAGCTGCGGTTCGCCACCCGCCACGGCCGCGGCCACCGCCCCGTCGGAGGCCGGGTCGTCGTCGGTGTCCAGGAGCGTGAAGCGGCCCGGATGTTCGGCCTGCGCCGAGCGGAGCAGGCCCCACGCCGCCGCGCCCGCGAGGTCGGCGACATCCTCGCCCTGCTGGACGGCGACGGCGCCGCGGGTGACGAGAACGAGCCGCCTGCCCTCGTTCGCGTCGTCCGCCAGCCAGCCGCGCGCCCGTTCCAGGGCATCGGCGACGGCGGCGTGCGCGGCGCGCGGCAGGTCGCCGCGCTCCCCCGCGTCCGCGTCCACGCCGAGGCGCATCAGCACCGGCTCGGGCGCGCCCCCCGCGGCGGGGTCGCCCTGGGCGGGTTGGGGAGTGGTCGGGGGCAGAGGGGACCAGATCACGCGGAACAGGAAGTCCCGTGCGATGCCCGCGGCGTGGCCCACGACCGGGGCCTCTCCGGCCGAGAACGGCCGGGCGACCAGCGAGTCGACCGTCAGAACCGGCAGGCCCCGGTCGTCGGCGACGTCGATGGCCACCTCGTCGGCCCCGCGTCCCGACAGCCTGACGCGCAGCACGGTGGCGGCGCCCGCGGCGTGCAGGGTGACGCCGCGCCAGGAGAACGGCAGGCGGCCCTCGCCCGCCAGCACGCCGCCGACCCGGAGCGCTTGCAGCCCGGCGTCGAACAGCGCGGGGTGCAGCGCGAAGTCCCCGGAACCACGCCCCTCGGCGGCCTCGGGCAGCTCCACCTCGGCGAAGATCTCGCCGTCGGCTGCCCCGCCACGCCGCCAGGCGGCACGCAGCCCGCGGAACGCCGGGCCGTACTGGAAACCGGCCTCGGCGGCGCCCGCGTAGAAGTCGGTCAGGTCCGCGGCGACCGCGCCCTCCGGCGGCCAGGTGGTCAACTCACCTGAGGGAGCAGGGACGTTCGGGGAGATGACCCCGGTCGCGTGCCTGGTCCACTCGCCGGACGCGCCCGTCCGCGCGTGCAGGCTCAGCGACCTGCGGCCCGTCTCGTCGGCGGCGGACACGACGAGTTGGAGATACGTGTCCCCGGACACGGCCAGGGCGAGCGGCGCTTCGAGGACGAGTTCGTCCACGTGTCCGCAGCCGACCTGGTCACCGGCGTGCACGGCCATCTCCAGCATCGCCGTGCCCGGCAGCAGGACCACGCCGTTGACCGCGTGATCCGCCAGCCACGGGTGCGAACGCGGCGACAGGGCCCCGGTCAGCAGGAACCCGTCGCTGTCCACCAACTCCACGCCCGCCGCGAGCAGCGGATGCTCGGCCTCGCCAAGCCCCAGCCGCGCGGCGCTCACCGTACCGGTGCCCGCGTCGAGCCAGTAACGCCGGTGCTGGAAGGGGTAGGTCGGCACGTCGACATGCCGACCGCCGGCGAACACGCGGTCCCAGGCCACCGGAACGCCCTGCACCCACGCCTCGGCCAGCGAGGCCACGAAGCGCTCCATCCCACCCTCGCCCCGCCGCAGCGAGCCGATCGCGGTGGCATCCTCGATCGCCATCGTCAGCACCGGATGCGCACTGGCCTCGACGAAGGTCCCGAAGCCCTGAGCGACCAGCGACTCCACCACCGGCGCGAACCGCACCGTCCCCCGCAGATTCTCGAACCAGTACGCCCCGTCCAGACCCGCGGTGTCCAACTCCGCACCCGTCACCGTGGAGTAGAACGGCACCGACCCCGAACGCGGGGTGAGGGAAGCCAGATCCGTCAGGATCCGCTCCCGCAGACCATCCACCTGAGCGGAATGCGACGCGTAATCCACCGGAATGCGGCGGGCCCGCACCCCATCCACCTCACACGCGGCCAGCAGCTCGTCCAACGCCCCGGGCTCACCCGAAACAACCGTCGCCCGCGGCCCGTTGACCGCCGCCACCGACAACCGCCCACCCCACCCGGCGATGCGCCCCTCCACCTCGGCCACCGGCTCCGCGACC
>NZ_LAVK01000292.1 GCF_001083795.1 Streptomyces sp. SBT349
CCCACACCCGGCAGGTCCAGACCCCCGGCATGGTCTGCGCCGGCTTGCCCGAAGGCGGCGTGGACGCCTGCTCCCTGGACAGCGGCGGGCCGTTGGTGGTCGACGGCGTGCTGGTCGGCGTCGTCGAGGACGCGGCGCTCGTCGGCCTCGGCGACCAGGTCCTCGGACTGGTTGTAGTCGCCGTCGGCGGCCTGGACGGCCCACAGGTGAACGGCGACCCCGTGCTCCTTGGCCGACATCAGCCCCGGCAGCAGGTCGCCGTCGCCGGTGACGAGCACGATGTCGGCGCAGGCGCGGTTGCGCGCGAGTTCGGTGAGTTCGGCGTGCATGGCGGCGTCCACGCCCTTCTGCGCCCAGCGCCCGTCGCTTCGGGTGAGCGCCCCGAGGCGCACGGTGACGCGCGGCATCACGCGCAACCGCCGGTGCTCGGGCTGGGGAACGCGGTCGGGCGCGCCGTCGAACCAGTAGATCCGCAGGAGATGGCAGCCGGTGTCGGCCTCGGCCCGTTCTCGCAGGGCCTGGATGAGGGCGGCGTGATCCACGGTGATGCGGGGGCGGGCCGGCTCCCCCGCGAGAAGGCTGGCGGCGGCGCCCAGCAGATAGCCGGCATCCACCAGGACGACACAGCGGTCCACGTCGCACCTTCCTTCTCCTGAGCGTTTTCCTGAGTCTGCCCGAAGGGGACGCCGTTATCTGTGCCAACTCGATCTTCGGCGTGGCGAATCCGCCACCTGTCGCGCCCGGAATGCGAACTATGGCGGCCCGTGCGAATCTGGTCGCGGGCCGGCGTTCCCGCGAGGGCGGGTACGCCCGCGCCAGGAGGCGATCATGGCCAAGAACAGGAATCGCGACCGCAGGCCGGCGCCCGAGCCCGCGCCCGAGCAGCCGCGCACGGAGCCACCCGTCGAGCAACAACCCAAGAACCGCAAACGCGAAAGGCGCTTCGGCCACAACTGAGAGGCCGGAGCGGTGGACATGGAGGAGGGCGCGCCCCGGACCAGGGGCGCGCCCTCGCGCGTGCGGCGGCGAGCGCCACCGCTCACCGCGCATATCAGTCGTTGAACGCGTGCCTCTCATGCGCCGCCGCGAAATAGCGCGCGTCGGACACCTCGGATCTCACCGATTCCGCCGGCGCACCGCCCGGGCGCACGATGTCCCACGCCTCGTGGACACAGCGCAGCCGGTCCTCGAATGCGGTGCCGGGAAAATAGACGGCGAGTGCGTGCACGGCCTCCTGCCGGGAAACACGCACCTGCCGCAACAGGAATACCGCCTTGTCGATCATCCGAGCATCCACGGCGATCCACCCCTCATTCGGAGATTGGCTCCTTATTCGAAGGTAGACCTCTGAATGCCCCGTTCTGGTAAAGCGCCTTCCATCATCCGTCCAACATGCGGGCATCAACCGGCCAAACAGGCGGGCCCCAGAAGTGCCTTGAGGTCCCCGAACAGCGCGGGGTCGGCCCGCACGCGGTGCCGGTCGAGGCGCAGCACGGTCGTGGTGCGGGAGCCCTGGAGCCTGACCCGCACCTCGGTGGGGCCGCGGTGCTGGCCCAGCACCTCGCCGAGGCGCTCGACGAGCGGCGGGGTGACCTTGACCGTGGGGATGCTGATGGTCACCGGCGCGTCGGCCGACGCCTCGGAGAGGTCGGGCACCATCAGCTCCATGGCGACCAGGCGCGGCACGTCCTCGCGCTTGTCGAGGCGGCCCTTGACGAAGACGATCGCGTCCTCCACGAGCTGTGTGGAGACCAGCTGGTAGGAGGCGGGGAAGAACATGCAGTCGATGGATCCGCCCAGGTCCTCGACGGTGGCGATGGCCCAGGGGTTGCCCTGCTTGGTCATCTTGCGCTGGAGCCCGGAGATGATGCCGCCGATGGTGACGACCGCGCCGTCCTGGTAGTCCCCGGCGAGCGCGGAGATCGCCGCGTCGGCCTTGTCGGACAGAATGTGCTCAATACCGAAGAGCGGGTGGTCGGAGACGTACAGGCCGAGCATCTCGCGCTCCTGGGCCAGGAGATAGCTCTTCTCCCACTCCTCGTCCGAGAAGATCACGTCCATGCCGAAGCCGGGGCCCTCGGCGCCGTCGCCCTTGTCGTCCATGCCGCCGAAGAGGTCGAACTGACCTTCGGCCTCCTTGCGTTTCACCTGGACCACGTTGTCGATCATCGGCTCGAAATGGGCGGTGAGGCCCTTGCGGGTATGGTCCAGGGTGTCGAACGCGCCGGCCTTGATGAGCGACTCGACGGTGCGCTTGTTGCAGACGACGGCCTCGACCTTGTCGAGGAAGTCGGGGAACGAGCTGTACTTTCCCTTTGCCTTTCGAGTGGCCACGACCGAGTCCACGACGTTCTGACCCACGTTCCTGACCGCTGTGAGACCGAATACGATCGTATCGTCTCCGCGCGGGGTGAAGTGCGCCTCGGATTCGTTGACGTCGGGCGGCAGCACCTTGATGCCCATGCGGCGGCACTCGTTGAGATAGACGGCCGACTTGTCCTTGTCGTCGCGCACGGAGGTCAGCACCGCCGCCATGTACTCGGCCGGGTAATTGGCCTTGAGATATGCCGTCCAGTAGGTGACAAGGCCATATGCCGACGAGTGCGCCTTGTTGAACGCGTAGCCGGAGAACGGCACCAGCACGTCCCACACGGACTGAATCGCCTCGTCGGAGTAGCCGTTCGCCCGCATCCCGTTCTGGAAGGGGACGAACTCCTTGTCGAGGATCTCCTTCTTCTTCTTTCCCATGGCCCGGCGGAGCAGGTCGGCCTGTCCGAGCGTGTACCCGGCGAGCACCTGCGCGGCCTTCTGCACCTGCTCCTGGTACACGATGAGGCCGTAGGTGATGTCGAGGACCTCCTTCAGGGGCTCCTCGAGTTCCTTGTGGATCGGCGTGATCTCCTGCTGCCCGTTCTTGCGCAGCGCGTAGTTGATGTGGGAGTTCATGCCCATCGGCCCCGGCCGGTACAGGGCGCCGACGGCGGAGATGTCCTCGAAGTCGTCGGGCTTCATCATCCGCAGCAGGGACCGCATGGGCCCGCCGTCGAACTGGAAGACGCTGAGGGTGTCACCCCGTCCCAGCAGCTCGAACGTCTTCGGATCGTCGAGCGTCAGGTCGAGCAGCTTGATCTCGATGCCCTTGTTCTTCTTGATCAGCTTGACCGCGTCATCCATGATCGTGAGATTCCGCAGGCCCAGGAAGTCCATCTTCAGCAGGCCGAGCGACTCACACGTCGGATAGTCCCACTGCGTCACGACCACGCCGTCGTTCTTCGGCGCGAAGAGCGGCACATGGTCCACCAGCCGCTCGCTGGACATGATCACACCGGCGGCATGCATGCCCATCTGGCGGACCAGGCCCTCCAGGCCCTTGGCGGTGTCGATGACCTTCGTGACATCCGGCTCGTTCTCGTACATCCCCCGGACCTCGGCCGCCTCGCTGTAACGCGGGTGGTCCTTGTCCGTGATGCCGGAGAGCGGGATGCCCTTGCCCAGCACGTCGGCGGGCATCGCCTTGGTGATCCGGTCGCCCATCGCGTACGGGTAGCCCAGCACCCGGGAGGCGTCCTTGATCGCGGCCTTCGCCTTGATCGTGCCGTAGGTGCCGATCATGGACACCTTGTCCGCGCCGTACTTCTCCGTGACATAGCGGATGACCTCGCCGCGCCTGCGCTCGTCGAAGTCGATGTCGACATCCGGCATGGAGACGCGCTCGGGGTTCAGGAACCGCTCGAAGATCAGCCCGTGCTCGATCGGATCCAGGTCGGTGATGCCCATCGCGTACGAGACGATCGAGCCCGCCGCCGAGCCGCGCCCCGGGCCCACCGCGATGCCCTGCTCCTTGGCCCACATGATGAAGTCCGCGACCACGAGGAAGTACCCGGGGAACCCCATCTGGATGATGACGCCCATCTCGTACTCGGCCTGCCGCTGCCGGTCCTCCGGCACCCCGCCCGGGTAGCGGCGGGCCATGCCGCGCCGCACCTCCTCCTGGAACCAGGTGATCTCCGTGTAGCCGCCGGGCACGTCGAAGCGGGGCATCAGGTCGCGCGGCTCGAACCAGCCGGAGACATCGACCTGTTCGGCCACCAGGCGGGTGTTGGCGCACCCCTCCTGCCAGGCGTCCGAGGAGTCGATGGCATACATCTCCTCGGGCGACTTCAGGTAGTAACCGGTCCCGTCGAAACGGAAGCGGTCGGGATCGGACAGGTTCTTGCCGGTCTGCACGCACAGCAGCGCGTCGTGCGCGCTGGCCTCCTGCGCGTGCGTGTAGTGCGAGTCGTTGGTGACCAGCGGCGGGATGCCCAGCTTCCTGCCGATCTCCAGCAGCCCGTCCCGCACCCGGGTCTCGATCTCCAGGCCGTGGTCCATCAGCTCCAGGAAGTACCGGTCCCTGCCGAAGATCTCCCGGTACTCGGCCGCCGCCTTCATCGCCTCCTCCGGCTGCCCGAGGCGCAGCCGCGTCTGCACCTCCCCCGAGGGGCAGCCGGTGGACGCGATGAGCCCCTCGGCGTGCTGCGCGATGGTCTCCTTGTCCATCCGGGGCCACTTCACGAAGTAGCCCTCGGTGTAGGCGTCGGACGAGAGCCGGAAGAGGTTGTGCAGGCCCGTGCCGTTGTACGCCCAGATCGTCTTGTGCGTGTAACCGCCGGAGCCCGAGACGTCGTCCCGCTTCTGGTGCGGCTGGCCCCACTGCACCCGGCGCTTGTGCCGCCGCGACTCCGGCGCCACATATGCCTCGATGCCGATGATCGGCGTGATGCCCGCGCCCCGCGCCTGCTGGAAGAAGTCGTAGGCGCCGTGCAGGTTCCCGTGGTCCGTGATGGCGATATGTGACATGCCCATCTCCTGGCACGCCGCGAACATGTCCTTCAGCCGCGCCGCCCCGTCGAGCAGCGAGTACTGGGTGTGCACATGCAGGTGTGTGAAGGGCTTGGTCACTCCACGGGCCTTCCGCAGCAGGGTCAGGGATCCCCCGACCCTACATCCGTGAAAGCCCCGTCGAGCCGCCAGGTCAGCACTCGGGTCCATCGGCGTTTCCGCAGGTCAGAGCCCGATGATCAGCAATGTCCAAGGTCAGGACGGTGCCCGGTGGACGGCCCGGGAACACACCCCCCGCACCACCGGTACACACGTTCCGCGCCACCCCGTACCTCTCCGTCCGCCGCCGTGGCACACTCGGTTCCGATGGGCATATCGACTCCCGGAACGCGCGTGGCACGCGCGGCGGTCTTCGCCGCGCTCTGCGTCACGCTCTCCGTCGGCGCCCATGTGCTGCTCTCCGGGGCGCCGCTTCCCGCGCCGACCGTCGCCGCGGTCGGGGCGGCCGTCTTCGCCCTCGCCCTGCTGCTCGTCGGCGACGGCGAGCGCGGCTTCGGCGCCATCGCCTCGCTGCTGGTACCGCTGCACCTGGCGGCCGACACCGTCTTCACCACCGGGCAGGCCACCTGTTACGGCCCGGGCGGCGGCCCGGTGACCGGGCCGCTGCGGCTGCTCGGCGTCGATCTGCTCTGCGGCGGCGGGGACTTCGGCACTCCGCTGGCCTCGCTGGCCGCCGCAGGCCACGCCCCGCTGACCACCGCCGCCCCCGCCGGGCCCTGGGCGCTGCTCGGCGCCCACCTCCTGGTCGGCCTGGCCGCCGCGTGCTGGCTGCGCGGCGGCGAACGGGGCCTCGCCCGCCTCCTCTCCTCGGCCGCCGCCGCCACGTTCCGGCCGCTGCTCATCGCGGTCGCCGGCCGCGCCGGACTCCCACCGGCCACCGCCCCGCCGCCCCGCCGCCCGCGCCGCGCCCCCCGGGCCCCCGCGCTCCCTCTGCTCGCCCACTCCGTACCGCGTCGGGGGCCGCCGCGCCCCGCGCCCGCTCGCTGACCGCCCCGCGGTCGCCGAACGGGCCGGGCACGCCGACCAGCCATCCGACACGTTCACGGAGACATCCGACATGAGCAAGCGCAATTCCCCCGAGGCCAAGAGAGCCGCACGCGAGCGCCTGAAGGCCGAGCGCGACCGCCAGACCAGGCGCGCGACGATCCGCCGCCGGCTGATCGTCACCGGCTCCGCGGTGGCCGTCCTCGCCGGCGCGGGAGGCATCGGCATGGCCGTCGCCACCATGGGAGGCGGCGACGACGACACCGACTGGGGCGCCGTCCAGTCCCAGGTCGACAACGGCGGAGGGGGCGAGTTCCCGACCGCCGCGCCCGACCACGCCTCGGGCGAGGACGGCCTGACCGTCCGCGTCGGCGAGGAGGACGCCGCCAACACCCTGACCCTCTACGAGGACGCCCGCTGCCCCGCCTGCGCCGACTTCGAGCAGTCCCTCGGCACGACGGTCAGGGAGGGCCTGGAGAACGGCGACTACGCCGTCGAGTACGTCTTCGGCACCTTCCTGGACGGCAACCTGGGCGGCTCCGGCTCCAAGAACGCCCTGGGCGCGCTGGGCGCCGCCCTCGACATCAGCCCCGAGGCGTTCCTCGACTACCACGACGCCCTCTACTCGGCGGACTTCCATCCGCCGGAGTCCGACGACGAGTTCGGCGACGACGAGCGGCTGATCGCGATAGCCCAGGAGGTCCCCGAGCTCGCGGGCAACCAGGAGTTCGAGGACGCCGTCAACGAGGACACCTTCGCCGTCTGGGCGCTCCAGATGTCGCAGAAGTTCCAGGCCGACCCCGACGTGGAAGGCACGCCCACGCTCAAGTTCAACGGTGAGGTCATCGAACGGCCCGCGTCCCCCGAGGACTTCGCCGCCGTGATCGAGGCCAACAGCGTCGACGAGCAGCCGCCGGCCGGCTGACGCGCCCCGCCGCCGGGCGGGCCGACCGGTGCCTCGTTCGCCAAGGCACATGGTCGGCCCGCCCGTTGGCTTCCCCTACGCTTGTGCCCCATGACGTCGGCAGAACCGGGCCACCTCATCGACGGCCGCTTCCAGCTGATCCAGCGGCTCGGCCACGGCGGCATGGGGGCCGTGTGGCGGGCCATGGACCAGGCGCTCCACCGCGAGGTGGCGCTCAAGGAGGTGCGCCCCGCCGACCCGGGGCAGGTCCAGGGGCCCGGGGCGGAGGCCACGCTCAGGGAGCGGGTGCTGCGCGAGGCGCGCGCCCTCGCCCGGCTCAACCACCCGCACGTCGTGCGGATTTACCACATCGTCGATGTGGCGCCCTTCCCCTGGCTGGTGATGGAGCTGGTGCGCGGCGAGAGCCTGGAGGCCCGCGCCGCCCGGGGCCCGGTGCCGGCCCACGAGGCCGCCCGCTACGGCCGCCACGTGCTGTCCGCGCTGCGGGCCGCGCACGCCGAGGGCATCCACCACCGCGACGTGAAACCGGCCAACGTCCTGCTCCGCGAGGACGGCTCCGCGGTCCTCACCGACTTCGGGATCGCCGCCATCGCCGGCACCTCCTCGCTGACCATGACCGGCGGCATCATCGGCTCCCCCGAGTACATCGCCCCGGAACGCGTCAGGGGCAGGGGCGACGAACCGGCGGCCGACTTCTGGTCGCTCGGCATCATGCTCTACATCCTGACCGAGGGCTACAGCCCGCTGCGCCGCGGCACCACGCTGGCCACGCTCTCCGCGGTCCTGGAGGACCCGGTGCCGCCACCGGCCCGCTCGGGGCCGCTCTCCGAGGTGCTCACCGCGCTGCTGGTCAAAGACCCCGCCGCCCGGCCCCGCGCCGCCCGCCTCGATGCGATGCTGACCGCGGCCGAGCAGGGCTGGTCCCGGAGCCCGACCGAGACCGCCGCCGTCCCGCACCCCGCGCCCACGGCCGCGCCCGACGCCACCACCGGCACGGCGCCCACCCCGCCGCGCGGCGGGCACCGCCTCGGGCTGATCACCGCCGCCGCCGGGGCCGCCCTCGTGATCGGCGTCGGCGCCACGGCCGCGGTGATGGCCATGGGCGGCCCCGACACCCGGGAGCGGCCGGGCGCGGGCGGCGGCACCGGGAGCGAGACCCCCGGCGGGCCGGAGGCGGAGACCCCCGTCGCCTCCCCGCCGGACACGGAGGAGAGTCCCGAGGAGAGTCCCGAGGAGGTCGGCGAGGGAGAGGACGGCGAGGGAGAGGAGGACGAGGAGGGCCGGTGGGTGGCCCAGCTGTTCTCCGAGCCCGCCGGCTCGGGCACCGGGGTCAGGGACGAGCGGCTCGGCGCCGTCCGCGCCACGGTCCCGGACGCCGAGGTGCTGCTCAGCACCGACTACCCCTCGCTGCGGCCCGGGTACTGGTTCATCTACGCGCCCGGCCCGTTCGCCGACGGCCACGAGGCCCTCGCGTACTGTGCCGCGCACGGCCTGACCACGGGCAACGAGTGCGTCGGCCGCTACCTCAGCCGCGACCCCGGCGACGCGGACCTGCTGTGCAACCCCGACGACCTGGCGAACAGCCGCTGCGAGGACGACTGATCCGCCCGCCGGCGGCCCCGTTCACCCCAGCTCCGCGAGGAACCCGAGCGCCGTGCGCCAGGTGGCCTCGGCGGCCTCCGCGTCGTGGTCGGGCGACTCGGGATCGGTGTACAGGTGGCCCGCGCCCTGGTAGTGGAAGACCTCCACATCCGCCCCGGCCCGCCGCATCCGCAGGTACCAGGCGTTCAGCCAGTCGTTCGGCTCGAACGGGTCGGGGTCCGCGACATGCAGCTGCACCGGCAGCCCGTCGGCCGCCGCGTCCTCCGCGATGTCCGAGGTCCCGTGCAACAGCAGCAGCCCCCTGGCCTTGCTGTCCCCCAGCGCCAGGTTCTGCGCCAGCGCCGCCCCCAGCGAGAAGCCCGCGTACACCGTCCCGGAGTCCGCGCCGGGGGCGCTGGCGGCGATGGCCCGGCGCAGCAGCTCGTCCCGGCCGATCTCCTGCGAGATCGCCATCCCCTCGTCCGGTGACGCGGCGGTGTGCCCGTCGAAGAGGTCGGGCGCCACGACCCGGTGACCGGCGGCCTCAAGGCGCTCCGCCGCCGCCACGACCGCGGGGCGCAGCCCATGGACGGAGTGGAAGAGCATGACATGACTCACGTGTCGACCGGCCCTCTCGTGCCACGCGCGGCTCTCGGACGAGCCATCCTGCCAGCTAGCCTTGCAGACGCAAGCAAGCAGACGGGTGACGGGAAGGCTGGAGGAACCCATGGACGATGTGCTGCGGCCGCTCGCGGTCATCGGCGGCACCATCGCGCTCACCCTGGCCCTCGGGTGGCTGATCGACCGGGCGCTGCGCGCAGCGGACGCCCGCCACCCCGACACCCGGCTCTGGCGCCTGATGCGGCGCTGCCAGCTCCCGCTCCAGGTGCTGCTCGCCTCGTCCGCGGTGCAGGTCGCCCACAGCGCGTTCGACCTCCACCTGCGCCGGGACGACATCATCCAGAACCTGCTGGCGATGCTGACGATCTTCGCGGCGGCCTGGCTGACGATACGCGCCGCCGGCGCCGTCGCGGAGAACTCGCTGGGACGGTACGAGGCGCGCACC
>NZ_LAVK01000293.1 GCF_001083795.1 Streptomyces sp. SBT349
CCCCTGGCACCCCCGCCCGGCGCCACCTTCGGGCAGGGCGCACCCCCGGCCGGGCAGCCACCGTTCGCCCCGGACCAGCCCCCGCACCAGGCACCGGGTCAGGCGCCGCACCAGCTTCCGCACCAGGCCCCGGGTCAGGCCCAGGACCAGCTTCCGCACCGAGCGCCGGGTCAGGCGCCGCACCAGCTTCCGCACCAGGCGCCGGGTCAGGATCCCGCGTACGGGCAGGGGCAGGACCACGGCCAGGACCACGGGCAGGGGCAGGGGCAGGACCAGAGACCGGGCTCGCGGGCCGGGCGGCACCGGGCCGCGCTCCCCGCGGCCGGCGGCGACGAGGAGGCCACCGCGTTGATACCGCAGGTGGAGACCACGACGCAGATACGAGCCGTGCCGGCCGGGCCCGGACCCGGCCGGGTGGACAGCGAGGGGGCGACCCAGCTCATCCCGCCCGTCCCGGCGGACGGCGGCGGCGACCCCGAGGCGACGGCGAAGCTGCGGGTGGTCACGGCGCCCGCCCCCGGCCCGCGGCCGGGGCAGGGCATGCGGCACGCGCAGCGTGCCCAGAACGCGCAGAGCGCCCAGAACGACCAGAACATGCAGGCCACCCAGGCCATGCCCACCGTTCCCGACGACTTCGACAACCTCTTCCGCACCGCCGCCTCCCACACCCCGCAGGACCCGCGGCAGCCACCGCCCTCCCGGGGGACCGCGGGCCGGCGGCGTTCCCCCGCCCTGGTCATCGCCGCCGTCGTCATCGGCTGCGCCGTCCTCGGGCTCGGCGCGGGCGCCGCGCTCAGCGGAGGCGGCGACGGCGGGGAGGAACCGGCCCCGGAGAACAGCGCGAGCGCCCCCGAGGGCGAGGAGGAGCCGGGCCCCGAGGCCGCCCCTCCGGACGGCGAGGGCGCCGCCGAGCAGGCCGAGGCCCTCTCCGCCCTGCTCGACGACAGCAACGACAGCCGCGACTCGGTCATCCAGGCCGTCGCCGACATCAAGGGGTGCGACCGCCTTCCCCAGGCCGCCGCGGACCTGCGAGCCGCCGCGGAGCAGCGCAACGGCCTGGTGACGCGCCTGGAGGAGCTGGCGGTCGACCAGATCCCCGACGGCGCGGCGCTGTCGACGGCGCTGACCGAGGCGTGGCGGGCGTCGGCCGAGGCCGACGAGCACTACGCGGTCTGGGCGGACGAGGCCAGGACCAACCCCCAGGTGTGCCGGGGCGGTCAGGCCGCCCACACCGAACGCGCGTCCCAGGGCGACGCCGCCAGCGGTCGTGCGACCGAGGCCAAGGAGCGCGCGGCCGGGCTCTGGAACCCGGTGGCGGGCGAGCACGGCCTGCCGGAGAGGGCGGCGACCCAGCTGTGACCGCACAGGCTTCCGAAAGGTCTTCCCGACACGGGCGCCGTTCCCCCACCATGGCAGGCATGCCGCTCAACGACATGCCGTGGTGGCGCTGGCGCACCAATGTGCGCTCGGCGCTGCACATGCTCTCCGACCCCGCGTTCCACCAGAACTGCTGGGTGCCCGGCGTACCGGGTTACGGCGACATCACCGACGCCGTCTACCGCCTCGTCGAGGACACCTGGCTGGACAACTGGTCGGCCGAGAAATACGTCGGCACCGTCTTCCGGGACAGCCAGGAGGCCGCGCTGGTGGACGTCGCGGTGCTGCGGGTGCTGCGGATCATGCACCAGGTCGGCGCCGACGCCCCCGTCACCGCGTACCTCCAGCACCACGGCTGGTCCGAGGCGGTGCGCGCGGCGCGCGAGGCGCATGTGCGGCTCGCGGCCGGCGACGGCGACGACCCCGACACGCCCCCGCGCTCCCTGGACGAACTGGCCGCCGCGATGCACATCGTCTGAGCGGCTGTGCCAGGCTAGGGCACCATGACCGCCGAGCAACGAGACGAGTACGTGCTGACCCTGTCCTGCCCGGACAGGCCAGGCATCGTGCACGCCGTGTCCAGCTTCCTGTTCACGGCCGGCTGCAACATCGAGGACAGCCAGCAGTTCGGTGACCGCGGCACCGGCCTGTTCTTCATGCGCGTGCACTTCTCGGCCGTCGGGCCCGTCACCCCGGAGAGGCTGAGGGCCGACTTCGCGGCCGTCGGGGAGGCGTTCCGCATGGACTGGCAGCTGCACCCGGCCGACGAGAAGATGCGCGTGGTGCTGATGGTCAGCAGGTTCGGCCACTGCCTCAACGACCTGCTCTTCCGCACCAGGATCGGCGCCCTGCCCATCGAGGTCGCCGCCGTCGTCTCCAACCACACCGACTTCGCCGAGCTCGCCGCCTCCTACGCGATCCCGTTCCACCACATCCCCGTCACCGCCGAGACCAAGGCGGAGGCGGAGGCGCGGCTGCTGTCCCTCGTGGAGAGCGAGAAGGTCGAACTGGTGGTCCTCGCCCGCTACATGCAGGTCATCTCGGACGACCTCTGCAAGCAACTGCCCGGCCGCATCATCAACATCCACCACTCGTTCCTGCCGAGCTTCAAGGGCGCACGCCCCTACCACCAGGCGCACGCCAGGGGCGTGAAGCTGATCGGGGCGACGGCGCACTATGTGACGGCCGAGCTGGACGAGGGCCCGATCATCGAGCAGGAGGTGGAACGCGTCGGGCACGACGTCACCCCGCGCCGGCTCGCCGCGGTCGGCCGGGACGTGGAGTGCCAGGCCCTGGCCCGCGCGGTGCAGTGGCACAGCGAGCGCCGCGTCCTGCTCAACGGCTCCCGCACGGTGGTCTTCGCCTGAGCGGCGGCACTCCGGGCCCCCGGGCCCCGGCCCCCGGCGTTTACCAGCTCACAGGCTCACGGGCTCACAGGCGCGAGAGCGCCGCGGCGGCCGAGAGCACGTCGTGTATGAGCGCCGGGTCGCCCTCCATGCCGGAGGCGGCCTCCTCCGGGGTCGTCCGCCCGGCGGCGAGCTGGCAGAAGACCACGTCGTCCAGCGCCACATGGGCCACCGCCTCCGCCGCGCCCCGCTCGCCGGGGCCCGAGACGCCCGCCGCGGGCGAGTCGACCGGGATGAACCAGTGGCCGCCGCCCGAGCCCTCCACCTCCAGATGGAGCGTGCGCCCCGGCGCGCCCACCCGCGTCAGGCGCGTGGGCGAGATCGCGAGCCCCGCGCGCCGCCGTGACGCGATGCTGGCGGGCAGCCGCCGCGCCGCCAGGTCGACCAGCAGCCGCAGATGCGGCCCGTACGGCGGGTCATAGGGGTACTCGACCGCCTCGGCGATGTCCCCCGCGTGCACCCAGCAGGCGAACGCGCGGTCGAGGAACGCGTCCGACAGCGCCACCGCGTCGCCCTCCCCGGGGAAGCGGCCCTCGTCGCCCAGGGCCGAGCGCGGGATGGTCCGCTGGCCCGGCTCCCCGCCGAGCACGGCCGCGGTGCGCAGCAGCGCCCGCGACTGCTCCCGCCACACCGGCCAGTCGCCCGCGCCCGCCGCGCGCCAACGCGCCAGCGTGCGTTCCACCGGAAGCGCCCCCTCGGTCCCCGGCCCGTCCTGGTCGTCCGCGGCGGGGGACGCCGCCCGCGGGGGCGGGTCGGGCAGCCCGGCGGCCCGCGCCAGCAGCCCGTCCACCGCGAGGAGATGGCCGACCACGCCCGCCACCGTCGTGGCCCTGCTGCCCCAGGTGTTCCCCTCGAACCAGCGCAGCTCGACCGGCGTCGCCCACTCGTCCTCGGCCATGTCGTTGAGCAGCGCGTCGAGCCGCGCCGTCTCCTGGTCGAAGGGCGCCGCCCACGCGGGCAGCGGCTGCCGCGCCGGGCGGCGGGAGAGGCAGCCTTCCAGCACGCGGAGCCGCAGGTGGGGGTCGAGGTCGAGGCTGCGCTGCGGTTCGAGCAGCAGCGCCGCGTCCCGCAGCCGCAGGGCCTCGTCGGCGCACGGGCCGCAGTCGCCCAGGTGCCCCTCGACGCGCTCGGCCTCGCCGGGGGAGCACGCGGCCAGCGCCCAGGCGCCGAGGAGCGCCCCCACGTCCTGGTGGTCGCGCGGGCCCGAAGCGGCGGACATGGGCTCGCCCGCCTCCCGCCGGCGAGGGGGCGAAGCCCGGGAGGGCCCGGTGTCCTGGTGAGCGCCTCCGCGGGGCGCGCGGGGCACGGGGACGCGGGCGGCGTCGGCGGGCCACGGCGCGGCCTGGTCGCCGTCCCCGGCGGAGGGCGTGGTCACCGTGTCCCCCGGGCGGGCGGCTCTCCGCGGCCGCCCGCCGGGTACCCGGCGGCGGAGGAGAGGAGCTGGAGCCCGAGGCGCAGCCGTCTGCGGGCCTCCGCCTCGCTGATCCCGAGGCGCTCGGCCATCCGCCGGTAGTCCTGGCGCTGGAAGTGGGTGAGTTCGAGCGCGTCGCGCAGCGGGGCCGGCATGGCGGTCACGATGTAGTCCGCGCGGGCCGCGGTGGAGGCGGCGCGGACCTGCGCCTCGGCGCCCGCGGCGTCGCCGGGGGCGCCGCCGGCGGTCCTGCCGCGCAGCAGGTCGACGGCGGCCTGGTGGGCCTCGGCGGCGATCCAGGAGCGCATCGGGCCGCGCTCGGGCTCGAAGTCGTGGGGCGACTCCCAGAGGCGGGCGAAGACCTCCCGGGTCACGTCGCCGGCCCCGGCCTCGCTGTCCGGGGTGTTGTCCAGGATCCGCTGGGCGATGCCGAACGCCAACGAGGCGAACCGGTCGTAGAGCTCGGCCAGGGCCGCCGCCTCGCCGAGGTGGAGCCGCTGCCGCATGTCGCGGTCCCAGTGCGGCGGCGTTTCGTGCGCCATCCGGCCTCCATACCCGCTCGGCTCCGCCGTACGACAACCTCCGGCCCTGCTCGTACGTCAAATGTAGTGTGCGGTGCTGTCGACGCGCGCCCCCGCCAAGGGGGTTCACCGTCCGAGGGGCGTGGGACGCGTGACGGCCACGAAACTGGGCAGGGCGCACAGGGAGAGAAGGAAAACGGACACGGACAGGCACAGAGGATCACAGAAGGGGCCCCGGCGCGTGACGTTGAAGGTGCAGGGCGAGCAACGGGGGGAGTGGACCGTGCTGCGGGTCGTCGGCGAGTTGGACATCGCCACCTCACCCGGCGTGCGCCAGCGCGTCCACGACGCGGTGGCCGACGGACGAAGACACCTGGTGCTCGACCTCTCCGAGGTGCTCTTCTGCGATTCGAGCGGCGTCGGGGTCCTGGTGGCCGCGCGCCGTCTGATGCGCTCGTGCGCCGGTGAGCTCCGGCTGATCCTCCCGGCCCAGGGCGCCGAGGACGGCTCCCACGTCAACCGCGTGCTCGCCGCCCTCGGCGTGCGCCGTCTGTTCGACTGCTATCCCGATCTTCAGGCCGCCGCGGGGGAGACGGGGACGCCGCTCTCGGCCTGACCCGGTGCCGCGCCCGCCCCCTCGGTGTTCGAGCCGGCGCGCGAGGGGGGTCGCACAGTTCGCCCCTGGCTTACTCCTTTGCGCCGGAATATTCCTCAAGCACTTGTTGTCCGACTCGCCCGTCAATCATGCTGTGCTGAGCCGGGGTTGTGCCTCGGTGTGAGGGGATTTGTCCGCCCGGTTCGGAGCGTGTGCACGGTGCAGGAGCTGGAAGAGCAGTTGGAGGTCGCCCCCGAGCCCGCCGAGGTGGGCAGGGCCCGCCGGTGGGTGCGGGCGCAGCTGGGACGGGGGCAGCCCTGCCCCGCGCGCCCGGACGAGGCGCAGAAGGACACCCTGGTGCTGCTCGTCTCGGAGCTGGTGACGAACGCCGTGGTGCACACCGGCAGGCCGGCGGTGCTCCGGCTCGCGGTGCGACGGCAGCCCGCCCCCGGCAGGAACGTTCCGGTCCGCCTGGAGGTCGTGGACCGGGACGGCCGCGCGCCCAGGCCCCGGCGGGCCGAGGACGAGGAGACCTGCGGGCGCGGTCTCGAACTGGTGGAGGTGCTGGCCGACCGGTGGGGCTGGCAGACCGAGGGGCCGGGCAAGCGCGTGTGGTGCGAGCTGGACTGCGCCCCCGCGGAGGCGCGTGCCGTGGAGCCGCCGCGGCGGGGCGGTCAGGCGCCGGAGGTCGGCGGCAAGGTTCCGGCCAGGTATTGACGTGGCGTGGTTGCTTGATCACCCTAAGGAAGGGTTCCGTCCGGCGCGTTGGAGGCCGGGTCGGCGGAACCGGGTGATCCGCGGCGAGGGGACGCCGAGGCTGGTCCTCGGCGAGTGCGCGATCACCGGGTCCCCTCCCCGCACGGGGAGGGGCTTCCCCGCCCCCGCGGGGGCCGGATCAGAGCCGGCGGGTGATGGCGGTGGCGATCTTCGGGGCGTCCCTGGCCAGTTCGCGGAGCATGCCGCTGATGGGATTGGTGTAGCCGGTGAAGAAGAGGCCGGGCGCCGCCGGGTGGGTCTCGCGGCCGTGCACCAGGGGGCGGCCCCGGCCGTCGAGCACGCCGAGGTGGCCGACCAGCGGTTCGAGGCCCCGCCGGTAGCCGGTGGCGGCGATCACCACGTCGGGGCGCACGGTCGCGCCGTCCGCCAGGGTGACCGCGTCGCCGTCGAACGAGACGACCGCGCCGACCGGTTCTATCCGCCGCTTGCGCACGCCGCGCACCAGGCCCGCGTCCAGCACGGGGATCGCGCCCTCGCGGACCCGCGAGTACAGGCCGGTGCGGGCGCGCGGCAGTCCGTAGGGGGTGAGGTCGGGCAGCAGCCGCTCGACCGGGCGGGCCAGCCGGTCCACCAGCCCGGCCGGCAGCCGCCGGCAGGCGATGGCACTGGCCTGGGAGGGCCAGCCGAGCGTGGAGCGGCGCAGGATGTGGGGGACGGTGCGGACGGCGAGCCTGACCCGGCCCGCCCCGCCGAAGGCCAGGTCGGCGGCTATCTCGGCGCCGGTGTTCCCGACGCCGACGACCAGGACGTCGCGGTCCTCGAACGGTCCCGGGTCCCGGTAGCGGGCGGCGTGCAGTAACTCGCCGGTGTACGTCTCGCGGCCGGGCCAGTCCGGCACCCGGGGCGTGTGGTTGAAGCCGGTGGCGACGACGACCGCGGAGGCGCGCAGCTTGCGGCCGCCGTTGGCGTGCAGCACCCACTCGTCGTCGGGTCCCGGCCGGTCGACGCGGGAGACCTCGACGCCGGCCGCCAGGTCGAGGCGGTGGTGGCGCGCGTAGGTCTCCAGGTAGCGCACGAAGTCGTCGCGGCGCACCCACCGCCCGGCGGAGCGGGGGATGGGCAGGCCGGGAAGCGAGGACCAGCGGCGGGTGGTGTGCAGCCTGAGCCGGTCGTAGTGGCCGCGCCAGGAGGCCCCGACATCGTCGGCCTTGTCCAGCACCACGGCGCGGATCCCCAGGTCGGCGAGAGCGCCGGCGGTGGCGAGCCCTCCGGGGCCCGCTCCGATGATGTGCACGGGCGACGTCGGCATGGACATGAGCATACGCAGCCGGTCCGCCACTCATCAGGTGGCGGACCGGAGGTGGCGGACCGGTCGGTGGGCGGGGGACGGCGCCGTCCCGGAGACAGGGGCCGGGCGGCGGCTCCCCCCAGCCGTGGGGGCACCCCCGGGCGGAGCCCGGGGAGGCTGCTGGGCTGTGCCCCCGACGCGGCGCCCCTAGGAGGCGGGCTTGCGGCCGGTGACGCCGAGGTGCACCAGCAGGGTCAGCGTCGGCTTCAGCTCGGCCTGCTTGGCGCCGAGCGCCTGGAGGCTCTTGGGCTGCGAGGAGACCGCCGCCAGCATGGTGACCAGCGAGCCCGCGATGGCGGCGGGCGAGGGGCCCTGGTCCGCGCCGCGGCCCTTGGTGCGCATCCCCTCGATGGACTCGGCCAGCGGCTTGACGACCGCGCCCTGCACCCGGGTCCTGATACGGACGAAACGGCGGTCACCTTCGGCCGCTCCAAGGTCAATAACGCGCAGGATAGCGTCATGTTTTCGCCAGAAGGAAAGGAAGCCGTCAACCAGCTCTTCCGCGGTCGTCCGGCCCGCCTTGCCGGTCCACGAGCGGCCGGCGACGAGCTCGGAGAGCTCCGCGCTCTCCTTGATCGTGCCCTCCGCGATCTCCAGGACCGCGGCCTCCACATCGGGGAAGTATTGATAGAAAGTCGCAGGTGAAGTGCCTGCTTTGCGGGCCACGTCGATGACCCTGACGTCCCGGTAGGGAGAGGTCCCCAGCATCTTGCCGAGGCAGTCGAGGAGCTTCTGCCGCGTTGCCTGACCGCGTCGCCCTGCGACCCGGCCGTCAACGGTTGTCACCTGTCCTGTCATGCCAGTCAGCTTATCGACGCGTGATCTAGGCGCGATTTGATCGCATCCGATCGGGGTGATGAGAGAAGATGGCCGGTTCGGCGCGGTTTCGGCTGATCGGGTCATCGGGGACATTTCCCTCAATCCAGACCCCCGGGTTCGCCACTGTCGGTCCCGGGGGGAAGAATCGACTCGTGAGTCCGCGGTACCGCGCGGCGATGAGATGCTGCACGGGGCGGAGAATCTGCGCCCGTACGGGGAGGTGTCCAGCACATGGTGGAGCAGCTGACGCAGCACGATCCGAGGAGGATCGGGCCGTTCGAGGTGCTCGGCCGGCTCGGCGCCGGGGGCATGGGGCTGGTCTACCTGGCCCGTTCCGCGTCCGGCCGCCGGGTAGCGATCAAGACGGTGCGCAGCGAGCTCGCGGAGGACCAGCTCTTCCGGGTGCGCTTCACCCGCGAGGTGGAGGCGGCCCGCGCGGTCAGCGGCTTCTACACCGCCGCCGTCGTCGACGCCGACCCCAGGGCGGCCGTGCCCTGGCTGGCCACCGCCTATGTGCCCGCCCCCTCGCTGGAGGAGATCGTCACCGAGTGCGGCCCGCTGCCCGCGGGCGCCGTGCGCTGGCTGGCCGCGGGCATCGCCGAGGCGCTCCAGTCCATCCACGGCGCGGGCCTGGTCCACCGCGACCTCAAGCCGTCGAACGTGCTGGTGGTGGAGGACGGCCCCCGCGTCATCGACTTCGGCATCGCCTCCGGCGTCTCGAACACGCGGCTCACCATGACGAACGTCGCCGTCGGCACCCCGGCGTACATGTCGCCCGAGCAGGCCAGGGACTCCCGCAGCGTCAACGGCGCGAGCGACATCTTCTCCCTCGCCTCCACGCTCGTCTTCGCCGCCACCGGCCACCCTCCCTACCACGGGGGGAATCCGGTGGAGACCGTGTTCATGCTGCTGCGCGAGCGGCCCGACCTGACCGGCCTCCCCGACGAGCTGCGCGGGATGATCGAGTCGCTGATGGTCCACAAGCCGGAGGACCGCCCGTCCCCGGCCGATCTCCAGGCGCAGCTCGCGCCCCACCTGTTCGCCGCGAGCGACGACAGCGGCAGCGCCTCGGCCTGGCTCCCGCCGAGCGCCGTCGCGCAGATCGAGAGCCGCCGCGGCCGGGGCCCGCAGATCCCGGCGCCCGAGGTGCAGCACGCCGCCGTGGCCGCCCGTTCCGCGCCGCCGCCGATGCCGACCACCCCGCCGCCGGCGCCGCCCCCCTCGCTTC
>NZ_LAVK01000294.1 GCF_001083795.1 Streptomyces sp. SBT349
TAACCTCCTGGTTCTCATGGGCTCATAATTGTCAGTGAGAGGCAGCAATCTGAGATCCACGCTAGTCGCCGCGCCGTCGAGTCTGGAATACGTGCCAGGCGTGGCCGGTGGGGGGACTACACCTGCCGCAGCCTTGCGAGGAACTTGCACGGAACAGTCGATGTCTTGCGCGACAAGCAGTCAGAGTTTTCAAGCCTGTCAGGGATTTGTCAACGGTTTCCACAGACCCTCGCCGAGTCCGGGGCGCGGCGGGTGGCGGAAATTCCTTTGCGCGGCGCATGAACGGGGGTCATGATCCCGCCATGGCCCAGCTCCCCGGTGATCACGCCGCCCGCGACGGCCGCGCGGGCATCGACGCCGCGCTGGTGCGGCGGCTGATCGCCGCGCAGTTCCCGAGGTGGTCCGGCCTGCCGGTGACGCCGGTCGAGGTGGACGGCTGGGACAACAGGACGTACCGGCTCGGCGACGAGCTGACCGTGCGCCTGCCCACCGCCGAGGGCTACGCCCCCGCGGTCGCCAAGGAGAACCGGTGGCTCCCCGAACTGGCACCGCGGCTGCCCGTGCCCGTCCCGCCGGTCGTGGCCAGGGGCGTGCCCGGGGAGGGATACCCGTTCGACTGGTCGGTCCGCGGCTGGCTCGACGGCGAGGTGGCGAGCCCGGAACGCATCGGCGACCTGGCCCGGTTCGCCGTCTCCGTCGGGGAGTTCCTCCTCGCCCTCCAGCGCGTCGACGCGACGGACGGCCCCCGTGCGGGCGCGCACAGCTTCTACCGCGGCGCGCCGCCCGCCCACTACGACGAGGAGACCCGCCGCGCCCTGGCAACGCTCGAAGGGCACCTGGACACCGCCTCGGCGGCGGCCGTGTGGGACGCCGCCCTCGACGCGACGTGGCGGGGCGAACCGGTGTGGTTCCACGGCGACATCGCCCGCAACAACCTGCTGGTCAGGGACGGGAGGCTGGCGGCCGTCATCGACTTCGGCACCTCGGGCGTCGGCGACCCGGCGTGCGACCTGGTGATCTCCTGGACGATGTTCGCCGACGAGAGCCGGGAGGCGTTCCGCCGCACCGTCGCGCAGGACGAGGCCACCTGGGCGCGGGCCCGCGGCTGGGCCCTGTGGAAGGCCCTGATCTGCCTGGCCCGCGACATCGGCACCGACCCCGCCCAGGCCGCCGACCACCGCCGGGTGATCGGCGAAGTCCTCGCGGACCACGCCCGTTCCGCCTGACCCGGCCCGCGCCGGGGGCGTGTCAGCGGCGCACGAGCATGCCGTCGCGCAGGCGGGCGAGGACGCGGGACAGCAGGCGGGAGACGTGCATCTGGGAGCAGCCGAGGCGCTCGCCGATCTGGGACTGGGTGAGCTCCTCGACGAACCGCATATGGATGATCTGCCGGTCGCGTTCGTCGAGCCCTGCTATGAGCGGAGCCAGGTCATGGAAGTCCTCGACCAGTTCCATGGCCGGGTCCTCCGAGCCGATGAAGTCCGCGAGGGCGGCCTCCCCGTCCTGGTCGCTGTCGATGGCGGCGTCCAGGGAGGAGGAGTTGTAGCCGTTGGAGGCCAGGCGGGCCTCGATCACCTGGTCCTCGGTGAGGTTCATCAGCGCGGCCAGCTCGCTCACCGTGGGGGAACGCCCCAGGCGCGTGCGGAGCTCCTCGGTCGCGCGGGCCAGCTCCACGCGCGCCTCCTGAAGGCGCCTCGGCACGTGGACGGCCCACGAGGTGTCGCGGAAGAAGCGCTTGATCTCGCCGATGATGTACGGCACGGCGAAGGTGGTGAACTCGACCTCGCGGGACAGCTCGAACCGGTCGATCGCCTTGATCAGGCCGATCATGCCGACCTGGACGATGTCCTCCATGTCGTCGCCCCGGCTGCGGAACCGCCCGGCGGCGAAGCGGACCAGCGACATGTTCATCTCGATGAGGGTGTTGCGCGCGTACTGGTACGCGTGCGTCCCCTCCTCCAGGGTGACCAGCCGTTCGAAGAACAGCTTCGACAGCGCCCTGGCGTCCCTGGGGGCGACCTTCCTCGGATCGTCGACCTCCGGCAGCCCCGCGACACGGCCGTCGGGGACCGTCTCCGTCGTCGCCGCTGTCGCCGTCATCACCGTCATCGTCCCTCCCGTGTCCGTCGGTCTCGCCCGGCTTCCGGGCAATGGTGTGCCGCGAGCGCGCCTACCCAGGCTCACTCGGGTCATACGTGTCCGGACGCGGCCCTTCCGCATTCCTGGCCCGACGCGGCCGCGGGCGTGGGCACTTCAGAGCAGCGTGCCGCCCCGTTCGAAGTCGAGGAGCCGGCGCTTGCGGGCCAGGCCGCCGCCGTAGCCGGTGAGGCTTCCGTCGGCGCCGATGACGCGGTGGCAGGGGACGACGACGCTGATGGGGTTCTTGCCGTTGGCGAGGCCGACGGCGCGGGAGGCGTGGGGGTTGCCGAGGGCCGTGGCGAGTTGACCGTAGGTCCTGGTCTCGCCGAACGGGATGCGCGTGAGCTGCTCCCAGACCGCCCGCTGGAACGGCGTCCCCTCCAGCCGCAGCGGGAGGTCGAACTCGGTCAGCTCGCCCGCGTGGTAGGCGTCGAGCTGTTCGACGACGGCCGCGAACGGGGCCGTCGAGAGGCCGACGCGCTCCCCGAAGGACGAGGCCGGGGGCAGGTGCCGCTGGTCGGTCATGTAGAGGCCGCTGAGGATCCCGTCGGTGGCGACGAGGGTGAGCGGGCCGTAGGGGCTGTCGGCGACGGCGTGCCGCGTGCGGGTCGGGGCGCTGGCGGCCGGGGCGTTGGCGGTCGGGGCGTTGCGGGTCATGGCGTGGGGCCTTCCGTGGGCAGGACGTTGATCGGGTGGTCGTCGGTGGCCCACAGGTACTGGGTCGCGTAGGCGCGCCAGGGCCGCCAGGCGGCGGCGCGCGCGGTGAGGGCGGCCGGGGTGGACCGGAGGCCGAGCCCTTGGGCGGCGCGCCGCAGTCCGAGGTCGGTGGGCAGGAACGCGTCCGGGTCGCCGAGGGCGCGCATCGCGATGGCCTCGACGGTCCAGGGGCCGAACCCGGGCAGCGCCGCGAGCCGGACCCGCGTCTCGTCCCAGTCGCTCTCGGGGCCCAGGGTGAGGCCGCCCTCGGCGAGGTGGCGCACCAGGGTGGTGACGGTGACGCGGCGGCTGCGGGGCAGGGCCAGCTTCTCCTGGTCGAGCGAGACCAGCGCCTCGGGCGTGGGGAAGAGGTGGGTGAGGCCGCCCTCCGCGTCCTCGACCGGGTCGCCGTGCGCGCTGACGAGGCGGGCGGCGTGGGTGCGCGCGGCGGCGGTGGAGACCTGCTGGCCGAGGACGGCCCGCACGGCGAACTCGGCCTCGTCCACGGTCCGCGGCACGCGCCGCCCCGCTCCCGCGTCCACCAGCGGCGCGAGCAGCGGGTCGGCGCGCAGCTGCCCGTCGACGGCGACGGGGTCGGCGTCCAGGTCGAGCAGGCGGCGGCAGCGGCTGATGGCGACGGCCAGATCACGCAGGTCGGTGAGGGTCAGGCGGCAGCCGATGTGGTCGGGCCCCGGGGTGAGGGCGACGATGCCGTGACCGTGGGGCAGCCGCAGGGTGCGCCGGTAGGAGCCGTCGCGCCACTCCTCGACGCCGGGCACGGCGGTGGCGGCCAGGTGCCCGAAGAGGTTGCTCGGGTTGAGCGGGGGGCGGAACGGCAGCCGCAGCGCCAACACCCCCGGGGTCGCGGTCCGCCGCCGGGGGGCGCGGACGCGCAGATCGCTCGGCGAGAGCGCGAAGACCTCCTTGACGGTGTCGTTGAAGGCCCGGATGGAGGAGAAGCCGGCGGCGAACGCGACGTCCGACATGGGCAGTTCGGAGGTCTCGATGAGCAGCCGCGCCGTCTGGGCGCGCTGGGCGCGGGCCAGGGCGAGCGGTCCGGCGCCCAGCTCGGCGAGAAGCTGGCGTTCGATCTGCCGGGTGCTGTAGCCGAGGCGCGCGGCGAGGCCCGGAACGCCGTCGCGGTCGACCACGCCGTCCCCGATGAGGCGCATGGCGCGGGCCACGAGGTCGGCGCGCCGGTCCCATTCGGGGGAGCCGGGGCTGGTGTCGGGCCTGCACCGCTTGCAGGCGCGGTATCCGGCCTGCTGGCAGGCTGCGGCGCTCGGGTAGAACCGCATGTTCCCCGGCTTGGGCGGCACGACGGGGCAGCCGGGCCGGCAGTAGATGCGGGTGGTGGTGACGGCGGTGAAGAACACCCCGTCGAAGCGGGAGTCCTTCGCCTGGACGGCACGGACACACCGCTCCTCGTCGAGATGCATCTCACCGAGCCGCTCGCCGTGGGCGACGTTCTGCGCTGTGGACATGCATCCAGCATCGCCCATGGCGAGGGCCCTGGCTGGCGGGAATCCGACATGGCGGTGAGCGGCGGGGGCCCGGCCCCGGAGGGCCGCGCGGCGCCCGCCGCGCCCGCCTCAGGCCCGCCCGCCTCAGGCCCGCCCGGCACCGGGGCGCAGGGCGCCCGCGGCGTCCCTGCGGAAGAGGGCCGTCCACAGGAAGGACTCGCCGAAGCACGGCGACCCGGGCGGCTCATCGCGCATGCGGCGAAGCTCGACCTCGGTCAGGCCGGCGAAGATCCGGCGCAGGGACCCCGGCGTGTAGGCGAGGCCGCCGTGGAGGCGGGAACCGCGGTAGAGCTCGGCGTCGGGAAGCTCGGAGCCCATGCCGCCCTCCCCGGCCGCGAAGCAGGTCAGGGTGAACGCGCCGCCGGGCGCCAGGAGCCGGTCGAGCAGGGCCAGGTAGCTGACGCGGCGGTGCGGGGGCAGGTGGTGGAAGCAGCCGGAGTCGTGGATCAGGTCGTAGGGCCCGCGCAGGGCGGTGCCGGCCAGAGCGAAGGCGTTGCCGAGGTGGAAACGGACCTCGGCCCCGGCCTCGGTGGCGCGCTCCTCGCCCCAGGCGATGGCGACGGGCGAGAGGTCCACGGCGTCCACGGCGAAGCCCGCCGCGGCCAGGCGGAGGGCGTTGCGCCCCGGGCCGCAGCCCAGGTCGAGCGCGCGCCCGCCGGTGACCAGGCCGCGGTCCAGGCAGGACACCAGGCTCTCGTCCGGCTTGTCCACGAAGAACGGCACCGGCCGTGAGCGGTCCTCGTAGAAGCCGTCCCACCAGGCGGCGGCGGAGTCCGTCCACCGGTCGGCCTCCGGCGCGAACAGGCCGTCCATGAGCGTGAGGACATCCTCCACCGTGCGTATACCGCGATCCATCGAAGCTCTCCCTTCCGGTCCGTCCAGCGTAACCGGAAGGAGGCGAAAGCCCAGCTCAGACGGCGTGCGCAGCGGCCGTGGCCGACCGCGGGACGGCCCGCCCGGCGCCCGGGGAGGGGGACGCCGGCCGGGCCGTGGGGTCGGTCGGTCAGTGGGTCACAGGGTCAGGCGGACAGGGTCCACTTCTGGTTCGCCGCGCCGGTACACGTCCAGATCTGGGTCCGTGTCCCGTCGGCCGAGGTGTTGCCCGTGACGTCCAGGCACTTGCCCGCCGCGAGATTGACCACGTCGTGGGTCGCCGGGTCGTAGGACCAGCGCTGAGCGCCGGTCCCGTTACAGCCGTAGAGCTGCACCGGTGCCCCGTTCGCCGTCGAGGCGGCGCTCACGTCCAGGCACTTGCCCAGCGCGCGGATGGTGCCGTCGGCGCCGACCGTCCAGCGCTGCGCGGCGCTGCCGTTGCAGCCCTGAAGCTGAACGGGCGTGCCGTCGGCCGACGAACCGCCCGCCACGTCGAGGCACTTGCCCGCCAGGCCGGTCAGGGCGCCGGTCTGCCCCTGACCGCCACCCGCCTGGTCACCCGACCATGTGAACGTCGCCGTGGTGCGGGCCGGGAGCGTGTAGACGAACGACTGACCGCCCCAGTTGACTCGGACCGACTGCGAGGAGGTGCCGCCGTTGTGGGCGATCAGCGCCTTGGAGCCGTTGCTGTTGCGCCACGCGACGTTCTGCACGGTGCCGTTGGCCGTGGAGTCGATCCGCTGGGCGCCCGGCTGCACGAACTTGGTGAGGTGCCCGGTCGTGTAGTACTCGACGGTGTAGTCGACCTGTCCGGCGCGGGGGCCGCCCTCCTGCACGGTGATCAGGCCCGTGCAGGTGCCGCAACCACCGTTGTGCGGGCCCTGGTTCTGGTTCAGCGCCAGGCTCCACTTGACGAGGCTGCCGCTCCAGTTGCGGGTGTAGTTGACGATGTCGGCCATGTCCTCGTTGTGCTGGTTGCCGATCCAGTTGCCGCCCGAGTGCTCGGTGGAGAACTGCGGGACCGACGGGTACTGGTTGTGCACCTGCGTGCCGACCGCCGGGTCGCCGAAGTAGCCGTGCCACGCGATGCCGCCGAACAGCGGGTCGTTGCGCACGGCCGGGTCGGCGAGGATCTGCTGGCCGATCTGGCCGTAGTCCCCGTAGTTCCAGTCGTGGACCATGACCTTGGTGTCGATGCCGGCGGCGCGGAAGGCCGGGTAGACGTGGTTCTTGGTGAACTCGATGAGCCCGGACGCGTTCCAGCTCATGCCCGGGTAGTTCATGGCGGTGGGGTTGCCCGCCTGGCAGCAGTTGGGCTCGTTCTGCACGGAGATGTAGTCCATCGGCACCCCGGCCGACTCGTAGCTCTGGACGTACCGCACCAGGTACTGGGCGTACATGGGGTAGTACTCCCACTTCAGCCAGCCCATCTGGTCCATCCGGCCGTTGTCCTTCATCCAGCCGGGGGCGCTCCACGGCACGCCCTTGACCGTCAGCGCCGGGTTGAGCTGCTGGGCCTGCTGGGTCAGCAGCCGGACGTTGGTGTCGTAGCCGTTGGCCCCGAAGTCGGAGAGGTCGCAGCAGGTGTCGTCCAGCGACACATGGCCGGGCCTGGAGAGGTCGGAGGCGCCGATCGGATTGCGCACGAACGACAGGCCGATCCCGTCGGTGGGCGAGAACAGCTCGCGCATGACCTCGTCGCGCGTCGCCTGGCTGACGGCGCCGCCGCGCAGCAGGTGGGCGGTGGTGTCGGTGATGGAGGCACCGCCGCCCTCGAAGCGCTGGTACCTGGTGTCCTCGTTGACGGTGATGGTGTGGTTGGCGGAGCCGCCCGCCGGGCCGAACGCGATCGGGGTCTGCTGTTGCAGGCCACGGGTGACGTTGCGGCCGCCGGAGTCGGAGGTGGTGGTGAGCCAGACGTCGACGCGCTCGCCCGCGGCGGCGGCGCTCGGCGCCATGCCGGGGGCGATCAGCAGCATGGCGGTGGCCAGCAGCGCGGCGCCCAGGATCGCGAGCGGATGCGGTCGTGCGGACATCACAAGTGCCGGTCTCAAGGCTTCCTGCCTCTCTGGAACCACCCCGCCCACCTCCTCGCGGGTGCGGGCACGACGGCCCGACGGCCGGTCTGCAAACGCGGTGAGGAATCATCGCGAAGCATCGGACGAGGGCGCCTGGGTGTGGTGGGGGCCGGGATGCGGGGGCACGGACGGCTCCCGCCTCTTTCCTTAATGCGTGATTTAAGAGGTGAGACATGGCCGCGTCAAGGCTTCTCGCACGCCGGAACGTGGGCCCGCATCGTTGAAATTCCTGGTGTGCCAGTGCTCTTGACGCCCCTACGAGGGGGCTCTAATCTGCCGAGAGGCGAAAGGTCCAGACCACGCGGGGGCCTTTTCGGTGCGCGGCTCTTGGCGGGCTGCCTGCTCTGGTGGTGCTGTGTGTGTTTGCTTTCGCTATGGCTGTGTGGGTGTCAAAGGGGGGGCTGGGGTGGCTTCCGATGCTTTAGGCAGCCCCGTTGGGGCGAGCCTCTAAGATCGGGGGCCCGATCGGGGAAAACGCGGTGGGGCCCAGGGGCCCGATCCGCCGGCCAGCGTAAGGGCCCCCGATCTCTCGCCCCAACGCAGCTCCCGCCCAAAGCCTCTCCAGCCCCGTGGGGGGCGCCGGGACCCCGCGCGCCCGGGTCGGGCGGCGGCCGGATGCCCCTTCGGGCAACAGGGGTGGGGGACTCTTCTGGGACTTCAGCGCGCGGGCGAATTGAGGGGCGCGCGGGCTGGCTCTGCGCGCCCTTCCGGCCAGGATTGGGCGGCGGCCGGATGCCCCTTCGGGCAACGGGGGTGGGGGACTCTTCTGGGACTTCGGCGCGCGGGGGAACTCGGGGGCACGCGGGCAGGGTGCGTGCGCCTTTCCAACAGGGGCAGGGCCCTCTCAGGGGTGTACGGGGCTTGCGAGGAAAAGGGGGGTGCCCGGGGAGTGTGTGCATGGGTAGGGTCGCGCCCGTGAGGTGAACCTTCCGGCGGTGCCCGTGGCGCCGCGTGCGAGGCCGTATCCGCCGCCCGCGTCGGGTAGCGGTCCCTTGTCGATCCCGGAAAGGTCACCACCGTGCTGTGCCACCAGGACATCGCCGACGCGCTTGCCACCCACTGGAACGTGCGCGACGCCCACGTCGCCCCCCTGCTGGGCGGCATGAACTCCTCGACCTGGACGGTTTCCCACCGGAACAGGCGGTGGGTGGCCAAGGCCGTCCCCCTCGGGGCGCCCGAGGAGCAGTTCCGCCACGGGCTGCGGCTGGCCTCCCGCGTCGAGGACGCCGGGATCCCCACCGGAGCCCCCGAACCGACCAACGGCGGGCACCGGGTGATCAGCGCCGGGGCCCATGCGCTGGCGCTGCTGCGCTGGGTCGACGGCCGCGAGCTGGACGGCGGGGCCCAGGCCGACGCCGTTCTCATGGGCGCGACGCTCGGCCGTGTTCACGCCGCCCTCGGCACCACCCCGGTCGCCCGCGCCGAGGCGCTGGCCCGCTTCGACCTCCTTCCCCCCGACCAGGGGGCCGCACTCGCCCTCCGCCCCTGGATACGCCCGGCCGTCACGGCGGCAGTGGCCCGCCTGCGTGCGCTGCGCCCGGAGACGCTGACCTGGGGCCCGGCCCACGGGGACCCGGCGCCCGAGCACTTCAGGCTCGACCCGGTGACGGGCCGGTGCGGTCTCATCGACTGGGGCTCCGTAGGCACCTGGCCGCTGATGTACGACGTGGCCACCCTCGTACTGGACGCCGGGGGCCCCGCCCGCGCCCGGCCTCTGCTCGACGCCTACCTGCACCACAGCGGCGTGCCCGAGGCGGAGGCGGAGCGCGCGCTGATCCCCCTCCTGGACTTTCGTCACGCCCTCGTGGCCGTCTACTACGCGGGCCGGATCGTACGCGGGGACATGACCGGAACCACTGAACTGTCCAAGAACGAGGCACAGTTGGAGACCGCTCGCCGCTGGCTGCACCGGCACCCGGCCACCGCCCAATCCTGGCCGGAAGGGCGCGCAGAGCCAGCCCGCGCGCCCCTCAATTCCCCCGCGCGCTGAAGTCCCAAAAGAGTCCCCCACCCCCGTTGCCCGAAGGGGCACTCGGCCACCGCCCCCTCTCGGCTCGAA
>NZ_LAVK01000295.1 GCF_001083795.1 Streptomyces sp. SBT349
GGGCGGGGTGGCGGCGTAGCCGATGGCCACGGTGCCCATGGGGTCCCAGGAGCCGGGCAGGCCGAGCTCGGCGCGGACCGCGTCGCGGCAGAACATCGTAGAGGAGACCCAGGCCGAGCCCAGGCCCTCCCCGGCCAGGGCCACCAGCAGGTTCTGCACGCCCGCGCCCATCGCCACCACGAACATCTCGCGCTCCGCCGCCGCCCTCCGCGCGTCCGGGTAGGCGTGCGCCCCCTCGGCCACCAGGCAGGGCACCACCAGGCAGGGCGCCGCGCGCAGCACCTCGCCCCGGCGCACGCGCCGCGCGATGCTCTCCTCCGTCTTGCCGTCGCGCCTCAGGTCGGCGATCCACGCCTCCCGCATCGCGTCGAGCAGCCGCGTTCTGGACGAGGCGCTCTCCAGCAGAACGAACCGCCAGGGCGTCGTGTGGTGCGGCGCCGGGGCGGTCACCGCGGCGGCCACCGCACGCCTGACCGCCTCCGGATCCACCGGCGCGTCGGTGAACTCCCGCACCGTGCGCCGCAGCGCGACCGCCTCGCGGACCGCCTCCGAGGTGCCGAGCCGGAACATGTCGTTCGCCGCGGGACGGATCAGGTCCCTGGCGGAGGCGGATGCGGATGTGTCCACCCGGTGCGCGAGGCCCCTGACCACCGCGACCGGCAGCCCGTCCGTCTTCCCCTTGACCAGTTCGCCCGCGCCCGCGAGCTCGTCCGCGACGGCGGTGACGGTGACGCCCAGCGCGTTGCCATGGGGGTCGGTGGTGCCGCGGAGGTCGTCCAGCACCTCGACGCCCGCGGCGCCGATCGCCACGTCCGTCTGGCCCTCCCGCCACGGCCGGCCGAACGTGTCGGTGACGACCACGCCGACGTCCACGGAGAGCAGTTCGCGCAGGCCGCGCCTGATCCGTTCCGCCGAGGCGTCGGGGTCCTCGGGCAGCAGCAGCACGGTGCCCGGCGGGGTGTTGGAGGCGTCCACCCCGGCCGCCGCCATCACGAAGCCGTGCCGTGACTCCACGATCCTGGCCTGCCCGCGCCTGGCGACGACGCGGACGGTCTCCTCGTCGATGGCAGCCTCGCGCGAGTCGGCCCGCCGCGTCCGGCCCTCGGCCTTGCTGACGATCTTCGAGGTCACGACGAGCACGTCGCCGTCGGCGAGCCCCGGCAGCGCGGGGGCGGTCGCCGCCTGGGCGATCAGCTTGGCCAGCTCGTCGCCCGGCTTGACCTCGGGAATGCCCGGCAGCGCCCACACCCGGTAGGCGGGGGCGGGGGATTCACTCATGCGGTCCCGACCTCCTCGGCCAGCGACAGCGCCGCGCGGGCCATCGTGGCCGTGGCGTCCAGGTCGGTCATCATCAGCGGAACGGCCCGGCAGCGGATGCCGTCCGCCTCCACGGCCTTCACCGCGTCGGCGTCCACCGTGTCCACCAGCCAGCCGTCGAGCAGCCCCGAGCCGTAGTGCTGGGCGACACCCGCCGCGGTCGCGGGAACGCCCACCGCGGCGAGCATCTTGTCGGCCATGCCGCGGACCGGGGCGTCGCCGACGATGGGCGAGAGGCCGACCACGGGCACCCCCGCCTCGGCGATGCCCTCGCGCATGCCGGGCACCGACAGGATGGTGCCCACGCTCACCACGGGGTTGGACGGCGGGAAGACGATGACGTCGGCCGCCGCGATCGCCTCCAGCACCCCCGGCGCGGGCCGCGCCTGGTCCGCGCCGACGGGCACGACGGCGTGCGCGGGCACCGAGGCCCGCAGCCGCACCCAGTACTCCTGGAAGTGCACCGCCTTGCGCCCGCCGTCGCCGTCCTCGATCAGCACATGCGTCTCGACGCGGTCGTCCGTCATCGGCAGCAGCGTCACGCCCGGCTGCCAGCGCCGGCACAGCGCCTCGGTGACCGCGCTGAGCGGATACCCGGCGCCGGTCATCTGGGTGCGGACGATGTGGGTGGCGAAGTCCCGGTCGCCGAGCCCGAACCACGCGGGGCCGACCCCGTAGGCCGCGAGCTCCTCCTTGACGGTGAACGTCTCCTCCGCCCGCCCCCAGCCCTGCTCCTCGTGGATGCCGCCGCCGAGTGTGTACATCACCGTGTCGAGGTCGGGGCACACCTTGAGGCCGAACAGGTGAATGTCGTCACCGGTGTTGCCGATGACGGTGACGTCCGCGTCCGGGGCGGCGCTCCGCAGCCCGCGCAGGAAGCGGGCGCCGCCGATGCCGCCGGACAGAACCACGATGCGTTGCATACGCCCCAGTCTGTCAGCAGGCGAGCGGCGCCCGGGGCGCGGGCTCCGCCCGGGTGCGGGGGTGCATCCGCATCTCGGTGAGGCCCGGGAAGTAGACGTGCAGGCTGACCGCGGGCTCCAGCGAGGCGTTGACCACCTCGTGGATGTAGCCCGGCGCGAACGCGCGGAAGGAGCCCGGCGTCAGCACCCGCTCCCCGCGGCCGACGGCGTTCTCCGTGAGCGCCCCCTCCAGGACCGTGTAGACGCCGGAGGAGGGGCCGTGGTCGTGACGCTCGCTCCCCTGTCCCGGCACCCAGCTCAGCATCCAGACCTCGTAGCCGGGGCCGGTGCGCAGCCTGTGGTACCAGCGGCTGGTGGCGTCGAAGCGCACCAGGGGCTCCCAGCAGGCCCGGTCACTCGCGAGGGTGGCGGCCAGTCCGGCGAACCGGGCCACGGTCCGCGGGTGCTCGGCGACGGGCGGCAGGAGGTGGGGGATCGCCGTGGGATCTCCGGCGATGGCGTTGTCGTTGTCCATGGGAGGCGTAGCCGTCTCGGTGGTCGGGGTGGGTGCGGGTCGCGCCGGTCGGCCGGGCGGGATAAGTCAACGGAGCGCGCGGCCGGCGACATTGTTTCACCACTTCCGGTCGGGACGGGAGCGGAAAGGTTTATGCACGGATCGAGCGGACAGGTGGGCTCATACCCGGGGTGAGCGCCGTTGCGCATCCGTGATCGGGCTGTGATCCTCATCGCGGCGGGCGACGAGGAGCAACGAATCCGAACCCCGGTTCGTCTCTCATACGGAGTAGGTGTGCGAAGTGAGAGGAGAACGACCGGAATACGCGGCTGGTGGCCGCACGAGCGCGCATACTTCGTGCCGATTTGAACACTTTCCGTGCGCTTGTGGTGCCACAGGGTGAATCATCGGGTGAATAACTGATCGTGGCTTGACTGCCACTGAGCAGCCCACTTGTAATTTCACTCATGTCGTTCGAGCGGTATCGATAACGACGGCATCACGGGGAAGCAAAGAAGACGAGGGGCGCGCATATGACCGAGCTGTTCCAACAACTGCTGGTCGACCAGGCGGACGAAGAGCTCGGCTGGCAGGAGCGCGCCCTGTGCGCGCAGACCGACCCCGAGTCCTTCTTCCCCGAGAAGGGCGGCTCCACCCGGGAGGCCAAGAAGGTCTGCCTCGCCTGCGAGGTCCGCTCCGAATGTCTCGAATACGCCTTGGCGAACGATGAACGCTTCGGAATCTGGGGTGGATTGTCCGAACGTGAACGCCGCCGATTGAAGAAGGCCGCCGTCTGACTCCCGTTCGGCTCCGGCCTGATCGGAACTGACCAATCCCCCCTCTGTCCGGCGGGCTCCGACGGTCCCAGACGCTAGTGTGGTGCGCTGTCCGAGACGTAGCGCCGCCACGCAGGGCGGCAGCGTCCACACCGTCCAGCGAACCGGGGCCAGCACCTCGATGTCCGTGCACAGCCAGGCGGCGGCGCCGCAGCAGGCCGCCCATCCCGAATTCCCGCGGCACGTCGTCACCGCCGTGCTCGTCTCGCACGACGGCGAACGCTGGCTCCCCGACGTCCTGACGGGGCTGTTCGGGCAGGACCGGCCGGTGCAGGACGTCATCGCCGCCGACACCGGAAGTGCCGACTCCTCCGCCACCCTGGTCACCGAGGCCCTCGGCGCCGAGCGCGTTCTCCACCTCGCCCGCCGCAGCGGCTTCGGCACCGCGGTCGCGGAGGCCGCCAGGACCGCCCCCGTCCTCACCCCCGACGACCTGCCCTACCTGCGCCGCCCCAGCGCCTGGGACCCCGTCAGCCGCACCTGGGACACCAGCACCTACGACCTCCCCGAGCTTCCGCACGGCGAGCCCGTCCACTGGCTCTGGCTCCTCCACGACGACTCCGCGCCCGAGCCCGACGCCCTCGCCGAGTTGCTGCGCCAGGCCGACGCCAGCCCCTCCGCCGCCATCGTCGGCGCCAAGCTCCGCGGCTGGTACGACCGCAGGCAGCTCCTCGAGGTCGGCGTCTCCATCGCCAACAGCGGCCGCCGCTGGACCGGGCTCGACCGCCGCGAGCAGGACCAGGGCCAGCACGACCAGGTCCGCCCCGTGCTGTCCGTCTCCACCGCCGGGATGCTCGTCCGGCGCGACGTCTTCGAACAACTCGGCGGCTTCGACAGGCGCCTGCCCCTCATGCGCGACGACGTGGACCTCTGCTGGCGCGCCCAGGCCGCGGGCCACCGCGTCCTCGTCGCCCCCGCCGCCGTCCTGCGCCACGCCGAGGCCGCCTCCCGCGAGCGGCGCTCCATCGACTGCGGCGGACGCCTCGGCGGCAGCCCGCACCGCGTCGACAAGGCCGCCGCCGTCTACGCGCTCCTCGTCAACGCCCGCTCCCGCGTGCTGCCCTGGGTCCTGTTCCGCCTCGTCCTCGGCACCCTGCTCCGCGTCCTCGGCTACCTGGTCGGCAAGCTCCCGGGACGCGCCCTCGACGAGGCGGCCGGGTTGCTCGGCGCGCTGCTGCGCCCCGGGCGCATCCTCGGCGCCCGCCGCCGCCGCGCCAAGGCCACCGCCCCCGACTCCGACCCCGCCGAGCTGCGCCCGCTCTTCCCGCCGCCGCTCGCCACCCTGCGCACCGCCCTCGAACAGGTCGTCAGCAACGTCGGGGGCCGCTCCGAGCCCGCCGCCGCCTCGGGCGGACGGCACGGCGCCGTCGAGTCCGGGCCCACGGACGACGAGTCCGACTCGCTGGACGTCGAGCAGTTCGCCCGCGTCCGCCGCCTGGTCCGCAAGCCCGGCCCGATGCTCTTCCTGGTCCTCCTGCTCGCCGCGTCCCTCGCCTCCCGCGACCTCATCGGCGGCGGCGCGCTCACCGGCGGCGCCCTGCTGCCGGCCCCCGCCGACGCGGGCGCCCTGTGGGACCGGTACCTGGAGACCTGGCAGCCCGTCGGCGTCGGCGGCACCGAGTCCGCGCCGCCCCATCTGGCCCTGCTCGCCCTGCTCTCCAGCGCCCTGCTCGGCTCCACGGGCCTCGCCATGACCCTGCTGCTGGTCGGCTCGGTCCCGCTGGCCGCGGCCAGCGCCTACTTCGCCTCACGGCCGCTGGTCATGTCCCGCGTCCTGCGCGCCTGGGGCAGCGTCGCCTACGCGTTCCTCCCCGCCGTCACCGGCGCCCTCGCCGGCGGCCGGATCGGCACCGCGGTGCTCGCCGTGCTGCTGCCGCCGCTCGCCCGCGCCGCCGTCACCGCCGCCGGATACGCCTCGGGCGGCGGGCGCGGCTCCTGGCGCGCCGTCTGGGCCTGCGCGCTGCTGCTCACCCTCGGCACCGCGTTCACCCCCGTCATCTGGCCGATGGCCGTCCTGCTCGGGATCCTCGCCGTCGTCCTCCCGCTCCCCCTCGATCCGGGGCTGGTGCGCGCCAAGGCCGCCAGGATCGGCGCCCTCCTGCTCACCCCCGTGCTGCTGCTCGGGCCCTGGTCCTGGTCGGCGCTGCTGCGCCCCTCCGGCTTCCTCGCCGAGGCGGGCCTCCCGTTCGAAACGGGCCGGGCCACCCCGGTCCAGCTGCTCAACCTCAACCCCGGCGGCCCCGGCACCCCCGGCACCTGGCTGCTGGCCGGGCTTCTCCTCGCGGCGCTCGGCGCCCTGCTCCGCAAGGAGCGGCGGCTCGCCGTCACCACCGCCTGGGCCGTCGCCCTCGCCGCCCTGGTCTTCGCCGTCTGGTCCGACATCGACGGCTGGGCGGGACCAGCCGCCCTGGTCTACGGCCTGGCCCTGCTCAGCGCCGCGCTGCTCGGCGCCGACGGCGCCAGGTACCGCGTCGCCGCCCAGAGCTTCGGCTGGCGCCAGCCCGTCGCCGTCGCCGTCGCGGGCGCCGCCGCCGCTGGGCCGCTGCTGGTCGCCGCCGGGTGGGTCCTGGGCGGCGCCGACGGCCCGCTGGAACGCGCCAACCCCGTGCAGGTGCCCGCGTTCGTCGCGGAGGAGAGCTCCACGCAGGACCAGGCGCGGACCCTCGTGCTCGGGGGCAGGGGAGAGGCCGCGGAGCCGGCCGAGCGGGTCGACTACACCCTGGTCCGCGGCTCGGGTGCCCGCCTCGGCGACGCCGACCTGACCGAACTGCTAGGAGAGAACGAGGAGTTGAGCGCCGCGGTCGGCGATCTCGCGGCCGGCTCCGGCGCGGACCAGACCGCTGTGCTCGCCGCGTACGCCGTGCGGTACGTCCTGGTCCAGGACGGCTCCCCGCGCGAGCTGCACCGGGTGCTCGACACCACCCCCGGCCTCCAGCGGCTCAGCCAGGAGGACGGCAGCGCCCTGTGGCGCGTGGACCGCGACGTCTCCCGCGTGATGGTGATGCCCGCCGAGGAGCAGGGCGCCGACGCCGAGCCCGTCCCGGTCGCGGCCGGTGCCGTCGAGGTCCACACCGACCTGCCCGAGGGCCCCGCCGGGCGCACGCTGCGGATGGCCGACGCCGCCGCCGAGGGCTGGCGGGCCACCCTGGACGGCGAGCCGCTGACGCCCGTCACGCTCGGCGGCTGGGCCCAGGGCTTCGAACTGCCCGAGGGCGGCGGCCGGCTCGACATCGTCCACGAGACCTCGGGCACGCACACCCTGTGGGTGTGGGCCCAGGGCTTCGGGCTCCTGGTCCTCGCCATCCTCGCGCTGCCCGGCCGGCGCCGCGAGCTCGACGACGACCTTCCCGAGGAGCCCCTGCCCACCGCGCCGCCGACCGGCCGCCGCGCCCGGCGCGAGGCCACGGCAGCCGCCGCGGCGGCGGCGGGCGAGGCGCCCGGCACCCCGGAGGCGCCGGACATCCCACGGCAGTTCGAACCGGCCCCGGCCCCGGTGCCCTCGCCCGAGCCCGAGCCGGTCGCCGAGACGGCGCCCTACCCCGGGTACCAGGACACGTACCACGAGCCCTACCAGGAGCAGGGCTACCCGGAGCACGGCTACGGCGAGCAGGACCAGCAGCAGAGCCCGTACGGCGAGCCGTACCAGGAGCCGTACCAGGACCAGTACGGCCGTCAGATCCCGCAGCAGCAGCCGTACTACGACCCGAACTACACGGCGCCGTACGACTATCCGTCCGACTACGGCGATGGGGGCTCCCAGCAGTGAACCGCGCGACCATCTCCCTTCTCGCCGTCGTCACCGCCCTGGCCGCGGTGACCGGCTTCGCCGCCCTCCGCCCCGACGACGCCGAGACCACCGACCTGGTGCTCCGCAGCCCCCAGCCCGTCCAGCGCACCGCGCTGACCTGCCCCAGGCCCACCGCCACCGAGGCGGCCACCACCTGGTACACGGCGTTCACGCCGGGGTCCGACGCCGAGGAGCCCGGCACGGCGGCCCTGTTCCCCGCCGACGAGTACGCGCCGGGCGAGGAGGCCCCGGAAGGCGAAGGCGGGGAGGAGCAGGAGGGCGAGTCGCCCGAGCCCTTCGTCCCGCTGGAGACGCCGGGGACGCCCGTCACCGCCACGGTCGAGGAGGCGGGCGCCCCCGCCCTGACCGGCACCGCCGAGGACGGGCTCGCCCCCGGCTGGACCGTGCAGCAGACCACCAGCGTCACCACGGGCCCCGGCGGCGGCCTGCTCGGCACCTCGTGCCAGACCCCCGACACCGAGTTCTGGTTCTCCGGCGCCAGCACCGCCACCTCCCGTTCGGACTACGTCCACATCACCAACCCGGACGAGGCCGCGGTCGTCGCGGACATCGAGCTCTACGGGCCGGACGGCCGGCTCGGGACCGAGGCGGGCCAGGGCATCACCGTGCCCGGCGGCGCCACCGTTCCGATCCGGCTCTCCACGCTCCACGCCGAGGAGGCGCCCGACCTCGCCGTGCAGGTCACCGCCCGCACCGGCCGCATCGGCGCGCAGATCGAGGCGGTGGACAGCGAGCTGGGCGCCGACTGGCTCCCGCCGGCCGCGGCCCCCACCGGGCCCGTCGTCCTCCCGGGCATCCCCGCGGACGCGGCGAGCGTGCGGCTGGTGGTGTTCGCGCCGGGCGAGGAGGACCTCGCGTTCGACGTGGCCCTCGCCGGGCCGACCGGCACCATCATCCCCGCCGGGCACGAGACGGTCTCCGTCCACGCCGGGAGCCTGACCGCCGTGGACCTCGGCGGCCTCACCCAGGGCGAGGCGGGCTCGCTGGTGCTGACCCCCGCCGACGGCTCCGCCACGGGCGTCGTGGTCGCCGCGCTCCAGGTCACCTCGGGCGAGGAGGGCGAGCGGGAGTCGGCGTACATCCCCGCGACCGCCCCCGTGGAACGGCGCGCCACCGTCTCCGGGAACACCGCGGACGGCACGCTGCTCTCCCTGGTCGCGCCCGAGGAGGCGGTGGAGGTCGAGGTCACCCTGTCGGCGGGAGCCGGGGGCGGCGAGCCGGTCACCGAGGTCTACACGGTCGACGGCGGAACCACCCTGACCTTCGCCCCCGAGGTGCCCGACTCCACCGAGGGCCTGTTCGCGGTGGTCCTCGACCCGTCGGGCGGCCCGCTCTACGCCGCCAGGACGCTGACCGTGGAGAGCGAGGGACGGGACACGTTCACCGTGCAGACCGTCCCCGACGACAACTCCACGGTCGCCGTCCCCGAGACCGAGCCCGACCTGTCGGTGCTCACCGACTGAGCCGGCGGCCCGGACACCCGCCCCGGCGTTCTCGCGCCGGGGCGGGGCCGCCGTTCACTCCTGCCCGTACTTCGGGTCGACCGACTCGGGGGCCAGACCCAGCAGCTCCGCCGCCTGCTCCACCACCACCTCGTGGACCAGCTGCGCGCACTCGTCGCGGTCCCTGCTGCGCAGCTCGACCGGCCGCCGGTAGACCACGATCCGGTCGGGCCGCCCGCCCCCGGCCCTGACCACGCCGCCCAGCGGGACGGCGCCGTCCGCCGCGGCGCCCTCGGCTTCGCGCGGCAGCCAGGGCACGTCCTGGACGCCGAAGTCCACGCCCGACAGCTGGGGCAGCCGCCGCCGCAGCCGCTCGGCCGAGTCGTGCACGAGGGAGTCGAACGTGTCGGCCCTGCTCACCGCGAGCGGCACCTGGGGCGGCGCCACGGGTCCGCGCATGCCGCGGCCGTGACGGTCCCGGTGCCGGTGGCGGTCGGCGGGGCCCGAGGGGCCGGATGGGGCGGGGGGGACGCTGCTGGATG
>NZ_LAVK01000296.1 GCF_001083795.1 Streptomyces sp. SBT349
CCCCGACCCCCTGACCCCCTGACCCCCGGGTTCACCGACGTAGCGCGGTGAACCCGGCCATGAACCCGCTGTGACCACCGCTGAGACCGTGCGGTGGTGAGGGCGGCACCCCTTGCCGGGGCCCCGGGCTTCCGGGGCCCCGGCTCGGTGTCGGTGCGAGCCGTTAGGGTGGCGGGCATGTGCGGACGGTATGCGGCGAGCCGGCGGCCCGAGGACCTGGTGGGGCTGTTCGACGTCGAGCGCTGGGACCCCGGGCAGAGCCTGCCCGCCGACTGGAACGTGGCACCCACCAAAGAGGTGTACGCGGTCCTGGACCGCCCCCTGAAGGAGGCGGGCGCCGGGCCCGAGCCGGTGCGGCAGCTCCGCGTGCTGCGCTGGGGCCTCGTTCCCTCCTGGGCCAAGTCGCCCGACACCGCGGTCAAGATGATCAACGCCAGGGCCGAGACCGTGCACGAGAAGACGGCCTACCGCCGCCCCTTCGCCGCCCGCCGCTGCCTGATCCCCGCCGACGGCTACTACGAGTGGGTCACCGGCAGGGCCGAGCGCACCGAGGAGGAGAAGGGGAAGCGGAAGCGGCCCCGCAAGCAGCCGTACTTCGTGACGCCCGCCGACGGCGGCGTCATGGCGCTGGCCGGTCTGTACGAGTTCTGGCGCGACAGCACGCTGCCGGACGACCACCCCCGGGCCTGGTGGACGACCTGCACCGTGGTCACCACCGAGGCCGAGACCACGCCGCTGCCCGCCGTGGAGGGGGAGGGCGCGCCCCCCGCGGCCGAGGGCGCCGGGGCGCCCGCCCCGCGCTCGCTCGCCGACATCCACCCCCGCATGCCGCTGGCGCTCCCGCCCGAGCGCTGGGACGCCTGGCTGGATCCGGCCCGCACCGACCCGGACGAGGCCCGCGCCCTGCTCCAGCCGCCGCCCCCGGGACGCTTCCGCGCCTTCCCGGTCTCCACCGCCGTGAGCAACGTCAGGAACAACGGCCCCGAGCTGGTGAAGCAGATCGCCGGGCCCGAGGAGGAGACGCTGTTCTGAGGGAATGGCGGCGGTCCCCCGCATGTTGACGCCTTCGAGACGTTGACGTGAGAGAGGGAGACCCGATGGCTGCCATCGCCTGGCCGACACGGACCGCCGAGAAGTCGTCGCGCCGGGCCGCGGAGGTGGACTGGGCGACGCTGCGGCTGGCCGCCGAGCGGTCGCACCCGCGGGCAGACGTCCCGTTCCGTCGTCTATCCTCCGAAGCGGACGAGTCCGGCACCGGGCTCATGACGCTTTCCAAGGAGGTGGGTCCGGTCACCGGCACGGACGAGGATACGCACGAGGAGACCGAGACCACGGCCCAGCGCAACGCCCGGTTCGAGCGCGACGCCCTGGGCTATCTGGACCAGATGTACTCGGCCGCCCTGCGCATGACGCGGAACCCGGCGGACGCCGAGGACCTGGTGCAGGAGACCTACGCCAAGGCGTACGGCTCGTTCCACCAGTTCCGCCAGGGCACCAACCTCAAGGCGTGGATGTACCGCATCCTGACCAACACCTTCATCAACTCCTACCGCAAGAAGCAGCGCGAGCCGCAGCGCAGCGCCGCCGAGGACATCGAGGACTGGCAGCTGGCGCGCGCCGAGTCGCACATGTCCACCGGCCTGCGGTCGGCCGAGTCCCAGGCGCTCGACCACCTGCCCGACTCCGACGTGAAGCAGGCGCTCCAGGCGATCCCCGAGGAATTCCGCATCGCGGTCTATCTCGCCGACGTCGAGGGCTTTGCCTACAAGGAGATCGCGGACATCATGGGTACACCCATCGGCACGGTGATGTCCCGGTTGCACCGCGGCCGCCGGCAGCTCCGCGACATGCTCGCCGACTACGCGCGGGAGCGCGGTCTCGTCCCGGCCGGGGTTCAGAAAGGCTCAGGATCATGAGTGGCGACCAGCCGCACCCCACGGACTGCTCCGAGGTCCTCGGCCGCCTCTACGAGTACATCGACCGTGAGATGCCCGACGGCGAGTGCGCGAAGTTCCAGGAGCACATCGACGAGTGCTCTCCGTGTCTGGAGAAGTACGGACTGGAGCAGTCCGTCAAGAAGCTCGTCAAGCGCTGCTGCGGCCAGGACGAGGTCCCCGCGGACCTGCGTGCCAAGGTGCTCGACCGCATCGACGCCGTGCGCGGCGAGGAGCGGGCCGCCGCGTCCCCCGCCGAGCGGCCGTCCGAGCAGCGGCCCGGGTAACCGGTTCCTCACCCTCCGGGTTTCACCCCGGTGGTCTTCCGTCGTCTCGCGTGCGACGTCCGCCTGACCCATCCTGTGAGCAGGCGCCTGTCCGCCCATGGTTGGATGCGGCCCGGGACGGACAGGAGAACTGTGAAGTGCACGCTACGAAGCGGGAATCAGGCGGGACACCGTGAGGATCTTCGGCAGGGTCCGGCAGCGCCCTTCCACGGACTGGAGACTGGCCACCAACCGGGCTTTCACCCTCATCGACGACGGCCGTTACGACGACGCGGACGCGCTGCTGACCCGCGCCGCCGACCTTGAGCCCTGGCTGTCGGAGTCCTGGTTCAACCTGGCGCTGCTCCACAAGTTCCGGCACGACTGGGAGCAGGCCCGCTCCGCGGGGCTGCGGGCCGTGGCGCTGCTGGAGCGGGACGCGGGCGCCCCCGACTGGTGGAACGTGGGCATCGCCGCCACCGCGCTCCAGGACTGGCCCCTGGCGCGGCGGGCCTGGCAGGCGTACGGCCTGCCGGTCCCCGGCGTCACGGGCGCCGACGAGCCGCTCGGCATGTACCTGGGCGGCGCCGCCGTCCGGCTCTCGCCCGAGGGCGAGGCCGAGGTGGTGTGGGGCCGGCGCCTGGATCCGGCCAGGATCGAGGTGCAGAACATCCCGCTGCCCTCCTCGGGGCGCCGCTGGGGCGAGGTGGTGCTGCACGACGGCGTCCCGCGCGGCGAGCGCACGACGACGAGCGGGGGCGTCGCCTCGGTCTACCCCGTCTTCGACGAGATCGAGCTGTGGGCGCCCTCCGCGGTGCCGACCTGGGTGGTGCTGATCGAGGCGGCGGCCGAGTCCGACCGGGACGCCCTGGAGCGCCTGGCGGCGGACGCCGGGTACGCCGCGGAGGACTGGTCGTCCTCGGTGCGGCTGCTGTGCCGCGCCTGCTCGGAGAGCCGGATGCCGAGCGAGGAGGGCGACGGCCTGGCCCAGCACGACCCGCACGACCACAGCGTCCCCGGCCAGCCGGGGCCGCTCGGGCACACGGGGGCGAGCGGGCTGTGGTCCCCCGAGCGCGAGTGCGGCCTCGCGGCGCCGAGCGCGCTGGTGCGCGGGCTGCTCGACGGCTGGGTGGCCGACAGCCCCGAGTCCCGGGACTGGCGGGATCTGGAAGAGGTCTGCTGAACGGGGGACCCGCGCCCGGCGGCCTGCCTCTAAGCTGGGCAGATCACAGCGGGGACGACGCATGACCGAAAGGCGAATGGCCGACCATGGCGCAGCAAGAGACCGATGAACGGGTCAGTGACGAGTTCATCGACGACACCAAGGACAGCGCGGAGCGGGAGCAGGCGCACCGTGAGCGCGGCACCGTCCGGCCGATCACGGTCGTCGGTCATCCGATGCTGCACCGGGAGTGCCGGGACGTGACCGCGTTCGACGAGGCGCTCGCGTCGTTGATCGACGACATGTTCGCCAGCCAGCGCGCCGCCGAGGGTGTGGGTCTCGCGGCCAACCAGATCGGCGTGGACCTCAAGGTCTTCGTCTACGACTGCCCCGACGACGACGGCGTGCGGCACGTCGGCGCGGTCTGCAACCCGGTCCTCGATGAACTGCCGCCCGACGGCCGGGTGCTGGACGACAACAACGAGGGCTGCCTCTCCGTCCCCGGCGCCTACGCGGAGCTGCCGCGCCCCGACTACGCGGTGGTCCGCGGCCAGGACGCGACCGGCCGGCCGGTGACGGTGCGCGGCACGGGGTACTTCGCGCGCTGCCTCCAGCACGAGACGGACCACCTCTACGGGCATCTGTACCTGGAGCGCCTGTCGAAGCGCGAGCGGAAGAAGGCGCTGACGATGATGGCCGAGAACACCCCGCGCTACGAGACGGTGCCGAACGCGGAGTGAGGGGCCGGGGAGCGAGGGCGACGCCATCGCTGGTCTGGTCCTGTGGCGAACGTCCGCCTGGTTGACGCGCGTTGACCGCATGGGCCACTCTCGGTGCCGTCCGCTCTCTCTCCCCACGGAGGCAGCATGTTGAGACGCGCGCTGCGTGTTGTGCTCACGATTGTCATGTTCTCTACAGTGGCCTTGGCCGGAACGGTCGCCACCGCCGGGACCGCTCACGCCGACGGCTGCTACACCTGGAACCGCACCCTGAACCAGGGCGCCTCCGGCGAGGACGTCCGGCAACTCCAGATCCGGGTCTCCGGCTACCCGGGCTACGGCGCGGTGCTGGCCCTCGACGGCGAGTACGGCCCGGCCACCGCGGCGGCCGTGCGACGGTTCCAGCAGGCGTACGGTCTCGGCGCCGACGGGATCGCGGGGCAGCAGACGTTCAACAAGATCTATGACCTCCAGGACAACGACTGCACCCCGATCCACTTCACCTACGCCGAGCTCAACCGGTGCAACACCACCTGGGCGGGCGGCAATGTGAGCGCCGCGCAGGCCCGCGCGAACGCGCTGGTGAACATGTGGAAGCTGGAGGCGCTGCGGCACGCGCTCGGCGACCGCGCCATCACCACGAGCAGCGGCTTCCGCTCCGTCTCCTGCAACAACGCGGCCGGCGGCTCCGCCACCAGCCGCCACCTGTACGGCGACGCCATCGACCTGACCGGGACCCCCTCGTTCTGCCAGCTCGCCCAGCAGGCGAGGAACCACGGCTTCCGTGAGATCCTCGGCCCCGGCTACCCGGATCACAACGACCACGTGCACCTGGCCAACCGGTCCTCGCAGTTCTGGTCCGCGCCCAGCTGCGGCATCTGACGCCCCACCCCCGTGAACGGTGGCCCGCCCCCGGTCGGGGGCGGGCCACCGTGTCTCCCGGAAGGCCGCTCGGAGCGCGCCCCCAGAACTCAGAACTCGTCGTCGAAGGAGACGCTGCCCTCGACGGCGACCTGGTAGGCGGAGGGGCGGCGTTCGAAGAAGTTCGTCAGCTCCTGGACGTTCTGGAGCTCCATGAACGAGAACGGGTTCCGCGCGCCGTACACCGGGGCGAGGCCGAGCCGGACCAGCCGCTGGTCGGCCACGCACTCCAGGTACTGGCGCATCGAGGCGGTGTTCATGCCCGGCAGCCCCTCGCCGCACAGGTCCTCGGCGAACTGCGTCTCCGCGTCCACGGCCTCCGCCAGCATCGCCGTGACCTGCCGCTCCAGCTCCGCGTCGAACAGGTCGGGCTCCTCCTCGCGGACCGTGTCCACCACGGAGAACGCGAAGTCCATGTGCATCGTCTCGTCCCTGAACACCCAGTTGGTGCCGGTGGCGAGCCCGTGCAGCAGCCCGCGCGAGCGGAGCCAGTAGACGTAGGCGAAGGCGCCGTAGAAGAACAGGCCCTCGATGCAGGCGGCGAAGCAGATCAGGTTGAGCAGGAAGCGCCGGCGGTCCTCCCTGGTCTCCAGCCGGGTCATGTCCTCGACGGAGTCCATCCACCGGAAGCAGAACTGCGCCTTCTCGCGGATGGACGGGATGTTCTCCACCGCGGCGAACGCCGCCACCCGCTCGTCCGGATCGGGCAGATAGGTGTCGAGCAGCGTCAGATAGAACTGGACGTGCACGGCCTCCTCGAACAGCTGCCGCGACAGGTAGAGGCGCGCCTCGGGGGAGTTGATGTGCTTGTAGAGGGTGAGCACCAGGTTGTTGGAGACGATCGAGTCACCGGTGGCGAAGAAGGCCACCAGACGGCCGATCAGGTGCCGCTCGCCCGGCGAGAGCTTCGCCAGGTCGGCGACGTCCGAGTGGAGGTCCACCTCCTCGACGGTCCAGGTGTTCTTGATGGCGTCCCGGTACCGCTCGTAGAAGGCGGGGTACCGCATCGGGCGCAGCGTCAGCTCGAACCCGGGGTCGAGCAGGCTCTTGGTGGTCGTGGGGGCGGTCACTGGCATGCCTCGCAGGTCTCGGGGTTCTCCAGGGAGCAGGCCAGGGCCTGCTCCGGAACGGTCGCGGTGGCTGGGGCTGGGGCGGTGGTGGTCGCGGTGGCGGGTGCGGTGGCGGTGGCGGGCGCGCTGACCGAGGCGGCCTGGGCGATCCTGGTGGCCGGGCGGGAGCGCAGGTAGTAGGTGGTCTTGAGGCCGCGCTTCCAGGCGTAGGCGTACATCGAGCTGAGCTTCCCGATGGTCGGCGCGGCCATGAACAGGTTCAGCGACTGGCTCTGGTCCAGATACGGGGTACGGGCGGCGGCCATGTCGATCAGGGCGCGCTGCGGCAGCTCCCAGGCCGTCCGGTACAGCTCCCTGACCTCGTCGGGCAGGCCGGGGAGCGAGGCGACCGAGCCGTTCGCCTCGCGCAGCGCCTCCCGGGTGGCCGCGTCCCAGCGGCCCAGCCGCTTCAGCTCGGCCACCAGCGCGGCGTTGACCTGGAGGAACTCCCCGCTGAGCGTCTCGCGCTTGAACAGGTTCGACACCTGGGGCTCGATGCACTCGTACACGCCCGCGATCGAGGCGATGGTGGCGGTCGGCGCGATGGCGAGCAGCAGCGAGTTCCGCATGCCGGTGCGGGCGATCCGCTCGCGCAGCGCGGCCCAGCGCTCGGGCCAGGCGTGGGTGGCGTCGGCGTAGTGGTCGGGGTGGAGGACGCCCCGCGCGGTGCGGGTGGCCTCCCAGGCGGGGTGGGCGCCGCGCCGCTCGGCGAGGGCGGCGGAGGTCTCGTAGGCGGCCAGCATGATCCGTTCCGCGACGCGGGTGGACAGCTCGCGCGCCCCGGCCGAGTCGAACGGCAGCCGCAGCCGGAAGAAGACGTCCTGGAGGCCCATCACGCCCAGGCCGACCGGGCGCCAGCGGGAGTTGGACGTTTCGGCCTGCGGGGTCGGGTAGTAGTTGATGTCCACCACCCGGTCCAGGAACGTGACGGCGGTGCGGACCGTGGCGTCGAGGCGCTCCCAGTCCAGGCGGCCGTCCTCGCCGAGGTGGGCGGCCAGATTGACCGAGCCGAGGTTGCAGACGGCGGTCTGCCCGTCGTCGGTGACCTCCAGGATCTCCGTGCACAGGTTGGAGGAGTGCACGACCGAGCCGGGCTCCGCGGTCTGGTTGGCGGTGCGGTTGGCGGCGTCCTTGAACGTCATCCAGCCGTTCCCGGTCTGGGCGAGGGTCCGCATCATCCGGGAGTAGAGCTGCCGCGCGGGGAGCGTCCGCACCGCGAGGCCCCTGGCCTCGGCCGCGCGGTAGGCGGCGTCGAACTCCTCGCCCCACAGGTCGGTCAGCCCGGGGACGTCCACCGGCGAGAACAGCGACCACGCGGCGTCCGCCTCGACACGGCGCATGAACTCGTCGGGGATCCAGTGCGCCAGGTTCAGGTTGTGGGTCCTGCGCGCCTCCTCGCCGGTGTTGTCGCGCAGTTCGAGGAACTCCTCGATGTCCGCGTGCCAGGTCTCCAGGTAGACGCAGGCCGCGCCCTTGCGCCGCCCGCCCTGGTTGACCGCGGCGACCGAGGAGTCGAGGGTGCGCAGGAAGGGCACGATGCCGTTCGACCTGCCGTTGGTGCCCCGGATCAGCGAGCCGCGGGCCCTGATCCGCGTGTACGAGAGGCCGATGCCCCCCGCGTGCTTGGAGAGCCGCGCGACCTGGTGGTACCGCTCGTAGATGGAGTCCAGCTCGTCCAGCGGCGAGTCCAGCAGATAGCAGGAGGACATCTGGGGGTGGCGCGTCCCCGAGTTGAACAGGGTGGGGGAGGACGGGAGATAGGCCAGGCCGCTGGTCAGCCGGTAGAACGCGGCGACCTCGTCCAGCGCCTCGGGCGCGTCGCCGTCCGCGAGCCCGCAGGCCACCCGGAGCAGGAAGTGCTGCGGCGTCTCGATGACCCGGCGGGTGGTGGGGTGGCGCAGCAGGTAGCGCGACTGGACGGTGCGCAGCCCGAAGAACTCGAACCGGTCGTCGGCGCCCTCGGCGGCCGTGCGCGCGGCCAGCTCGTCCAGGCGCGGCGCGTGGCGGCGCACGAACGCGGCGGTGGCGTCGCCGATCAGGCCCTCGCGGTGGCCGACCTCGATGGAGGAGGAGAAGGAGACGGCACCCTGCCCGGCGGCCTCGTCGCGGATGGCGAGGGTGAGCAGCCGCGCGGCGAGCCGGGAGTAGGCGGGCTCCTCGGCGATGAGCCCGGCCGCGGCGTCGATGGCGAGCTCCCGCACCGTGACCGCGTCGGCTCCGGGGGGAGCGCCCCGCACGACGGCGTCGGCGACCGGACGGGGGTCGACGGCCGGAAGATCGGCGGCGAGCTCGGTCAGCAGGTGCGGCAGCGCGGCTGTAACCGGCTCCGCGGGTGCGACGGGTGCGATGGTCACTCGGTGCTCTCCCTCGAATCGCGGTGGCCCTGGGGCCGGGCGGAGGGTGGCGAGCGCGTTCAGGCATGCATGTGGCAAGGCAAAGGCATGCCCCTGGCGTCCGCCGGCCCAGCCCACGAGGCCCGGACTTGTCGATGTCGGCCGCGGGTGGTCGGACTCGCCATGGGACAGCGCATAGCGGCCCATCGCACACCGTTGCGGGACAGTTCCGGAGTTGCACCGGATTCCCCGCGGTGACAGCGAGGATGAGCATACATCTTGTGTCGCGAGAAGCGAGCGCCCCTATATGTTGTGCTCGTCGGCGGGCTCGGTCGGTAGTTCTCGTGCGAACACGTGAAGCGTGAGGCCCGGAACGGGCTCCCAGTCGCGCTCAGGCGTCCGAACGAACCCGAGCCGCTCGTAGAGGCGGTGCGCCGTGTGCATCTGCGACTGACTGGAAAGGACGACGCGCCGCTTCCCGAGTCGGCGCGCCCGCTCCACGCACGCGCGGACCAGCGCCTCCCCGGCGCCGCGCCCGCGCGCCTCACCGCGCACGGCGAGCATCCGGAACTCCGCCTCGTCCCCGGCGGCCAGGTCGGCGAACTCCCCTCCCTCGCCCACGAAGGTCACCGTGCCCAGCACGCCCCCGGCGCCCCCGCGGTCCACCGCGACCAGCAGCAGCGCGTGCTCCGCGCGCCGCGCGGCGTCGCGCAGCTGGGCCCGGTAGGGGTCTTCCGCGCCGAGATCGAGCAGCCCGTCGTCGAGATAGGCGGCGGCGGTCAGTGCGCCGGCCTCGTCGAACTCGGCCGGCTCCGCCTCCCTGATGAGGATGTCCATGGGGTCAGTGTGAGCGGGGGGACTGACATTTCTCCCGCCCTTTTCC
>NZ_LAVK01000297.1 GCF_001083795.1 Streptomyces sp. SBT349
GGATCGATCTGTGCCGGTCGGCGGGCAGGCGGGTGGAGGCGCTGGCCATGACGCTCAACCTGGTGCCCTGCCTGGGCTCGGCGGGGGGGGTGGCCCAGGCGGGGGGGGGGGGGGAGCGGGGGGATGTCAGCGTTCCGTAAGGCCCGCTGTTCCGATATGCCCGATTCCGCTCCGTAGGGTGAGGCGGTGTGACCAACTCCCCGACTGCGCAGGGCGATCCGGTGCTGCCCTGCCTCGACGAAGCAGAGGCGCTGCCCCGGGTGCCGGGCTGCGGCGCCGCCGAACGCGTGCGCGCGCGCCGCGGGCCGACCGCCCGCGACGCCCGGCCCCCGCACGCCAGGGCCGGTGGCCGGGTCCTCTCCCGGCCGGTCCGGCGGCGCACCGGGGCGCGGGCGGTCTGGCGCGCGGTCTCGGGCATGCGGGCGGTGCTCGCGTGACCGGCGAGGGGCCGCCCTCGGGGGCCACCACGCTGCTGGTCGTGGCGAAGGAGCCGGTGCCCGGCCGGGTCAAGACCCGGCTCACCCCACCCTTCACCCCCGAACAGGCCGCCGCGCTGGCGGAGGCCGCGCTCGCCGACACGCTTCTGACGGTCTCGCGCACACCCGCCAGGCGCCGGGTCCTGGTCCTCGCCGGGCGGCCCGGCCCCTGGCTGCCGCCCGGCTTCGAGGTGGTACCGCAGGTGGGCGGCGGTCTCGACCTGCGGATCGCCGCCGCCTTCGCCCGGTGCTCGGGCCCCGCGCTGCTGATCGGCATGGACACCCCGCAGCTCACCCCCGAGCTGCTCGCCCCGGCCACCGGCCCCGGCGCCTGGCCGACCGGGCGGGCCTGGCTCGGCCCGGCCGCCGACGGCGGCTTCTGGGCGCTGGGGATGGCCGAGCCCCGCCCGGAGGCGGTGGTCGGCGTCCCCATGTCCACCGCCGCCACCGGGGCGGTCCAGCGCGCCCGGCTGCTCCGCCTCGGCTTCGGCGTCCGGGACCTGCCGGTCCTGCGGGACGTCGACACCGCCGCCGACGCGGAACGGGTGGCCGCCGAGGCGCCGCCGGGCCGGTTCACGGCCGTGTACGCCGGGCTGCGGGACTCCGGGGCGCGTGAGGGGGCCGCGTGGTGACCGTGACCGCCGCACCGCCCGCCCACGCGTGGACCGCCGACCCCTACGCCGTCGCGCTGCGCGCCGGCCGGGGCCCGTTGTACCTGCTCCGCGCCGACGGGCGGCGTCTGCCGCTGGACGTCGAACGCTGGTGCGCCGGGCCCGACGTCGCGGACCTCTCGGTCCTCGGCCACTGCCGCGGCGGCGTCCTGGACATCGGCTGCGGCCCCGGCCGGATGGTCGCCGCGCTGGCCCGTGCCGACCATCCCGCGCTGGGCATCGACACCGCGCCCGCCGCGGTGGCCCGCACGCGCGACTCCGGCGGGGCCGCGCTGCTGGCCTCGGTGTTCCAGCGGCTCCCCGCCGAGGGCCGCTGGGGCAGCGCGCTGCTGATGGACGGGAACCTCGGCATCGGCGGCGACCCGGCCGCGCTGCTGCGGCGCGTCGCCGGCCTGCTGGCACCCGGCGGCCTGCTGCTCGCCGAGACGGCGGCCACCGAGGTGGACGAACGCTTCGAGGCGCGGCTGGACGCGGGGAGCGGTGTCGCGGGCCCGGCGTTCGCCTGGGCACGGCTGGGACCGGGCGCGCTGCGCGGCCTGGCACGGCGGGGCGGGTGGTCACCGGTGGCCCAGTGGACGGTCGCCGACCGGGCATTCACCGCGCTCCGCCACCGGGAGCCGTAGGACCGCGGGGATGGGGCGTTCCCCGCCCCGGTCCCCCCGCCACCTCCGCGGGAACGCTCGTCGACCGCCGAGCCGCCCCGGACAGGGCGGAAGACCCCGCCTCGCGCCGCGGGGCAGGTGGTCACCGGAGACCCGGGTGTTCCCCGCCGCCTCAGTGGGAGTGCTCGTCGGTCGTCGGGCCGCGGCGGCCTGCCAGGGTCACGGTGGCGGTGGCGAGTGCCACGGCGGCCAGGAGCAGGGCCAGGTTCGACGGGTAGTCCAGCGGCAGCGCCGTGGGGTTCCGCGGCGCGCCGGGACGCAGCAGGATGGGCAGCGCCACCAGGGTCGCGCTCCCGGCCACCAGCAGCCCGGCGCGGACCGTGCGCCGTCCCGGCAGCCGGCGCAGCGCCAGCCCCGCGAGCAGCACCAGGGGCGCGAACAGCAGATCGTGCGCCACCAGGGCGCCCCCCAGCCACAGCGCCACCTCGGCGGGCGTTCCCCGCGGGGTCGCCACGAACAGCAGCCGGGCACCGGCCGCCAGCAGTCCCAGCCCGGCGATCCCCAGCACCCCACGCGTCACCCTCATGCCAGCACCTCGATCTCGCCGACCCACTTGGTCTGGAGCACCCCCGGCCGGTTGGGCGCGATGATCCGGGCGGGGAAGCCGTGGTCCGGCGAGAGCACCTCGCCGTTGATCCGCAGCGCCAGCAGCGTCAGCGGATCCCGGGCGTACCGCGGCGGCAGTTCGGACACCCGGTAGCCGCCCTGCCGCTGGAGCGACACCACGCGCACGAAGGCCCCGGAGGGGACCCCGGCGCGTTCCAGCAGGTCGCGCAGCCGCACGCCCGTCCAGTCCGCGGACGCGCTCCAGCCCTCCACGCAGGCGATCGGCAGCCGAACGGTGTGCTGCGGCAGCCCGTTCAGCGCGGCCAGCGACAGTTCGTAGCCGCTCGGCCCGGCCACCCGCAGCCGCCAGGCCGCGGCCGAGACGTCCGCCACCCCGGCCTGGGCCGCCGTGCGGTTGACCGGCACTCCCTGCGCCGCGCCGTCGGGGCGGCGCGGCGCCAGCAGCGTGAGCCCGCGCAGCGGCGCGACCGTCTGCCCGGCCGTCGCCAGCGTCACCACCCCCACCGCGGCGCCCATGCCCCGCAGCAGCGACCTGCGGTCGGGGTCGTCCGGGTCGGCCGGGGAACGCCGCCAGTGCGCGGCGATCTCCGGCGCCTTCACGGCCAGGTGCAGCAGCGTCGCGCCGAGCAGCACCCAGGCCAGCGCCCAGTGCACCGCCCGGAAGGGGAACGGCCAGGGGTACCACTGCGCCGTGTTGACCAGGCCGAGGAACACTTCGAGCAGCGCCGCCGCCACCAGCACCGCCACCGAGGCGCGTTCGGCCGCGTGCCTCACCGACCGCACCGGCGGCCGGACGAACAGCCGCGGATAGACCGTCCACAGCTTGACGAGCAGCAACGGCACCAGCGCGATCCCGGTGCCCACGTGGAGCCCCTGCGACACCTGGTAGCCGGTGACCGGCCGGGTCGGCAGGTGGGGCGCCAGCCAGTCCGGGGGGCTCTGGAGTCCATGGCTGATCAGACCGGTCACGAAGCACACCACCACCCCGGTGCCCAGCCAGCGGCCGACGGCGGTGGCCGTGCGGGCGTCGTGCAGCCGGGCCCGGAACCCGAGCCGCGACCGGAACCGCTCCGGGAGGCGGACATCCCGGAGTCGCCGGACCCGTTGACCCCGCGCCGATTCCATGGGTTCCCTCCTCATCGTCTCCAACGGCCTCTCCGCCGGCCTCTCCATCCGCCTCACCACCGGGTGAGCCAGAGGTGGTTGACCGTCAGGGCGGTCGCGGCCTGGGCGGTCAGCCACCAGCGGGCCCGGCCGGGCGGCAGCAGCGCGGTCGCGGGCAGCAGCCACACGGCGAACGGCAGCCAGATGCGTTCGGTCTCCGCCTTGCTCATCCCCGACAGGTCGGCGGCCAGCATCGCCACCGCTCCCCCGGCCACCAGGACCACCAACGCCGCGCGTTCCCCGCCGGCCGGTCGGCGGCCCCGTGCCGCACGCAGCGCGGAGGAGCCCGCCACGGCGGTGCGGCGGAGTCCGGCGACGGTCGCGAGGCCCACCGACGCCACCTGGACGGCCAGGTTGGCCCAGACGAAGTAGGCGTACGGCCGGTAGCCGCCGGCCCCCGCGTGATAGCGGTCGACGAGGGTGGCATAGCCGTCGAACCACCAGAACCCGGCCGCCGTGAACCCCACCACCCAGGGGACCACGCCCAGCACCACCCAGGGCAGCGGGCGCGCGTCCCGCGCCACCAGCAGCACCGCGACCCCCACGGCGCCCATCAGGACCAGGCCGTAGGAGAGATACAGCAGCAGACCGAACAGCACCCCGGAGCCCAGGGCGGCGAACCGCCGCGCCGCGGGCCCTCCCCGGCCGCGCACCGACAGCGCCAGCAGCGCCACCGCCCAGGCGGCCACGGCCGCGAAGTAGCCGTCCGCCGACACCCCCATCCAGACCGCCCCCGGCATGAGGACCAGGAACGGGGCCGCGCGCCTGGCCGGCTCCTCACCGGCCAGCGCGCGCACCGTCACCAGCACCGCCGTGGCGGCGGTGGCCGAGGCCGCGACGCAGAAGGCCGCCGCCCAGCCGCCGCCCGCGAGCCCGACCCGGTCGAGCAGGACGAACGTCAGGGTGGCGCCCGGCGGATGGCCCGCGACATGCGCGGGCCAGTTGTCGGGGGAGTCGAGCGGGATGTGGTCGGTGAACGTCCGCAGGAAGTCACCGAGGGAGCCGACGCGGTCCAGGGCGGTCAGGTACTCCTGCCCGTGGCTCAGCCGCCAGGTCACCCCCCGCCGCCACCCGTCGATCAGCGCGAGCGACGTGATCCAGGCCAGCGAACCGGCCGCCACCGCCCATCCCAGCCACCGCCACGCCAACCGGAGCGCCACCGCCGGGCCGTAGAGGACCACGAGGCCGGCCAGCAGCAGGGCGGCGGGGGTGCCGGGCCCCGCGTGCGGCTCCCAGCGGGCGAACAGCGGTGGCCAGTCGAGCAGCAGCACACCGTCACCGTTCACCGCGGCGCCGACGGCGGCGGAGGCGGCGAAGAGGAGCAGCGCCAGGGCCACCGCCACCGTGTCGGGGGCGAGTCTGCGGGCGGTCACCACTTCACGCTAGGCGCGGGCCGGGTCGTATGGGCCGCCGGGCGAGCGGACGTCACCGCTTCGTCAGATCCGTTCCCCCGGGCCCGAACGAGGGCTGACCTGGCGGATCGGAGGGGGCCGGAGGCGACCGGGGGCACCGGCCGTGGGCGTCAACTCACCGAATGCCGCCGCTCTATGGACATCATGTGAACCTTCGCGGTCGACGGTTGCACTTCTTCGCGCGTAGACAGATCGTTGCGTGGTGTCCATGAACGTCTCAATGTCATGCGCACGACATGCAGTCCCCCCACGGTAAGGACTCTCTCCATGGCAGTGACGCGAAAGCCGACCCGGCTCCGCACAAGCGCGGGGGCGGCGACCGCCGCCCTCCTGAGCCTGGGCCTCGGCGTTGCGCTGACCGGTGTCGCGCAGGCCGGCGACGTTCCCACCGGGACCATCGCCAACGCCGGAGCCGCGAACACCGTCCCCGACAGCTACCTGGTCGTCCTCGACGACAGCGGCGTCTCGACCAGCGCGGAGGAGAGCGCCACCGCGCTGGCCGCCACCTATGACGCGGAGGTGACCAGCGTCTTCGAGCACGCCCTGAACGGTTTCGCCGTCGAGGCGACCGAGCAGGAGGCGCTCGAACTCGCCGCCGACCCGGCGGTGGCCGAGGTCACGCAGAACCAGACGGTGCGCGCCACCGCGACCCAGCCCGACCCGCCGTCCTGGGGCCTTGACCGGCTCGACCAGGAGGCGCTACCGCTCGACGCGTCGTACGCGTACCCGGACGACGCCGGTTCCGGCGTCACCGTCTACATCCTGGACACCGGTGTGCGGTACAGCCACCAGGACTTCGGCGGCCGGGCCACGTTCGGCTTCGACGCCTTCGGAGGCGACGGCGGCGACGGGCAGGGCCACGGCACGCATGTGGCCGGAACGGTGGCGGGCAGCGCCTACGGCGTCGCCAAGAACGCCGACATCGTCTCCGTCAAGGTGCTCGACGACTCGGGCTCCGGCACCACCGAGTCCGTGGTCGGCGGCGTGGACTGGATCACCGCCAACGCCTCGGGCCCCTCGGTCGTCAACGTGAGCCTGGGCGGCGGCGTGGACACCACGCTGGACGCGGCGGTGGAGAACTCCGTCGCGGCCGGCATCACCTACGCGATCGCGGCGGGGAACGACTACGGCGCGGACGCGTCGCTCACCTCCCCGGCGCGGGTGGCCCCGGCCATCACGGTGGGGTCGAGCACCGAGGCCGACGCGGTCTCGGACTTCTCCAACGTCGGTTCGGTGGTGGACCTCTTCGCCCCCGGCACCGACATCACCTCGGCCTGGAACACCGGTGACACCGGGGAGAACACCATCTCCGGCACCTCCATGGCCACCCCGCACGTGACCGGCGCCGCGGCGCTGTACCTGGCCGGCAACCCGTCCGCCACGCCGGCCGATGTGGCGTCCTCGCTGGTCGGTTCCGGCCTCGCGGACGTGCTCACCGGCGTTCCCGCGGACACCGCCAACGTCCTGCTGCACACCGGCGGCGAGGGCGCGTGACCGGCACCGCCTGAGTCGCCCACCCGCGTCACCACCTGGATCAGGGGCCGTTTCCCGGCGGGGAAACGGCCCCTGGCCTCGTGGGGGCGGTCGGCCGTCCCTTCGGGCGCCCCGGTGTCGCGCATCATGGGGGGATGGACGCCGACCCCCTGCCCGAGAGTCCCGCCGCGCTGGACGGCCGCGCGGCGGTGGAGGACCTCGCCGCGTTCGGCCCGTTCTTCGCGGCGCGGGCGCATCCGGCCGGGGCGGCCCCCGGCCCGCCGTGGCGGTCCCTGGCCGAACTGGGGCGGGAGCCGGAGGCCCTGGGGGCCCGCGTGGCCGCGGTCCGCGCCGGGCTGGCCGCCGCCCAGGGCGGCGGGCCGGACCCCGCGGCATCCGTCGAGTTCACGGTGGCCGCCTCCGTGGCGCACCTGGGGCTGGCGGCGCGGCTGGTCTCCCCCGCCCTCGCGCTGGCGGTCGCCCACCGCCGTCGCCTGGCGGCGTCCCTCGACGGGCTGTGGTGGCAGCCGGTGCTGGGCGGCCCCGTTCCGCTGTCGGTCGCGCTGGACGCCGTCCACGGCGCCCCGGCCGGAGCGGCACGCCCCGCGGAGCTGCTGCACGCCTGCGTGGCGGACGGGCCGGTCGGCGAACTGACCGCGGCCTTCGGTTCGTTGCGCGTGTCCCCGCGGGTGCTGTGGGGCAACGTGGCCTCCGCCGTGCACGGCGCCGCCGCCCTGGTCGCCGCGGCCCGGCCCGGCCTGGCCGAGCAGGTCCGGGCCGCGACGGCGGCGCTGATGGCCCGCCCACCGCTGCGGGGGGCGGGCGGCGCGGCGGACGACGGCCGCTTCCTGCGGCGCAGTTGCTGCCTCATCTACCGCGCCGCGCCGGATCGCCGGGGGCCGTTGTGCGGCGACTGCGTCCTTCTCCCGGTCAGGTCGTCGCGCCGCCTGCGGTGAACGGGACGGGCCCCGGGGGATCCGCGCTGCCGGCTAGGGCGTCAGCTCGGGCCGGTAGAGGTCGATCCAGTGGGCGAAGTCCAGCACCCGGTCGATGCCGCGGCGGGTGCCGCCGGGCATGGTGAGGTCCCGGTCGACGGCGGCGGCGAGCCAGGCGCGGTCGACCACCGTGAACACCGGGTGGTTCCGCTCGCCGAGGACATCCCTGGCCTGCTGCTGGAGGGCGGTCGCGTACCCGGGGTCCTGGGTGGAGGGGTAGGGGCTCTTGAGCCGGTCGCGCACCGACTCCGGCAGCACGTGCGCGGTGGCGTGCCGCAGCAGGCTCTTCTCCCTGCCGTCGAAGGTCTTCAGCGACCAGGGCGCGTTGTAGACGTACTCGACCAGCCGGTGGTCGCAGAAGGGGACCCGCACTTCGAGGCCGACCGCCATCGACACCCGGTCCTTGCGGTCCAGCAGCATCCGGACGAACCGCGTCAGATGCAGATGGCTGATCGCCCGCATCCGCCGCTCGGACTCGTCGGCCCCCTCCAGGTGGTCGACGGCGGCCAGCGCGGTCGCGTACTGGTCGGCCACGTAGGCGTCGAGGTCGAGCCGTTCGCGCAGGTCGGGATGGAGCACGGAGGCCCGGTCGGTGCTCATCGGGCTGCGGAAGGCGAGCCAGGGGAAGGTGTGGGCGCGGACCGCGGCGGGGTCGTGGAACCAGCGGTAGCCGCCGAAGACCTCGTCCGCCGCCTCGCCGGACAGCGCCACCGTGGAGGTGGCGCGGATCGCCTGGAACAGCAGGTAGAGCGAGGAGTCCTGCTCCCCGAGGCCGACGGGGATGTCCCGGGCCGCGATCACCGCGCGCCGCACCGCGGGATCGGTCATCTCGGACGCCTTGAGCGTGATGAACCGGTGGTCGGAGCCGACCCGGTCCACCACGTCGCGGATGAACGGGGTGTCCGCGGCGGCCCAGTTCCGGTCGGCCCTGAAGCTCTCCTCGCGGCCGACGAAGTCCACCGAGAACGTCCGCAGCCGCTCCCCCGCCCCGGCCAGGTGGGGCGCGGCGAGGCCGGTGACGGCGCTGGAGTCGAGGCCGCCGGAGAGCAGCACGCAGCGGGGGACGTCGGCGACGAGCTGGCGGTGGACGATGTCCGTCATCAGCTCGCGGACCGTGGCCAGCGTCGTCTCCAGGTCGTCGGTGTGCGGCCTGGCCTCCAGCCTCCAGTAGGTCCGCGTCCTGATGCCGCCGCGGCCGACGGTGACGACGGTGCCGGGCTCGACCTCGCGCATGTCCTTCCACAGCGTCCAGCCGGGGGCCATGGTGAGCGCGGTCAGCTCCCGCAGCCCGGCGGTGTCGACCACCGCGCGGGCCCGCGGGTGGGCCAGCACGGCCTTCGGCTCCGAGCCGAACAGGACGCCGTCGCGGGTCGGGTAGTAGACGATCGGTTTGACGCCGAGGCGGTCGCGGATCATGACCAGCTCGTCCGTGCGGCCGTCCCAGAGGGCGAGGGCGAACATGCCGAGCAGGTGGTCGGCGACGCCGTCGCCCCACTCCAGGTAGCCGCGCAGCACGACCTCGGTGTCGCTGGCGGTCCCGAAGTGGTGCCCCTTGCGGCGCAGTTCGTCGCGGAGTTCGGTGAAGTTGTAGGTCTCGCCGCTGTAGACGAGGACGACGGGGCCGTCCGGGGTGTGTGCCCGCATCGGCTGCGCGCCGCCGGGCAGGTCGATGACCGCCAGGCGCCGGTGGCCGAGCGCGGCGTGCGGCCCGATCCAGGTACCGGACTCGTCCGGGCCGCGGCAGGCCATGGTGGCCGTCATCGCGTCCACGACGTCGGGGTGTTCGGTGAGGTCGGTGTCGTAGGCGACCCAACCGGTCAGACCGCACATGCCGCGCTGTCACCTTTCGTGTGGGGGTGGGCCGGGGAACAC
>NZ_LAVK01000298.1 GCF_001083795.1 Streptomyces sp. SBT349
CCTGGGTGTGGGGGGAGTGCTAGGGCGGCGGTGCGGTGGCCGGGGCGGATCGCGGGGGCGCGGACGCCGCGCGGTCCGCCGTCCAGAACGGACCGTCCGGGTAGGCGAACTCGGCCAGCGACGCGGGCAGCATCTCGGCCGAGGCTCCGGGCGCGAGGGGTGCCAGGTAGTGGCCGTTCCGGATCCCGACCGGGTGGGCGAAGTGCTCGTGCAGGTGATCGACGTACTCGATGACCCGGTCCTCGGTGGTCCCGGACAGCGCGACGTAGTCGAACATCGAGAGGTGCTGGACCAGTTCGCACAGCCCGACGCCACCCGCGTGGGGGCAGACGGGCACGTCGAACGCGGCGGCCAGCAGGAGGATGGCGAGGTTCTCGTTGACGCCGGCGACCCGGGCGGCGTCGATCTGGAGGATGTCGATGGCCCCGGCCTGGAGCAGCTGCTTGAACACGACGCGGTTCTGGACGTGTTCGCCGGTGGCGACGCGGATCGGGGCGACGGCCTTGCGCACCGTCGCGTGGCCCAGGACGTCGTCCGGGCTGGTGGGCTCCTCGATCCAGTACGGCTGGAACTCGGCGAGCGCGTTCGTCCAGGCCACCGCCTGGGGCACGTCCCAGCGCTGGTTGGCGTCGATCGCGATCCTGACGTCGGGGCCGACGGCCGCGCGGGCGGCGCGGCAGCGCCTGATGTCGTCGTCGAGGTCGGCGCCGACCTTCAGCTTGATCTGGGTGAAGCCGTCGGCGACGGCCGCCCTGGCCAGCCGGGTGAGCTTGTCGTCGGAGTAGCCGAGCCACCCGGGGGAGGTGGCGTAGGCGGGGTAGCCGTCGCGCAGCAGCCGCTCGGTCCGCTCGGCGGCGCCGCTCCGCCCGCGCCGCAGGAGGGCGAGGGCGTCCTCGGGGGTGAGGGCGTCGGTGAGGTAGCGGAAGTCCACCTGGGAGACGAGCCAGGCGGGATCCGCGTCCGCCAGCAGCCGCCACAGCGGCTTCCCGGCCCGCTTGGCCGCCAGGTCCCAGACGGCGTTGACGACGGCCCCGACCGCCATGTGGATGACGCCCTTCTCGGGGCCGAGCCATCGCAGCTGGCTGTCGCCGATCAGGTCGCGGCTGAGCGATCCCGGGTCGGCGCACAGCTGCTCGACCCCGCGGCCGACGACATAGGGGAGCAGCGCCTCGATGGCGGCCACCTGGACGTCGTTGCCGCGCCCGATGGTGAACGCGAAGCCGTGGCCGGTCAGCCCGTCGTCCGCGTCGGTGGAGAGCACGACATACGCGGCGGAGTAGTCGGGGTCGGGGTTCATCGCGTCGGAGCCGTCGTGCTCGCGCGAGGTGGGGAAGCGGATGTCGTAGGTGTGCGCGGCGGTGACGCGCGGGTGATTGCGTGACATGGCGGCGCCCCTCAGTCCTGTGCCCGGCCGGTGGTGACCCGGGCGATCATGAGCGCCAGGAGGATGATGCCGCCGTAGATCGCCTGGATCCAGAACGACGAGACCTGGGCCAGGGTCAGCAGGTTCTGCACCACCCCGAGCAGCAGCACGCCGGTGAGCGCGCCGAGCATGCTGCCCTTGCCGCCGTCCAGGCTGATGCCGCCGATCACCGCGGCGGCGAACACGGTGAAGATCATGTTCTCGCCCTGGTTGGAGTTGATCGCGCCGACGTAGCCGGTCTGGATCAGCCCTCCGACGGCGGCGAGGACGCCGGCGATGACGAAGACGGCGAGCATGACCCGGTCGACGCGGATGCCCGCCGCGCGCGCCGCCTGCTGGTTGCCGCCGATGGCGTACAGGGCGCGGCCCCACCGGTGGTACTTGAGCATCAGCCCGGCCGTGGCGAACGCGGCGGCGGCCAGCCACACGGAGGCGGGGACGGACAGGAAGGTGGTGGTGGCCAGCGTGAAGAACGCCTCGGGCATGCCGAACAGGGTCTGGCCCTCGGTGGCGCCGACCAGCAGGCCGCGCAGGATGATCAGCATGGCGAGGGTCACGATGAAGGCGTTGAGCCGGAGCTTCACCACGAGCAGGCCGTTGACCGCGCCGACGCCCGCGCCGACGAGCAGGATGGCCACGATGCCCAGGGCCACGGGGAGTTCGGCGCCGAAGCCGGCCTGGGCGGCGGGCAGCACCAGCAGCGCCCCGAGGGCGGGGGCGATTCCCACCACCGACTCCAGCGACAGGTCGAACTTGCCGGTGATCAGCACCAGCGACTCGGCGAGCACGACCATCGCCAGCGCGGCCGAGGCCCCGAGGATGGAGATGATGTTCCGCTCGGTCAGAAAGGTGTCGTTGGTGAACGAGCCCAGCACCACAAGCAGCAACAGGGCGGGCATCAGGGCCAGTTCGCGCATCCGCCGCCACAGCGGCGAGTTGCGCGACAGCACCGCCGCGGTCCTCGGCCCGCGGGACGCCGCGGCGGGGTGCCCCGCTGCCGACGGTGTCCTGGTGTCAGCCACGGTCCACTCCTTCGATCGATGAGATCAGCTCGTTGTCGCTCCAGCCGGCCGCGTACTCGGTGACGATCCGGCCGTGGAAGAGGACCAGCACGCGGTCGCAGTGCCGCAGGTCGTCCAGTTCGTCGGAGACCAGCAGCACGCCGACGCCGCTGTCCCGCGTGGTGTCGACGCGGGCGAGCAGTGACTCCTTGGATTTCACGTCCACCCCCGCGGTGGGGTTGATCAGCACCAGCAGCCGGGGGTCGGAGGCCATGGCGCGGGCCATGACGACCTTCTGCGCGTTGCCGCCGGACAGGTCGGACACCGGCTGCTCGGGGCCCTGGGCGTGGACGTCGAGGCGTTCGATCAGCTCGTTCGCCAGGGCCCGCTTCCGCTTCTGGCCGACGAACCCCCAGCGGCCGAGGCGGCCCAGCACGGTCATGGTGGTGTTGTCGCCGATGGACATGCCGGGGACGGCGCCCTGCTCGTCCCGGTCCCGCGGCACGCATCCGACGCCCGCCCGCAGCGCGGCGCTCACGTCGCCGAACCTCAGCGGCACGCCCTCGACCTCGGCGCTCCCGGAGTCGGGGGTGTGCAGCCCGGCGAAGGTCTCGGCCAGCTCGACCTTGCCGCTGCCGCTGCTCCCGGCGAGGCCGACGACCTCGCCGTGGCGCACGGTCAGGTCGATGTCGGCGTAGGCCGGGCCAGACAGGCCGCGGGCGGAGAGCCGCTCGGGCGCGTCGGCCGCGGGAGCGGGCCGCACGTCGCCGCGGGCGAGGACGGCCTCGCCGGTCATGGCCTCCACCAGCGCGGAACGGGACAGGTCCGCGACGGGCGCGGTGGTGATCCAGCGCGCGTCCCGCAGCACGGTGACCGTCTGGCAGACCTCGTACACCTCCTGGAGGTGGTGCGAGATGTAGAGGAACGTCACGCCCGACCGCTGGAGCTCCCGCATGCGGGCGAAGAGCCGCTCGATCTCCCGCTTGTCGAGCTGGGCGGTCGGCTCGTCCAGGATGATGAACCGCGCGCCGAAGGAGAGCGCGCGGGCGATCTCCACCATCTGGCGGCTCTCGACGGAGAGGTCCGCGGTGCGGGCCCTGGGGTCGACCCGCACCGCCCAGGTGTCGAGCAGCTCGGCGGCCTGCTCGTACAGCCCGCGCCAGCTGATGAGGCCGCGGCGCAGCGGCTGCCGGTTGATGAACAGGTTCTCCGCGACGGTCAGTTCCGGCACGACGGTGGGCTTCTGGTAGACGCAGGCGACCCTCCGGCGCCAGGCGTCGCGGTCGCCCAGCGGCGGGGCGGGCTCGCCGTCGAAGAGGACCGTGCCCTCGTCGGCGGCCTGGAGCCCGGTGAGGACGGAGACCAGGGTGGACTTGCCCGCGCCGTTCCTGCCGACCAGGGCGTGGGACTCCCCCGGCAGCACGGTCAGCCGGCCGTCCCGCAGGGCGGTGACGGGGCCGTAGCGCTTGACGATGCCGTGCGCCTCCGTGAGCGGGCGGCCCTGCGCGGCGGCGGGCTCGGCGGCGGGCTCGGCGGCCGGGTCCTGTGGTGGGACGGTCATCAGCGCGAGTTGCCCCACAGCTCGGGGTCGTCCACGTTCTCGCGGGTGACCAGGGGGGCGGGCAGCTGGTCCTCCAGCAGGCCGTTGGGCAGTTCGACGATGGTGGACCCGTGGTCGGTCGGCCCCGGCTCGAACGTCTCGCCCGCCATCGCCGCGCGGATGTAGTACATGCCGTACTGCGCGTAGGAGTCGGCGGGCTGGGAGACCGTGGCGTCGATCTCGCCCGAGCGGATCGCCTCAAGCTCCTGCGGGATGCCGTCGTTGGAGACGATGGTGATGTGCCCCTCCTCCCCGGCCGGGTGGAGCATGTCCTTGCTGCGCAGGGTCTGGAGGGTGGGCGCCAGGTACACGCCGCCCGCCTGCATGTAGATGCCCTGGATGTCGGGGTTCGCGTTGAGCAGCGTGTCCAGCTGGGCCGCGGCCTTGTCGGACTCCCAGTCGGCCGGGATCTCCAGGACCTCCAGGTCCGGGTACTTCTCGGCGGCGCAGGCACGGAACGCCTCGGAGCGCTCGCGGCCGTTGACGGACGAGAGGTCGCCCATGATCTGGACCACCTTGCCCTCGCCGACCTGCTCGCCGAGGTAGTCGCAGGCCATCTCGCCGTAGGCGACGTTGTTGGCCCGGACGATCATCTCCACCTGGCCCGACTCGGGGGCGACGTCCACGGCGACGACCGGGACGCCACGGCGCTCCGCCTGGTCGAGGGCGGCGGCGATGGCGGCGCTGTCCAGCGGGGCGACGACGAGGCCGGCCACGTTCTGGTTGAGCAGGTTGTTGATGTCGGTGATCTGCTGGGCCGAGTCGTTGTCCGAGTTGATCGTGTCCATGGCGTCGACGCCCTCGGAGTCGGCCATCTGCGGCACGTACTCGTTGTACGCCTGCCAGAACGGCGAGGTCAGCAACGGGAGAACGACGCCGACCGGCCCGTCGGCCGACTCCTGGCCGTTGTCGCCGCCGCCGCCGTCCGATCCGGAGTCCGACGTGCTGCCGCACGCGCTGAGGAGCACGGCCGTGGCGGCCACGGTCATCGCCGCCACCGCCCGCATCGTGCGCGTTGTCTGCCCGAGTGACTGACCAGCCATGCCTACGGCTCTCCTTGTCGAGGGGGTGTTGCGCAACTCGGGGCCGACGCCCCGCCTTTGCCGCGAGGCCACTAATTATCAGACCAATTTGCCTCCCGTCACCCCCCAGGAGCGTCCGGAACCCAAATTTCGGGCAAGTGGTCCGGCCAATCAGTGGATAGACTGCCGCACCTCATGACATCGGAGGACACCGTGGAGCGCAGCACCCCGGCCAGGGGGACGGTGACGCAACGCGCCATCGAGCAGCTCAAGGCTCTGATCGTGGACGGTCAGTTGGAGCCGGGGCAGCGGCTGCCGACCGAGCGGGAGCTCGCGGTCAGGCTGGGGATGTCCCGCAGCTCCATGCGGGAGGCCATCCGGGCCCTGACCGTCCTGGGCGTGCTGGAGGCGCGGCACGGCTCGGGCATCTATGTGACGCAGTTGGAGGCGTCCGACCTGCTGGAGACGCTCGGCGTGGTGGCCGACCTCTCGCGCGGCCCGCAGGTGGTCGAACTGCTGGAGATCAGGCGGGCCCTGGAGGCGACGGCGGCGGCGCTCGCGGCGGCGCGGATCAACCCTGAGCAGCTGGCCGAGGTCGAGACGCACCTGACGGCGATGTACGCGACCGAGGACCCGGGCGAGATCATCGCCCACGACCTGGACTTCCACCGGGCCGTGGCCGCCGCCACCGGGAACCTCACGCTCGCGGCGATCCTGGAGGGGCTCTCCTCGCGGACGGTCCGCGCCCGCGTCTGGCGCGGCTACCAGGAGGAGGGGGCGTTCGACCGCACGCGCCACGAGCACCGGCGGATCTTCCAGGCGCTCCAGGCCAGGGACCCCGAGGCGGCACGCGCCGCGGCGGCGGCCCACGTCGGCGGCGTGGAGAGCTGGCTGCGGGAACAGCTCGACTAGGGCCTGTCCGGCGAATCCTCGCGGGCTCCCGACGCCGGCGGATGGGGGTACCTCCCAGGCCCCGAAGGGCCTGGGGGAACCTCGCCGCGTTACCGAATCGCCCACGTACTCCCCCAGACTCCGTCCGGGAGGTGCCCCCACGTACGAGGGGCGACCCGGTTCCCTCCTTGCCCGCCAACGGGCAGGAGGGGCCCAGCGATGCACCGCATTGGGGGCACCTCCCAGCCGTCAGGCTGGGGGAGCCGCTCGCCATCCACGAAGATCCGCCGGACAGACCCTAGGGCGTTCCACCGCAGCGCCCGCGGGGGCCCGGCAGCCGGGCCGGGGCTCAGCGACCCCCGGTCAGCGACCGAGGCCCTCGACGGCCTCGGCGCCCGGCAGTTGGAGCAGCGCCTTGCCGGGCACGATCAGCTTGCCGCGGCGGCGTCCGCTGCCGATCAGCACGTAGGGCAGGTCGGTCACGGCGGCGTCGATGAGCAGCGGCCACCCGCCGGGCAGGCCGAGGGGGGTGATCCCGCCGTACTCCATGCCGCTCTCGCCGACGGCGACGTCGTGCGGTGCGAACGAGGCCTTCCGGACGCCGAGATGGCGACGGACCGTGCCGTTGACGTCGACGCGGGCGCTGGAGGGCACCACGCAGGCGGCCAGCCGCGTCTCCCCGGCCCGCTTCCCCACCACCACCACGCAGTTGGCCGAGGCGGACAGCAGCTCGCTCCCGTGCGCGGCGACGAAGTCGGCGGTGTCGGCCACGGCGGGGTCGCTGTCCACGAAGACCAGGTGGTCGGCGGGCACGGGTCCCGACCAGGCGCGGACCGCGTCGGCCACGGGAGCGGGGAGCAGGTCGAGGGCCTCGGGGGCGGTACGGACGTCGGCGAAGTCGCCGAGGGGGGCGCGCATCTTCGCACCGTACCAGCAGGCCACGACACCCCCGGGGCGCCCCGGAACGCCGGTGCGGGCGGGCCGGTGCGGGCAGGTCAGGGCGAGGCCGCCGGGACGGAGACGGCCATGGTCAGCCCGGCCGGCTCCCGGCCCTCGTTCCGGTACCCGTGCGGGACATGCGAGCCGAAGACGGCCGACGTCCCGGCGGGCAGCGGGTGGTCGGCCCCGTCCACGCGGAGCGTGAGCACGCCCTCGGTGACGTGCACCAGCTCCGTGGTGCCCGCCGGGTGCGGGTCGGACTCGTGCCCCTCCCCCGGCATCAGCCGCCACCGCCACAGTTCGAGCGGTCCCGGCGACTCGGTGCCCGCCAGCAGCGTGCTGTGGCTGCCCGCCTCGGTGGACCAGAGCCTGACCGCCTCCGCGGGAGGGACCACCCGGACCGTGGGAGGCCGGTCGGCCTCCAGCAGGGTCGCGACGCTGACGCCGAGCGCGTCACCCACCTTCACCACCGTCCCCACGCTGGGGTTGGTCCTCGCCTGCTCGATCTGGATCAGCATCCCGCGGCTCACCCCGGCCCTGGCCGCGAGCGCGTCGAGGGTCAGGCCGCGGTCGGCACGGAGGCGCCTGAGATTCCGGGCGAGCGACTGGGTGAGCTGGTCGAGGTCGGTCACGGGCGCCTTCCGCACGGCCTGGGACACCGTCCCGGTCAATATGATGTACCGCGAGTCCACTCCGTTGCACTACTCTGCACTGGACCCGATCGTTCACCACACTGTACCGACCGTGTGGTCCCGTCGCGCTGCGAGGTGCCCCATGGTTGCCCTGGCCCTGATCACGAGCCTGCTGTGGGGCCTGGCCGACTTCGGCGGGGGCCTGCTGACCCGGCGCATCCCCGCGTTGACCGTCGTCGTCGCCTCGCAGGCGCTGGCCGCCCTCGCGCTCGGCGCGGTCGTGGTGGCCACCGGCGCCTGGAGCGAGGCGGGCCCCCGGCTCTGGTTCGCCGTGGCCGCGGGCGCCATAGGCCCGGTGGCGCTCCTCGCCTTCTACCACGCGCTGGCGCTGGGGCCGATGGGCGTCGTCTCGCCGCTGGCCGCGACCGCGGTGGTGGTGCCGATCGGCTTCGCGCTGCTGCTGGGCGAACGGCCGGGCTCCACCCAACTGGCGGGCCTGCTCGTCGTCTTCACCGGCGTCGTGCTCGCGGGCGGACCGCGGATCGGCGGCGCGGCCGTGCCGCGCGAGACGGTGGGGTACGCGCTGTTCGCCGCCCTCGGGTTCGGCGCGGTGCTCGCGCTGATCGCCGAGGCGTCCACCTCGCTGAACGGGCTGTTCCTCGCGCTGTTCGTCCAGCGCGTCTGCAATCTGGCGACCGGCGGGGCCGCCCTGTGCGCCGCGGCGCGGCGGGGCGTGCGGGTGCTGCCCGAGGGCGGGCGGAAGGCGCTGGTCGCGGCGCTGCCCGGGCTGACGTTCGTCGGCCTGGCGGATGTCGCCGCCAATGCGACGTACGCGCTGGCCGTGGGCATGGGCCCGGTCACCGTGGCCGCCTCGCTGGCCGCCCTCGACCCGGTGGTCACGGCGGTGGCGGCCAGGGGCGTGCTGCGCGAGCGGCTGCGGGCCGTGCAGGCGGCGGGCGCGGGCCTGGCCGTGGCCGGCACCCTCCTGCTGGCCTCGGGCTGACGCCCGCCGCGCCGTTCAGCCGTGGGGCCTGAGCATCCACTCGACGGTCATCTCCGCGGTCACGGCGCCGTCTTCGCGCCGCACGGAGACGGACACGGGGAACTCGGGGCGCAGCCCGGCGTCCAGGTCCGCGAGCACGTCGGCCGCGGGACGGCCGAGGACGGCGGTGGCCGTGACCGGGCCGCGGGCCACCTTCCGGTAGGCGATCTCGGCGCGCACGGCCAGCGGCACCATGCTCGCGAGCCGGTCGCCGAACGCGGCCAGCACGACGGCGCCGCTCGCGGACTCGGCCAGCGTGAACATCGCCCCCGCGTGCGGGCCGCCGATGTGGTTGTGGAAGGCGGGCTGGTCCGGGAGCCGCACCACCGCGCGGTCCGCGCCCGCCTCCTGGACTTCCAGGCCGAGGGTGCGGACCATCGGGACGGTGGCGGCGAGGAGTTCACCGATGGACGGCTGGCTGTCGGTCATGAACACAGGTTACCAACGGGTAAGTCGCAGGTGCGTAGCAATACCCCTGGCCGACGTGGTCCGGCACGGCGCGGGGCCGTAGGGTCACGCGCATGAGGGCAGGAGAACCGCAGCCGGGGGGCGAGCCCAACCCCCCGTGGTCGAACCCGTATCAGCAGCCGGGGTACCAGCAGCAGAACCCGTACCAGGGCGCCGAGCCGAGCGAACAGTGGCAGGCACAACCAGGCCAGGCACAACCGGGGCAGACGCCCCCCGCGCACATGCCCCCCCGTCTCTTTTACAAATCTG
>NZ_LAVK01000299.1 GCF_001083795.1 Streptomyces sp. SBT349
GGGGAGGGGAGGGGTCAGGAGGCGGCCAGGGCCTCGCGGGCCAGGCGGGCCGTCTCGGACGGCGTCTTGCCGACCTTGACGCCGGCGGCCTCCAGCGCCTCCTTCTTGGCCTGCGCGGTGCCGGAGGAGCCGGAGACGATCGCGCCGGCGTGGCCCATCGTCTTGCCCTCGGGCGCCGTGAAGCCCGCCACGTAGCCGACGACCGGCTTGGTGACGTTCTCCTTGATGAAGGCGGCGGCGCGCTCCTCCGCGTCGCCGCCGATCTCACCGATCATCACGATCAGGTCGGTGTCCTGGTCCGCCTCGAACGCGGCCAGCGCGTCGATGTGCGTGGTCCCGATGACCGGGTCGCCGCCGATGCCGACGCACGTGCTGAAGCCGATGTCCCGCAGCTCGTACATCATCTGGTAGGTCAGCGTGCCGGACTTGGAGACCAGGCCGATGCGGCCCGGCTTGGTGATGTCGGCCGGGATGATGCCCGCGTTGGACTGGCCGGGGGTGATCAGGCCCGGACAGTTGGGCCCGATGAGGCGGGTCTTGTTGCCCTTGTTCTGCGCGTGCGCCCAGAACGAGGCGGTGTCGTGCACCGCGATGCCCTCGGTGATCACGACGGCCAGCGGGATCTCCGCGTCGATCGCCTCGACGACCGCGGACTTCGTGAACTTCTCCGGCACGAAGATCACCGTCACATCGGCGCCCGTGGCCTCGACCGCGTCACCGACGGAGCCGAAGACCGGGATCTCGGTGCCGTCGAAGTCGACGGACTGACCCGCCTTGCGGGGGTTGACGCCGCCGACGATGTTGGTGCCCGACGCCAGCATGCGCCGGGTGTGCTTCTGTCCTTCTGAGCCGGTCATCCCCTGGACGATGACCTTGCTCTCCTTGGTGAGGAAGATAGCCATGGCTGTTTCGTTGTCCTTCGGTTCGCGGCTTACTTCGCGGCCAGCTCGGCGGCGCGGTCGGCCGCTCCGTCCATGGTGTCCACCTGCTCGACGAGCGGGTGGTCCGCGTCGGTCAGGATGCTGCGGCCCAGCTCGGCGTTGTTGCCGTCGAGCCGGACGACGAGGGGCTTGTTGACGTCCTCGCCCTTGGTCTTCAGCAGCGCCAGGGCCTGGACGATGCCGTTCGCCACCGCGTCGCACGCGGTGATGCCGCCGAAGACGTTGACGAAGACGGACCTGACCTCCGGGTCGCCCAGGATGATCTCCAGGCCGTTCGCCATCACCTCGGCCGACGCGCCGCCGCCGATGTCCAGGAAGTTGGCCGGCTTCACGCCGCCGTGCTTCTCGCCCGCGTAGGCGACGACGTCGAGGGTGCTCATCACGAGGCCCGCGCCGTTGCCGATGATGCCGACGGTTCCGCCGTCGAGCTTGACGTAGTTGAGCCCGCGCTCCTTGGCCGCGGCCTCCAGCGGGTTGGCGGCGGCCTTGTCCTCCAGGGCCGCGTGGTCCGGCTGGCGGAACTCGGCGTTGGCGTCCAGGGACACCTTGCCGTCCAGCGCGATGACACGGCCCTCGGCGGTCTTGACCAGCGGGTTGACCTCCACCAGCAGCGCGTCCTCGGCGATGAAGACCTTCCACAGCTTCTGGAGGACCTCGACCACCTGGTCGGCGACCTCGGCGGGGAAGCGGGCCGCCTCGGTGATCTCCCTGGCCTTCTCCTCGGTCACGCCCTCGATGGCGTCCACCGGGATCTTGGCCAGCGCCTCCGGGTTGCTGACCGCGACCTCCTCGATCTCCACGCCGCCCTCGACGGAGGCCATCGCGAGGAACGTGCGGTTGGTGCGGTCCAGGAGGAAGGAGACGTAGTACTCCTCCGCGATGTCCGCCGTCTCGGCCAGCATCACGCGGCGCACCGTGTGGCCCTTGATGTCCATCCCCAGAATGGCGCCGGCCTTGGCGACGGCGTCCTCGGGGTCGGAGGCGAGCTTGACGCCGCCCGCCTTGCCGCGGCCACCGGTCTTGACCTGCGCCTTGACGACCGCCCGACCGCCGAGCCGCTCGGTCACCTCGCGCGCCGCCTCCGGTGTGTCGATGACTTCGCCGGCCAGCACCGGTACGCCGTGCTTGGCGAAGAGGTCCCTCGCCTGATACTCGAACAGGTCCACGCGTCCGTCCCTCAATCGTGTTCTCGCGGTTCGTTAGCAGCGTGGGCGTGCCGCGTGGCCGCGTTGCCAGGCAATCGCCGAAAGCACGCGGCATGTCCGGAGACGAGCGTATCCGGGCGTCCCGTGGCCTTAGAAATTACTGGGTCACACCTCCGTGGTGAGTCCCGTCACAGTGGGGTCCTCAGGCTCCCGCCGCCCGGAGAGCGAGCGGCGGACCCAGTCGACCACCTCGCCCGTGGAGGCACCCGGCGTGAAGATCGCGGCGACGCCCGCCTTCTTGAGCGGCGGGATGTCGGCCTCCGGGATGATGCCGCCGCCGAAGACGGTGATGTCGGAGGCGTCCCGCTCCTTCAGCAGCTCGATGACGCGGGCGAAGAGCGTGGTGTGCGCGCCCGAGAGAATGGAGAGGCCGATGGCGTCGGCGTCCTCCTGGATCGCGGTGTCCACGATCTGCTCCGGGGTCTGGTGCAGCCCCGTGTAGATGACCTCCATGCCCGCGTCGCGCAGCGCGCGGGCGATCACCTTCGCCCCCCGGTCATGGCCGTCGAGCCCCGGCTTGGCCACCACCACGCGAATCGGACCCGATACACCCATCCCAGCCTCCCAAACGCCGTTAACGACCGTTGACCCCACGATCCCGCACGCTACCCCGCGGCCACGGCGGCCGAGCCGGAAAGCACGGGAGGGGAGGGGCTCAAGGAATTCGAACTATTATCGAACACATCGTGCCGCAACGATGGCAACACCCGTCGAAAGGCGGCCTATTGCCCGTTTCAGGTGCCTCGAAACCCGCGAACAAGCCGCGAAAGATTGTCGCCGCCGCATACCGCCGGGTACAGTCACCGCCGAACCGCAGCCGCCTGGCCCCACAACCAGCTCCTGTCGTCGAGCCGAAAGGCGTAATCGGTGAGCGATCGTCTGCTGTCGGAAGTCTCCGGATCCTCGGACGTCTCCGGCTTCGACTCCTACACCGGATACGAGGCACTCGATCCCTACGGCTCCTACGAGTCGTACGACGCGCAGGCGTGGGCCGCCGCGCAGGCACAGCAGGTCGGCGGCGAGTGGTACGGCCAGGCCGGGTACGGCGCGACCGGCGGATGGGACCCCAGCGGCGCCGCGGGCTACGCCCCCACGGATTTCCACGAGACCCCCGCGCACGGCTACGGCTACGCGGAGGCCGGATTCGGCGGGGCGGGCGGCGCCGCGGGTTACGCGGACGGGTACGGCGGCGAGGCGTACGCGCAGGGCTATGGCACCGGGTTCTCCGGATTCCAGCCCGAGGCGGCCCTCTCCGGGGGACTCCCCACGCAAGGCGCGCAGGGCGCGCAGCATGAGCCGGAGTACCAGGCCGAGGCGGGGTACCGGGCCGACGTCGGCTATCAGGCGGAGCCGGAGTATCGGGTAGACGCCGACTACCAGGCCGAACCGGAGTCCCAGGCCGACGTCGGCTATCAGGCGGAGCCTGGGTACCAGGCCGAGCCGCAGTACCGAGCCGAACCGGAGTACCGGGTAGACGCCGACTACCAGGCCGAACCGGAGTTCCGGGCCGAGGCGGACTACCAGGCCGTGCCCCAGTACCAGGCGGAGCCGGGGTACCAAGCCGAGCCCCACTATCAGGCGGAGCCTGGGCGCCAGGCGGACGCCGACCACCAGGCGAAACCGGAGTACCAGGCGGAGCCCGGGTACCGGGCCGAGCCCCACTATCAGGCCGAGCCGGGGTACCAGGCAGACGCCGACCACCGGGCCGAGGCGGACTACCAGGCCAAACCGGAGCACCAGGCGGGGTCCGGGTACCGGGCCGAGCCCCACTACCAGGCCGAGCCGGGGTACCAGGCAGACGCCGACCACCAGGCCGAGCCGGAGCACCAGACGGACGCCGACCACCAGGCGGAGCCGGAGTACGACGCGCGGGCCGCCCGCGAAGCGGAGGACGCGGCCGACGAGGAAGCGGACGAGGAGCCCGGGGCGGCCGCCCCGAAGCGCTCCGACGGCCGGCGGCGGCGCAGGACCTCGCCGCGGCGCCGCTCCGCGTTCCTCAGCGTCGCCGCCCCCTCCCTGGCCGTCCTCGGCGTGACCGCGGTGGCCGCCGCGGCGACCGTCTCCGAGACGGACACCGTGGAGGAGCCGCCGCCGGTGGCCGCGCCCGACCCGGGCGAGGTGGAGCAGGTCGCGGCGAACGAGCAGTTCGACACCCAGCTCACCGGCCTCACCGAGGCCGTCGACGACTACGCCGACCGCGCCAGCCGCACCCAGGGCCGCATCGACCTGGAGGAGCAGCAGGAGGCCGAGGAGCAGGCCGCCGCCGACGCGGCCGCCGCGGCGGAGGCGGCCCGGCAGAAGTTCTTCCTGCCCGTCGAGCAGCACGGCCTGAGCGCCTACTACGGCCAGTCCGGCATCAACTGGATGTCCACCCACACCGGCATCGACTTCCCCGTCTCCTACGGCACGCCGGTGATGGCCGTGACCGACGGGAACATCAGGACGCAGTTCCACTCCAGCTACGGCACCATGGTGATCCTCACCGCCCCGGACGGCACCGAGACCTGGTACGCGCACCTGGACAGCACGGTCTTCGCCTCCGGCTATGTCCAGGCGGGCACCGTCATCGCCTACTCGGGCAACTCCGGCACCTCCACCGGGCCCCATCTCCACCTGGAGGTCCGGCCCGGCGGCGGCTCGCCCGTGGACCCGCTGACCTGGCTGCGCAACCAGGGCCTCGAACCGACCTGATCCCGGCCGCGGCCCGCCGCGTCCCCGGCCCCGCACAGGCCGCGAACACCTGACCCCGGCGTCGGGCCGCCCTCACCCGGTTCGTCCCGCGAGAAGCGCCGCTCCGGCAACGCGGCATCGCGGTACCGCCGCCTCCCGAGCTCGCGCCGCTCCGGCCGCCGCCCGCGGCCGTTCCCTCCCCAGGAACGCGCCCGTACGTGGTACCCGCGCGTCGCCGCCCCGTCATTCGCCGCCGGACCCGCATGGCACTTCCCTCAGTTTTTCTTATAGAGGGAAATTCTCCTACCCGTATTGCTGTATGCGGAATTAAGCCGTAACTTGCCTGCTACCCGCGAACGAGCACAAAGGAGTCGCCATGAGCAGGTCCGAACCTACCTCTGTCGTGTCATGAGCCTCGAAGGGGTTCAAACGGCCGGAACCACCCGGCCGGGGACGGCTCGGGCGGTGGACGGCGTCTCCGAGGGGCGGCTCCGGCGCGCGTTCGGCAGCCGGCGGGTGCGCGACCTCGGGCTCAAGGTGGCCGGCGTGCTCACCGTGCTGCTGGTGCTCGAACTCTGCTCGCGCCTGGAGATCCTCTCGCAGGACTGGTTCCCGCCGATGACCGACACCTGGGTGGAGCTGGCCAAGCTGGCCTTCGGCCACCCGCTGTGGACGGAGATCGGCCGCACCCTCGGCGGCTGGGCGATCGGCATCGGTATCGCCACCCTGCTGGCGATACCCATCGGCGTCCTGCTCGGCTCGAACAGGACGGCGTACCGCCTGTCGCGGGTGGTCATCGAGTTCTGCCGCCCCGTGCCCTCCGTCGCGCTCATCCCGCTGGCCGTCCTCGTCTACGGCGTCGGCCTGGAGATGAAGGTCTTCCTCATCGTCTTCGTCACCTTCTGGCCCATCCTCCTCCAGGTGATCTACGGCGTGCAGGACGTGGACCCGCTGATCCACGACACCGCGCGCAGCTACGGGCTGCCGCCCCGGGCGCGCTTCTTCCGCATCACGCTGCCGAGCGCCGCCCCCTACATCGCCACCGGCCTGCGCATCGCCTCGGCCATCGCGCTGGTGCTCGCGGTGACCGCCGAGCTCGTCGTGGGCGCCCCGGGCCTGGGCCAGTCGATCGTCGTGGCCCAGTCCAACGCGAACCTCCCCCGCATGTACGCCCTGATCATCGTCACGGGCCTGGTCGGCTGGGCCCTCAACACCGTGTTCCAGGCCGTCGAACGCCGCCTGCTGCGGTGGCACCCGTCCCAGCGCCTGGAGGTGGCCTCGTGACCACGAGCACCAGCACGGAACGGCGGAACGGGCGGAGCGCGGGCCGCCGCACCCTGGGGATCCTGCTCGAACTCGCCCTGCCCGCCGCCATCCTCGTCGGCTACGGCGTGTGGTCGCACCGGGCGCAGAGCTTCTACTTCCCGCCGCTGGGCGAGATCCTCGACTACTTCGGCGAGCTGTGGCTCTTCGACCGGGTCGGCAGCGACCTGGTGCCGAGCCTGGTCAGGATGCTGAGCGGCTACGCGCTCTCGGTCGTCATCGGCGTCGGCCTGGGGCTGCTGCTGGGGATGTCGAGGGTGTTGCGCACCGCGGCCGAGCCGGTGGTCGAGTTCCTGAGGGCGCTGCCCGCTCCGGCGCTGATCCCGTTCTCGCTGCTGATGTTCGGCGCCGGGGACAGCTCCAAGGTCTTCGTCATCGTGCTGGGCGCGGTCTGGCCGATCCTCCTCAACACCATCGACGGCGTCCGCGGCGTCGACACACAGCAGCTCGACATGGCGCGCTCCTACCAGATCCCGCTCTCCGCCCGCGTCACCCGGATCATCCTGCCGGGCGCGAGCCCCCGCATCTTCGCCGGGATGCGCACCAGCCTGGCCATCGCCATCATCCTCATGGTGGTCTCCGAGATGGTCGCCAGCAGCAACGGCCTCGGCTACTTCGTCCTGGAGCAGCAGCGCTCGTTCGCCATCCCCGAGATGTGGACCGGCATCATCCTGCTCGGCGTCCTGGGCTACGTCCTCAACTGGCTCTTCCTGCGCGTGGAGCGCCGGGTCCTGGCCTGGCACCGCGGGTCCCGCGGGCATGCCGCCGAGTCCCGAACGGCCCGAACGGCCCGCACCGGCCGCGCCGCGCGCACCGGCCCCAAGACCCCCACGACCCCGCCGTCCTCCTCACCGTCTCCGGAGAAGTCTGATGCTTGAAGTCTCGAACCTGCGGAAGGTCTACGGCCCCGACCCGCACGCCGCCCCCGCCGTGGCCGACCTGACCTTCAGCGTCGCCGACCGCGAGTTCGTCTGCATCCTGGGCTCGTCCGGGTGCGGCAAGACGACCATGCTGCGCTGCCTCTCCGGCCTGATCCCCTCCACCTCGGGCCACATCACCCTGCGCGGCAGGGAGGTCACCGGCCCGCCCGAGGACATGGCCTTCGTCTTCCAGGACTACAGCCGCTCGCTGCTCCCCTGGATGACCGTGCGGCGCAACGTCGCGTTCCCGCTCCGCTACAAGGGCATCGAGCGGCGCGAGGCCGAGGCGCTGACCGACGAGGCGCTGGACGCCGTCGGGCTGGCCGGGCGCGGCGACCGTTACCCCTGGCAGCTCTCGGGCGGCATGCAGCAGCGCGTGGCGATCGCCAGGGCGCTGGCGTACCGGCCCTCGATCCTGCTGATGGACGAGCCGTTCGCCTCGGTGGACGCGCAGACCCGCTCGGGCCTGGAGGACCTGCTGCTCACCGTCTGGGAGCGGTACGGCATCACGGTGCTGTTCGTCACCCACGACATCGACGAGGCGGTCTACCTCGCCGACCGGGTGCTGGTCCTGCGGCCCCCGGCGAACGTGGGGCACGAGGTCACGGTGAACCTGCCGCGCGAGCGGCACCAGGTGGAGACCAAGCGGGACCCGGAGTTCGGCAGGCTGCGCGGCGAGCTGTTCGCCGCCCTCGACGGCGGACCGGTGGCCGCGTGATGCGCCGGCTCCGCACGACGGGAACGGCCGCCGCCCTGGCCGGGCTGCTGGTGCTCGGCTCCGCCGCCTGCACCGACTACGGCGGCGACCTGTCGGGGGCGAACGTCTCCGGCGGCGGGGACGGCGACACCCTGGTGGTGTCCGAGACGGCGGGCACGCCCGCCTCGTTCCTCGCCTACGGCATCCGCGAGGGGTACTTCGAGGAGCAGGGCCTCGACGTCGAGCTGAGCCCGTCCGCGGGCGGCGCCAGCGTCATCCCGGCGCTGCTCAGCGGCGACATCGACGTGGCCGGCTCCAACGCCGTGTCCGCGCTGATCGCGATGGGGCGCCGGATGCCCATCGAGATGATCGCGGCCGGCACCTCCACCTCCGCCGAGGCGGAGGACGACTTCTCCTCGCTGATGGTCCCGGAGAACAGCCAGGTCACGGACCCCGCCGACCTGGACGGCGGCCGCATCGCGGTCAACACCCTCCAGAACATCAACGACGTGGTCATCCACGCCGTGCTGGCCGAGGCGGGCCTGGACAACGACGACGTCTCGTTCGTGGAGATGCCCTTCCCCGACATGCCGGCCGCCATCGAGCGCGGCGACGTGGACGCGGGGCTGCTGATCGAGCCGTTCGCGACGATCGGCAGGTCGCAGGGGCTGCGCGACATCGCCCGCCCCTACACCGCGACCCGGCCGGGGCTCCAGATCGGGACGTACCTGATGACCTCCGAGAAGGTCGAGGACGACCCCGAGAGGGCCGCCGCCTTCCGGGCGGGGGTGACGGCCACGGCCGAGGCGATCGCCTCCGACCCCGAGGCGTTCCGCGAGGCGCTGCCCGAGATCAGCGACCTGGCGCCGGAGCTGGCCTCGCGGATGGACATCCCGGTCTGGCGCGGAACGACCGACCGCGAGTCGATCGAGACCATCCACGCGGCGATGCTCGACATCGGGCTGACCGACGCCGAGCTGGACTACGAGGAATCGGTGGCCGAGTAGGTCCAGCTGCCCGCCAGGGGGCGCCGCGGCGATGCCGCGGCGCCCCCCGCGCATCATGACCGCACTCCCGCAAACGCCGCAGCAAACGGCGCAGCATCCCCTCGCCCCTCACCAACCCCTCGTCAGTTCGCCTTCATGAAAGGAAAGTTCCGGCTCGGGTCACCTCATCCTCCCAGGCCCTCCCCTTCTTCACAGGACTGGACCATAGAGGTCACCCGAACCCCCTTCACATCGCGGGGGTCTACGTGCGTCACTCGATGACGTGACCGCGTCAAAGCGCTGCTGAACCGTCCTCCGCGGACACCCGAGCACCGTCTGTCCCCCCCATCTCCCGCGACGTGCCTGGAGGCAGTCATGCCGTCCCGCAGTTCGTCCTCCCACAACCGTGCCCGCTGGCGGTCCGCCACGCTGGCCGCCGTGTTCACGGCGATCTTCGCCGTGCTGCTCACCACCACCCACGCCACCGC
>NZ_LAVK01000029.1 GCF_001083795.1 Streptomyces sp. SBT349
GGGCACACAGCCCGGCTATCCCCTCGAACCACGACTCGACCCGCTCAACCACCAGTCCATCAGCACACAGTCACACCAACGAGACCCAACGCCATCCGTCACGCCAGCTGCGGTTGCAGTACTAGGGGTCGCGGTATGCCCGGTGAGCGCGATCAGCGCGGGCTTCCCGGGCGCGGTCCGATCGTTCTCACCACACTGGGTCAGGCAACTGGTGGCGGTCACCCCTACCACACTCGACCCGCTCGCCGCGCGGTTCATCGCCAACATGCGCAGGCACGGCGTGCGCGTGCCCCGCGACGTGCGAACTCAACTCGGAGGGGACAACTCGACTCCCGCGAAGGCGTGACCGTCCTCCTGAGGATCGCCCCGCTGAGGCGGTAGGCGACCAGGTCGTTCGCCGGCGACCAACAGCGGGGGCGGCGTCAGCACCCATCGACATTTCCAGCACATTGTCGGCCCACCCCGGCGACACTGTCCCGGTGACCATGCCCTACTCCGGGACCGGGCGCCCGCCGGTGGCGAAGTACCCGGACCAGCCGCAGTCGGTGAAACAGCTGGTCACCATGGCCGGGCGGAAGGCGGCCAAGCCGGTGCAATGGCGCCAGGGCTCCCGCCCCGGCAAGAGCCGCAGCGGCTTCAAGCGGATCTACTCCCGCTTCGTCGCCCTGCGGATCCGGCCCGCCGGCCGCGAGATCGTCCGGGCCACCGACGGAGCCGGACTTCCCGAGTGCTGGGTGCTGGCCGAGTGGCCCGCCACCGAACCGGAACCGGTCCAGTCCTGGCTCTCCGACCTGCCCGCCGACACACCGCTGACCACACTGGTCCGGCTCGCCAAGCTCCGGTGGCGCATCGAACACGACTACCGGGAGATGAAACAGGCCCTGGGCCTGGCCCACTTCGAGGGACGCACCTTCACCGGCTGGCACCACCACGTCACCCTCGTATCCGTCGCACACGCCTTCTGCACCCTGCAACGACTGGCCCACGCCCCAAAAGAAACGGCGCCAGCCTGAGCCTCTACCAAGTCGTCCGCGAGCTACAAACACTCCTCGCAGCCTGGACCGGCGCCTGCCCCACCTGCCGCCGCGACATACCCACACCCGCACCAACCTGACCTAGCGGTGGTTTGTTGAACCGGGCAGTAGAGATCAAGCTGGTGGCCTGTGCCGACGGCGTTGATCAGATCCTGGAGTTCGGGTGGCGGTGGCTCGTTGGTCCAGGCTCGCCAGCAGCGTTGGAGGCTGGTCCAGGGGCCGAGCCAGGCCCGGACGGCGCGGATTGCCCTGGGCCAGTTGGCCGGGTGGGGCTGGTGGGATCCGTTTGGGCCCGTTCTCGCGGATCTGCCGGTCGTGCTGGTCGAGCGGCTGCGCTCGGACCGCGTCATGCTCCGCGACGCGGGCCCCGCACGCTCCACCCCCAAGGGCGGGCGCCCGCGTCGGCACGGCGGCGCCCTCACCTTCGCGAAGCCCGAGAGCTGGCATCAACCCGAGGTCACCACGCTCACGGACACCACCCGCTACGGCACCGCGGAGGCGATCGCGTGGGACCGGATGCACCCCATGCTCACCCACCGCGGCCCCTGGCTGGACCACGCCCAGGAGGAACTACCCATCCTGCACGGCACGCTGGCGTGGTTGAAGGTCGAGCGCCTGCCGGGCGACCGGGACCCGAAACCGGTCTGGCTGTGGTCCTCGGCCACCGCTGCCACCGGCGCGGATGTGGACCGCTGGTGGCAGTCGTTCCTCCGCAGATTCGACCTGGAGCACACCTTCAGGCTCCTGAAGCAGACGCTCGGCTGGACTGCCCCGAAGATCCGCCACGCCGACAGAGCCGACCTGTGGACCTGGCTCATCATCGCCGCCCACACCCAACTCCGACTCGCCCGGCCCCTCGCCGAGGACCTCCGCCGACCCTGGGAACGGCCCGCCGCGGCCCGCCACCTCACCCCAGCCCGCGTCCGCCGCGGGTTTCGCAACCTCCGCCCGAACACCACTCGCCCAGCGGCGGCACCGAAACCGTCCAAGCCAGGCCCGGGACGGCCTCCCGGCTCGAGGAACAAGCAACGGGCCGCACGCCACGACGTCGGAAAGGCAGTCAGACGCGCCGAAACAATCAAGGAACACCAAGCCCGACGAGGATGAATCCCAAGCTCAAGCAAGCCCGTGGGCTCGCGGGCGGTCAGAAGTGCCGACCGCTGGCCGTTGTCGGTGTTCAGCCGATGGTGGCAGTGGGTGTGGATCAGGCGTGGGACGACGGGTTTGTCCGGCATGCCGTTGCCCGCGTCGGCGGTGATCGCGTGTTTGCGGATCGCGACGCGGGTGACCTTGAGCCACTGCTCCCACTGGTCGGGAGTTTGCGGCTCGTGATCGGCGTGCAGCAACAGCCCCCCGCAGAGCGGACATCGGCCGCCATGTTTCCGCAGAAGATGCAGGGTGGTCTTGCCCATCCGGGCCCCGCCGAGCCTCAGACGTGAGGCCCCGGTGACAACGGACCGGCGGCCACCGCCCGTCCGTACCACCTCAGGTCACCAGGCCCTGGCGGTAGGCGTAGACGACGGCCTGGACGCGGTCGCGGAGTCCGAGTTTGGTGAGGATGCGTGACACGAAGGTCTTGACGGTCTCCCTGCTGATCACCAGGGCCGCGGCGATTTCGCTGTTGGAGAGGCCGTCCGCGATGAGGCGGAGGACCTCCAGTTCGCGTGGGGTCAGCGGAATGTCGTGCGGGGCGCCGACGGCGGGACGGATACGGGTGGCGTACTTGCCCACGAGTTGGCGTGTCACCTCAGGGTCCAGCAGTGCAGCTCCCATGGTAACGGTCCGGATGCCCTGGAGCAGTTGGGTCGGAGGCGCGTCCTTGAGCAGGAACCCGCTGGCCCCCGCGCGCAGTGCCTCGTAGACGTACTTGTCCAGGTTGAACGTGGTCACCACGAGCACCTTGACAGGCTGCTGCACCCCGGCACCCGCCAGCAGGCGGGTCGCCTCGATGCCGTCGAGCACCGGCATGCGTATGTCCATCACCACGACGTCCGGGCGCAGCCGACCCGCGAGCTCGACCGCGGTCCGTCCGTCCCCGCACTCGCCTGCCACCTCGAGGTCGGGCTGGGCGCCGATGATCGTCGCCAGCCCGGTGCGTACGAGAATCTGGTCGTCGCAGACCAGGACCCGGATCGGCGCGGTCACGAAGGGCTCCCTGCGGGTATACGCGCCCGTACGACGAAGCCGCCGCCCTCCCGCCGGCCCGCGCTGAAGTCGCCGCCCAGGACGTCGACCCGCTCGCGGAGACCGGCAAGGCCACGCCCGCTCCCGCCGGGGACCGGGGCCGGCGAGCCGGAACCGTCCGTGACGACCTCCACGGTGATCTCGTTCTCGCCGTGGTGCACCTGGACCGAAATGCGGCTGCCGTGAGCGTACTTGAGGGCGTTGGTCAGGGACTCCTGCACGACCCGGTAGGCCACGAGTTCGGCGCTTCCTGTCGACTCCGCCGGCGTGCCCTTCTCGGTGAACTCCACCGGCTGCCCGGCCCGGCGGGTCTGTTCCACGATGGTGAGGACACTGCCGACGTGCGGCGTCCTGGCTTCGGTGCCGTGGTCGGGATTGAGTAGGTCGAGCAGATGCCGCAGGTCGGTGATGGCCCGCCGGCCGGTGTCGCCGACCGTGGCCAGTGTCTGGTCGAGGCGCTCGGGCGCGGCGGTCAGATAGCGGGCTGCCTCGACCTGCACGACCATCGCCGTCACGTGGTGGGACACGACGTCGTGGAGCTCGCGGGCGATGCGGGTGCGTTCGGCGACCCGGGTTTCCTCGGCGTCCCGCCGGCGGCGCTCGGCCGCGGTGGTACGGGTGGCGCGCAGCCATGCCCCGGCGCCCCAGGCGCAGGCCAGCACCAGATAGAACGTCGCGAACCCGCCCGGTGACTCCCCGGAACCGAGCCGGAGCAGTACGACCGCCAGTGACACGTACGCCGCGGTATGGAGCAGCACGGTGGCGCGCCGGTGCCGTGCCAGATGGGATCCCGCGCTCAGCAGGGCGATGAGCAGCGCGGCGCCCGCGAGCAGGTGGTACCCCCGGAGTTGGTCGACTATGAAGCCGAGCGACACCAGGGCGAGACAGACGACCGGCCACCGCCTGCGCACGGCGAGCGGGAGGCATTCGAGGGCGAGCGCCACGGCGGCCAGGGCATCGAAGGAGTGGGTCGGCATACCCCCGAGCTGTGACCCGCGCCCGTCGAACCACGGCAGCAGCGACCCGCCGAGGAGAAACAGCCCGAGCGGAAGATCGCGGACCGTGACGTCGAGTCGGCCCCGCAGCCCCCAGACTTTCCGCAGATCGGTCACTGGGGGAGTGTAGCGGCGGCCTCGCCCCGGCCGACGCGCCGACGACGGGGCACCACATGTCCGCGCCGGTGGGCCAGCCACATGAACACGATCGTCAACAGCACGCCCCACACCACCGAGTACACGCTGCCCTCCGGGCCGAAGTCGCCCCCGGTGATCAGCTGCGGGCCGGAGATCTCAAAGTCCAGCAGCCCCTGCTGGGTGTCGGTGCCCGAGATCCCGGCGCTGAAGATGCCGGACTCGGCGAAGTTCCAGCCGAAGTGCAGCCCGATCGGCAGCCACAGCGTGCGCGTTGCCACGTACGCGGCGGCGAGCATGCCGCCGGCCTCGATGGCGATGGCGAAGGCACCCCACAGAGTGGCGTCCGGGTTGACCAGGTGCAACAGACCGAACAGCAGACCGGTCAGCGCCAGCGCGATCCAGCTGCCGGCGCGTTCTTCGGTGATCCGGAACAGGATCCCGCGGAACAACAGTTCCTCCGACACGGCGGCAGCGGTCATCACGCCGAACAGTGTTACCGCGCCCGTCACCGAACCCAGGCCGTCGAACTTGTTCTCCGCGGCGGAGGCAATGTTCACGATCACGACCCCGAACAACGCGAGGCCAATCAGTACCCCCCGCGCCCCCGCTCCCACGGCACCCTTCCGGGCCAACTCCGTGACCGGTCGCCGCTCGGTCCGCCCCACCACCCACCTGTAAACCAGCACGCCGAGCACGGCTGTCAGGGCGCCGAGGCCAAGGCTGAGCCACGGATTCCCCTGCGCCGCGGCAACAGCCTGGTTGCCGATCAGGGCGATGGCCAAGACGGCCACAAGCTGCCAGACGATTCTCATGAGACTCCTTACTGGATCCGCGGCAGGAGCGCGGCGGCTGTGACCACGTTAGGGATCCAGCCGCACGTAATCGTCGCCCCAGGGAGGACAGCTGCACGTAGCTCGCACGGGGGACACGGCCCTCTCAGGCCGGCCCTGGACGGCATGCCGGCAGTCGCCTGACGGATGGGGTGGTCGGCGATCCATACTGCTCGGCACCGTGCTCCCACCCGCCGACCTGGCACAACGGGTGCACCGGAGCTGGATCCGCTTCGCCGCCACCGGCGACCCCGGATGGCCCTCCCGTAAGCCCGGTCACCCCCGCACCATGCACCTGTGTTGAAGTACACGTACACGTCGTCCTCGTCGGGCCAGGCGTCGGCGATGCGCCGCGCCCAGGACGTCAACGCCTGGCGTCCGTAGCTCGGTGGCGGCTTTGCCGTGCCGCCGTGAAACCGCACGTACCCCCATGACGCGGTCCGCCACAGCGGAGTCACCGGCCGGGACCCCCGATCCGCCCAGCGCAGAGCGCTGCCGTGCCGTTCCAGCACCGCCTGCAGCACCGGTTCCGCCGCCCTCCACGACGAGTGGCGGAACTCGATGGCCACCCGGACCGAATCGGGAAAGCAGCTCAGGCAGGCGTTCAGAGCCTGAATGTCCGCTCGGAATTGCGAAGGCAGTTGCAGCAGAACCGGCCCCAGCTGCCCGCCGATACCCCCGGCCCGGACCACCAGCCGCTGCACCGGCTCTCCGGGATCGCGCAGCCGCTTCATACCGCGCTTCCAGGTCGGCGAGGACGGTGACGGCGCCAACCTCGTCGGCAAAGCGGACCAGGCCGGCGACACCGACTACGCACAGGCGGTCCTTGCCCGGCTGCTGGCTGCTGGCTGCTGGCTGCTGGGGGCTGGCTGCTGGCTGCTGGGGGCTGGGGGCATACCGACGTCGACCGGGCACTGGAGCGACACGGTCTTCGTACGGTCGCGGCGTCTCATGGGCCTACGCATGGAACTGCTGGTCCTGATGATCGCGGAAGTGGTGGCGTCGCGTTATTACCGCGCCCTGCGCGATGGCACGGACGACTCGCTCCCCGCGGAGGTGACAGAACGGATCCTGTCCGACGAGCAGCGCCGCGTCCCGTTCTACTGCGAGCGACTGCACGCCTCCCTGGCACAGTTGCCCCGCGCAATGCGCCGCCCGGTGATGGCCGTGTGGCGACTTCTTATGTTCGCGGTCTCCCTGGTCGTCGCCGCCGACTGCCCCGTCCAGACACATGGATGAGCGCGGGCTGACAGCACAGCGGGCCCGGACAACAAAAGGGCCCGGGTTTATGACCTGGGCCTTCGTCGTGGAGCGGGCGACGAGAATCGAACTCGCGCTCTGAGCTTGGGAATCACGGGCGCTTCGATTATGTCTGCGAAGGTCAGCCGCTTGTGGTGGTGATGGTCGCGGCCTGCGGAGGCCGCCGTCCCGCTCCCTGGTTGCCCGTGGTGTACCGCCTCTACTGGTGCGGCAGTGGCGATTACACCCTGGCCCAGTTGCGGGTGCCGCTGCTCAACAGGGCGACGGCGGCGTAACCGCCGGTGGACAGAACCGCACCAGGGCCGTGGCGTACGAGGTGTCCGGTGGCCTGGAGGATGCCGTAACGGGACACGGTCGGATCTATGCGGTGAGTTGCACGATGAGTTCGCGGATGAACTCCGCCAGGGCGGCGAAGACGTGGAAGACGAGCCGTCCGCCGGGGGTGGTGGTGTCGAGGTTCTCGTGCAGCGAGGTGAAGCCGATTCCGCGCTCGCGCAGCTCGGCGACCATGTTTTGATGAGGTCCTGGAGGCTGCGGCCGTAGCGGTCGAGCGAGGGGACGACAAGGGTGTCGCCGGCGTCGAGGAAGGCGTGGCACGCCTTCAGCTCCGGGAAGAGCGTGCTCTTGCCGGACTTCTCGTCCGAGAAGATCTTCCGGCACCCGGCGGCGGTGAGGGCATCGATCTGCCGGTCGAGCTTCTGCCCGCCGCTCGACACCCGTGCGTACCCGCGAGACTCTGACGGCACGGTCGGCGTCAGCCCGGCGGGTACGCAAGGGCTCATCCCGGCTTCTGATCGACCGCGGCGAGTCGCGCCTCCACCTGGTCCCCCAATTCGATCAGAAGGTCCATTTGCGCGGGGATCAGGTGGTCGATCAGCACATTGCGTACGTCAGCCAGGTGGAGCGGGGCGGCTGCCTCGATGAGGGTGCGGCCCTGTTCGGTGATGACCACGACTGCCCCTCGCTGGTCGGTCGGGCATCGCTCGCGGCGGATGAGGTCGCGGTTCTGCATGCGGGTCAGGTGCTGCGACAGGCGACTCTTCTCCCATCGCAGTACATCCCCGAGTGCGAACGACCTCAGGCGCCCCTCGGGTGCCTCGGACAGGTGGGCCAGCACCTGGTAGTCGGCGGAGGACAGCCCGCTGTGGGTGCGCAGCTGCCGCTCGATGTATTCGGACAGGCCGGCCTGCATCTTCATGAGGCTGCGCCAAGCTCGCTGTTCACGCTCGTCCAGCCATCGCGGTTCATCCATGAAGTCCACCCTACCGCTTTGGTTGACACGTTAACTAGCTCGCCGTAGGGTTTGGTTAACACCTCAACCAAATTGGCCAGCGGAGGTTGGCGCCACCGACAGGAACGCGGCGACGGAGCCGCTCTGCCGTCCCGACAGCCCTCAGCAATCGACTGGAACAGGAAACACACATGTCTACAGACACCCGCTACGCCATCGTGGGCACCGGAAACATCGGTTCGGCGCTGGCGCGCCTTTTCGCCCGGGCCGGAGTCGAGGTGAGCATCGCCAACACCCGCGGACCGCGCTCGATCAGCGAACTCGCCGCTTCCTGGGGCTCTACGGTCCGGGCCGTGACGCTCACTGAGGCACTGGCGAGCGACGTCATCTTCATGGCCATCCCGTTCGGCGCGGTCGAGACGTTCAGCAACGCCCTGCCCGACTGGAACGGGAAGATCGTCGTCGACACCACCAACGCGCACTACGCGCCCAACGCGGGCGACATCCTCAAGGGCCGGCTCTCCTCGCAGTACGCGGCCGAGGTCCTGCCCGGCGCGCAGATCGTGAAGGCCTTCAACCAGCTTCCCGCCCAGACGCTCGCCGCCGAAGTGCCCTCCGGCCAGGGCAAGCGTGTGGTCTTCGTCTCCAGCGACTCCGACGAGGCCGGCTCCCAGATCGCCGAGCTCGCCCGCACACTCGGCCTGTCGCCCGTGGAACTCGGCAGGATCGACGAAGGCGGACGCCTCATCGAGGCTCCAGGCGCACTGGTGCTCAGGAACTTCACCGAACAGCCGCTCACCTGAGTGGCCGCGTTCTGCCTCCCATGGGCGGCACGGCCGCCCCGACGAGCCGCCCCGCCCCAGTGTCCGGCGTCACCGGCCACACCGCGGCGGCCGGCTCCCGGCCCGCGGCCAGGTCGCCGCGCCGCAGCGCTCTCCATCGATGAGACCGCACTACAGCAACGCTCATGCGTGAGCAGCGAAACCCGCCGGCACACCCATCCTCCACGGACGCCGGTCCCTCACAGCCCGGGCGGTCCGAGTCACTCTCCGGGACTGTAAAACGAGTGGTGTATCCCGATCATGGAAGATGCACCTGTGACCAGCGAGAACATGTCCAAGAACGGTCCGATCCAGGCGGTTGAGGGTCAGGCGTCGGCCGCGGTGGAGCAGCGGTTGATCGACCAGCTCGTCGACCGCGCCCAGGCCGAGGGCCTGAAGCTGACCGGTGAGGGCGGGCTGCTCCAGCAGCTGACCAAGCGGCTGCTGGAGTCCGCCCTTGAGGGCGAGATGACCGATCATCTCGGCTACGAGAAGCACGGCGCGGCCGGCAGGAACGGCCGGAACAGCCGCAACGGCGCCCGTTCCAAGACGGTGCTGACCGATGTCGGCCCGGTCGAGATATCCGTGCCCCGTGACCGGGAGGGCAGCTTCGAGCCGAAGATGGTCAAGAAGCGGCAGAAGCGCCTGACCGGGGTGGACGAGATGGTGATCTCGCTGGCCGCGAAGGGCCTGACGACCGGAGAGGTCCAGGCCCACCTGGCCGGGTCTACGGCGCCGAGGTGTCCCGTCAGACGATCTCCACGATCACGGACAAGGTCATGGACGGCATGACCGAGTGGCAGAACCGGCCCCTCGACCCCGTCTACCCGGTGGTGTCGAACCGACACACCTCCCCACTATCGGAACATCATCTTGTGGGGAAAGAAGGAGCAGTCACATGCCTGGCGTCTTCTCGCCGAACACGGGTCCCGACCAAATCTCTCCCCCATTCCCAGGAGGTAGCGCAACGACCACGACACCGTCGTGAGAAAGACAGCAGAGGCCATTTACATGGGTCCGGTCGACCGACTTATGATGCCTGTCGAGGTGGAAGTCCGGCTGGGTATTTCACCTGCAACTCGGCGTCGGTGGACGAATAGAGGGCTGCTGCGCGGGGCCAGCAGTGGCAGGCGCGCTACCGCGACCCCGCCGGCAGGCGACGCCGGCCGACGTTCAGCTCGTGGCAGGAGGCGCGCGACCACTTGGACGAGGTCCGGGCGGCCATGCGCCAAAGCAGCTGAGTCGATCCAGAGGTGGGCAAGATGAAGGTCGAATTCTACGCGAACGAGATGATCGAGCGGAGAAGAAAGAGAAACAAGAACTCCAACACGACCGATACCTACGAAAGCCACCTCCGCAATCACATCGTCCCGTTGCCGGGAGGCGATCCGCCCAGACCCTGAAACGGCGGGACACCATGGCCTTCGTCGATCACCTGCTCGACAAGCCGGGCATCGACTCGCCCTACACAGTCGTGCAGGTATTCAAGACCTGGCGCATCCTCATGAACTACATGATCGATGCGGACGTCCCGCTACCGGCCAACATCGTCTCCCGCATCGAGCTGCCGGAGGTCGAGGGGCGGGTCAAGGTCGCACTTTCTCCGGAGCAGGTCGCCGCTCTGGCAGCGGCGATGCGAGAAGTGGAACCGCGCTACGAAATCCTTGTGTGGATCGCCGCTTGCTCCGGCTGCCGCGAAGGCGAGGCATTTGGGCTCAAGGACACCGCGGTGGGCTGGGAGGGGGACCTCCTGTACATCAGGGAGCAGCGCCAGCGAGGGCAGGCCGCCAAGCTCAAGACCAAGTCCAGCTACGCCACCTTGCCCGTCGATCACTTTCTGATCGAGCGGCTGGCCGAGCACAAGGCGTGCTTTCCCCGGGTGAGTCAGGTGACCGCGCGCAGCGAGCGTCGGCGCCGGGCGAGGGGGTATGTGCCGCCGCCGGACGAGGGGCTGATCGTGACCAACCGGTTCGGCCGACCGTCGCAGCGCAGTGAGTTCAACGAGAAGTGGCGTGCGGCCGTGGAGTTGGCCGGGCTACCGCGGCGTACCCGGTTCCACGATCTCAAGCACTTCTACACGTCCCGGCTCGGCGCCTCCGGCCAGCACGACCCGAAAACCGTCCAGGCGCGCGGCCCGGACGACACTCATGCGCTCGTTCCTGGGTGACGCCCGACTGGGGCACTTGACCTGAGCCGCCCCTTATGTGCCAGACTCACTGGCGATTCGAGGCCAACCATCGCGGCGCGAGGGTGTGCCGGTCCGTGGAACGACCTGCTCACCGAAATGGACCCCGATTGGACCCCGTGGGCGCAAGCCCGCAGGAATACCCGCTCCGACCTGCGGAAAGAGCGGGGCGGCGGACGAGTCGGCCTGTACGCCGGGTCCTGTCTCCCCGGGGCCTCGCGGCGCCGGGGGAGGCGGCCATCCATCTAGGACCGGTGTCGCCACCGGCCTCGTGCGGTCTACCCGCGGACTCGGGCGGGCCGCCCTCGAACGTCCGCGCAGGGCCGCCTTCCGGCGGCCCCTCTTGACCTTGCTCCGGGTGGGGTTTACCGAGCCGCCCAGGTCACCCTGGGCGCTGGTGGTCTCTTACACCACCGTTTCACCCTTACCGGCCGCCGAAGCGGCCGGCGGTCTACTTTCTGTGGCACTTTCCCGTGGGTCACCCCAGGTAGGCGTTACCTACCACCCTGCCCTGCGGAGCCCGGACGTTCCTCGGCGGGATCGCTGTGATCCCGACGCGGCCGCCCGGCCGGCTCGTCCGCCGTACCCACGATCTTACCCGGGGGCTCGGGCGAGCCGCCCGTGGCCAGGAAGGAGCCGCCGAGGATCAGCGTGAACGCCGCCACGATCGTTCCGGTCAGCGGCTCGTCCAGGAAGAGGACGCCCGCCGCCACCGCGACCGCGGGGCTGACGTAGGCGAAGACCATCGCCCGTGACGTTCCCGCCTCGCGGATCAGCTCGAAGAAGACGAGGAAGCCGAGCGCCGTGCAGACCACCCCGAGGCCGGCGAGCGAGGCCAGCGCCCCGGCGGGCGGTATCTCGTCCGGCCAGGTCGCCGCGGCGGGCAGGGCGTAGACCGCGGCGGCCAGCGTCAGGCACCCGGCCGTCAGCGGCAGCGTGGGCACATCCCGCAGGTGACGGGCGGCGATCACCGGCGCCACCGCGTAGCCCACGGCCGTCAGCAGCACCTCGGTCAGCGACCAGGCGCCGCCGCCGCGCAGCCCGGGGGCCGCCAGCACCGCGACGCCGCCGAGCCCGATGCCCATGCCCGCCCAACGGCGCGCGCCCAGGCGTTCGCGCCCTCCGGTCGCCCGTGCCACCAGCACGGCGATGACGGGGACGGCCGCGAGCAGCAGCCCGGTCATGGAACTGGACAGGCGGCGCTCGGCGTCGGAGAGCAGCGCCCAGGGCCCGATGATCTCGCAGGCGGCGAACGCCAGCAGCGGCCAGGCGTGGCCCCGCAGGTGCCGCAGCCCGGAGAGGGCGAACGGGAGGAGGAGCAGCGCGCCGATCGCGGTGCGGGCGAAGACGACCATGGGCACCGAGACGCTGTCGACGGCCACCTTGATCATGAGATAGGGGACGCCCCAGATGACGCTCATCAGGGCGAAGAGGAACCAGCCGAGCGGGGACATGGCCCCCAGCGTCAGGGGCGCGGGTACCGGGCGTCTTGAACGCTGTTGCGGTACGCGCCCGGCGTCACGCCCAGGACCCTCTTGAACCAGCGGGTCAGGTGCGCCTGGTCCGCGAAGCCGGTGGCCGCCGCCGCCTCGGCCGGGCGGCGGCCCGCGTCGAGCAGGGCGCGGGCGCGGCCCACCCGGTGCTGGGCGAGCCAGGCGTAGGGCGGCATGCCCGTGCTGTCGCGGAAGGCGCGGAGCACCTGGAAACGGGAGAGGCCGAGGTCGGCGGCGAGTTCCGCGAGCGTGGGGGGCGTGCACAGCTGGTCCGCAAGCCGGTCGCGCACGGCGTGCGCGACGCGTTCGGCCTCGGGGACCGGGCGGACGGGCCTGGCCCCGGCGTGGCGCACGGCGAGGACGGCCAGCAGGTGGAGGAGCCCGGACTCGGCCGCCAGCCGGTCGGGGGCGGTCGCGGCCCGGTGGGCGCGGGCGAGCGCGGTGGCCAGCGCGGGGTCCCCGACGATCGGTTCGGGGAAGTGGGGTGGGACGCCGACGCCCTCGGCGACCAGCGCCGCGGGCGGGTACAGCACCCGGTACGCGTATCCCTCGGGCCCGGCCGAGCCGCCGGTATGGGTCTCCCCCGGCTCCAGCACCACGATGCTGCCCGGCCCGGCCACATGGTCGGCGCCCCGGTACCTGATCCGTTCGCGCCCCGCCGTGCACACGCCGATGGCGAATTCCTCGTGGGCGTGGGGCGCGTACTGCTGCCGCCTGAAGCGCGCGGTCATCAGGTCGAGGGGGCGCGCGCCCGGCGTGATCGCTATCCGGGCCCAGGTCGCGTGGTCCATGACGGCAGTGTGCCTCGGGCACGGGCGTCTGCCGTACCCTTCTGACCGTGCTGGTACTGCTGCCGCCGTCCGAGGGCAAGGCCGAGAAGACGTCCGGGGCGCCGGTGGATCTGGGGGCGCTGTCGCTGCCCGGCCTCACGGCGGCCAGGGAACGGGTGCTGGACGAGCTGACCGGGCTCTGCTCGGGCGACGCGGACAAGGCCGCCGATGTGCTGGGCCTGAGCGAGGGGCTGCGGGGCGAGGTGGCGCGCAACGCTGCGCTGCGTCATGCCCCCGCGCGCCCGGCGGGCGAGGTGTACACGGGTGTGCTCTACGACGCGCTGGCGCTCGCCACGCTGAGCGCGCCGGCGCGGCGCCGGGCGCGCGCCTCGTTGCTCATCTTCTCCGGGCTCTGGGGCGCGGTGCGGATCACCGACCGCATCCCCGCCTACCGCTGCTCGGGCGGGGTGCGGCTGCCGGGCACGGGGCCGCTGGGCACGTTCTGGCGGGGGCCGCTGACCGAGGCGATGGAGGAGACCGCGGACGGCGGGCCCGTCCTGGACCTGCGCTCCTCCGCCTACGCGGCGATGTGGCGCCCCTCCGGCGACCTGGCCCGCCGCACCGTCACGGTCCGCGTTCTCCAGTCACGCGTCGTGAACGGGGTCGAACGACGCTCCGTGGTCAGCCATTTCAACAAGGCCACCAAGGGCCGCCTGCTGCGCGCCCTCCTGGAGTCGGGCGCCCCGCTCCGCAGCCCCGTCCGCCTGACCGCCGCGCTCCGCGGCCTCGGCTGGACGGTCGAGGAGGATCCGGCGGAGCCGGGCCGCCTGGACGTGGTGGTCCGCGAGGTCTGACGCGGGCCCCGAGCGAGGCCGGTGGCGTCGCGCTGCGTACCACGCGCCGATCCGGGGGGTGCGCGAGTGGGGGCCCCGTTGTGAGCCCGCCCACGCGATGCTCGTCACATCCGAAGGGGAATAGGAGCGGACCGGGGACCGACTCCATGGGGGCGTGCCGCGGGGCGTAAGACGGCGGTTCGGCGGGCGCCGACCCTACGAAGAAGCCTAGTGGATCTTGTTTTTGCGGTGCCGCGGAGCCAGTTCCCATAGTGGGCCACGTCGCGTCCTGCGGCACCCATACGCACCCCGCAGAGGAACGAGGTACGTCTCATGACCGCCAGCACCAACGGCACCCGCCGCACCCTGACCCACACGGTCGCGCTGGCCGGCATCGTTACCGCTGGCACAGCCGCCCTGACCCTTCCCTTCGCGCCCGGCGCGAGCGCCGACGAGGCCGGAGCCCACGGCGCCACGCAGGCCGCCGAGGGAACCGCCGCGCCCATGGCGTACGCCCCGCAGGCCCCCGACGGGCTGATGGGCCAGGCCCCCGGCGCCGACGACGACCGTCACGACGACGGCGGCCCCGACCGCGACGACCGCGACGACCGCGACGACGCGCAGCGTGACCGCGGCGCGGAGCGCGACGACGACGCCGACCGCGGCACCGCCATCGAGAAGGCCGACAAGGGCCGTGGCGCCGACTACACCGACGACGGCCGCCTGGTCGTCATCCCCAAGCACGAGCAGCCCGACGCCAGGTCCGCCTCCGACGAGGACATCGACCGCTGGATCGACGAGGCCCTGGAGATCATGGACGAGAAGGACATCCCGGGCTCGTACGACGCCATCCACAGCAACCTGATGCGCGAGTCCAGCGGTGACCCCCACACGATCAACATGTGGGACACCAACGCCGAGAAGAACATCCCGTCCAAGGGCCTGCTCCAGGTCATCGACCCGACCTTCGAGCAGTACCACGTCGAGGGCACCAGCGACGACATCTACGACCCGGTCGCCAACATCACGGCCGCCTGTAACTACGCCGCCGACCGCTACGGCTCGATGGACAACGTCGACAGCGCGTACTGATCGGCCCCGGCGGCCGACCACCCGAAGGCCCCGCCCCGGAGGAGACACCTCTCCTCCGGGGCGGGGCTTTCACGCGTGTCACCAGGGCACGGCGGCCGTGTCGCTCCCCTCGCCGGTGCGGTAGCCGACGATCCGCTCGTGCTCGATCGCGATGACATACCGGCCCGGGACGTCGTCGCCGCACTCCTCGCACCGCTCCGGGTAGCCGGGTATCTCCACATAGCCACCCGCGGGGACCCCCTTGGGGTTGACCCCCCACTCGATGACCGAGCCGATCCCGTGCAGCCGCATCGTCGCCGAGCCGTAGTGGAACCGGAGGACCAGCGGACCGGCGACGCCGCAGCCCTCGCAGGGCTCGGCCCGTTCGACGGCGAGACGACTGCACAGACCCATGGCACCCATGGCATGCCTTGTACGCGTCACGCGCGTACGTCATATGAATCCGGCGTGACCGCCAGGCGTCAGGCGGGCTCCCGGCCCGTGTCCGGCAGGCCGCCGGGGTCGCGCAGGCCGTGGAAGGCGAAGATCGCCCTGCGCTGCTCCGCCACCGTGACCACCTGGTCGGGGGTGGCCGGCGCGAAGATGTCGACGCTTTCCTGGTGCCTCAGGCGCGTCCCGGGCGTGAACGGGAAGACGTGGCGCCCACCCGCCTGCCGCTCCATCCCCGAGGACGTCACGTCGCCCCTGGCCCCCTGGCAGCAGAGCAGCAGCCCTCGCCTCCAGCGCCAGCCGCAGTGTGCCGAGGGCGGCGAACAGGTCGTTCGCCTCGTACACGGTCGGCGACTCCTCGGATCCGGGCCGCCACGCGCCGGACGCCCGCGTGCGCCGCATGCGGCGCACCCGCAGCGCGTAGGGCGGCGTCCCGGGGATGTCGTTCTCCACACACTCCGTCCTGCCGCCGTCACCCACCGCGTCGAGGAGGACGCGCGTCAGCTCGGCTGCCAGCCCGTGTCCGGGAGGCCGTGGAACGCCAGGACCGCCGCGCGCTGCTCCGCGACCGTTACCACGTCCTCCCGCGCCGCCGGGGCGAAGATGTCCACGTACTCCTGGTTCACGGCTCGGGTACCCGGCGTGAACGTGTACACGTACCGCCCGCCCGACATCTGGTTCTCCAGCCCCGACGGGGTCACGTCCGGCCGGGCGCCCTGGCAGCAGAGCACCAGCCCGTCCGCCTCCAGGTGCGCCCTGAGCTTCGTCAGGCCCGCGAAGAGGTTGGTGGCCTCGAAGGACACCGGTGCGGCGTCCGGCCCGCGCCGCAGGCGCAGGACGAACGGCGGCTCCTCGGAGTACGCGATCTCCACGGCTTCCCTCCGGTGGTCATCCGCCACCGCGTCCAGGACGACGTCCGGCATTTATCTCCTACCTCCGAAGTTCGGATTCGCAGTGTAGTTACCTGACGTGTCCCAGACGCCCGCGATCTCGGAGGGGTCGATCGACCGCGGGTAGGCGTGCTCCATCTCGTGCGAGCTGTTGTTGCCGGGGAGTTCGGCGTTGACGTCACGGCCGCCGTCGTTCGCGCGGATGTCGTAGAGGTACATCCCCGTCTCCTGCTGGCGCTGCTGTCCGTAGGCGAGCGACTCCGTCGTGCCCACGAATCCCGACTCCGGGTAGTACGTCCCGCCCAGGCCCGCCTGGTGCTGCTCCAGGTCCATGTTGGTGCCCATCGGATCGAACCCGTCGTCGAAGATCTCGTCGGGGCCGCGGCGGTCCGTGCGGTACCGCTGGTACGGGGCGAGGCCGAGGGGGTCGGACCAGGTGTGGGGGTTGGCGACGTAGGTGCGCGGGTTCAGCGCGGGGGCCAGGCCCAGCGGGTCGCTCGTCGCGTAGCGCGCGGTCTCCGGGTCGTAGTAACGGTGGTAGTTGTAGTGCAGGCCGCTCTCCGGGTCGTGGTACTGACCGGGGAACCGCAGCGGGGTGTAGGCGGTGCTCTCGCCGGGCCAGGCCGTGACGCCCCAGAGGGTGCTGCGCGCGTGCCAGGCGACGTTGCCCGCCGTGTCGACCAGCTCGGTGGGGGTGCCGACCAGGTCCGGGGCGCGTCACAGCGATCCCCCCGTTCGGTAGCCGTGGACGACGGAGCGTAGGAGGACGGGAGCCGACCGGCGTTCACGACACGTGCGGCCAAAGGGTCAAAGGCGGAATGTCCTCCTGGAAACGGACGACGTGGTGGCGCCGGCGGTTCCCGCTCAGGAGCCGACGGGCTGGGGGACGTCGCTCAGGGTGCGGACGTAGGAGAGGCCGGGGCGGTCGCCGAGGCGGATCTCGCCGGTGGCGACGAAGCCGGTGCGGGCCAGGACGGCTCGGGAGCCCGCGTTGTCCAGTGTGGTCGCGGCGCGCAGGCTGGTCAGCCGGTACTCGGTCGCGGCCAGCAGGCAGAGCTGCCGGACGGCGGCCGTCGCCAGGCCCTGGTTGGCGGCGCTCTTGGCTATGCGGTAGCCCAGCTCGGCGGAGCCGTCCGCCACATCGACCAGGTTGACCCGGCCGAGCACCTCGCCGTCGCCGCCGATCAGGACGTGGAAGTGGCATGCCCCGGTGGCCTGTTCGGCGAGCAGGTCGGCGAGCCGCTGGCCGAACGAGGCGAAGTACGCGTCGCCGCGGTCGGGGATGGACGCGGCGAAGTAGGCCCTGTTCTCCTGCTCGAACGCGAGAAGGGCCGGGGCGTGATCGTGGCGGAGCCGTTCGAGTTCGGGCATGGGAGAACGGTACGCACTCCCGGCGCCCGCCGTCAGTGGGCGATCGCCTCGATGATCTCCCGGGCGCCGGCGCGCAGGAGTTCGTCGCAGACCCGGACGCCGAGCGCCGCCGCCTCGGTCGCCGCGTCCTCGCCCCTCGCCTCGACCAGGCGGGAGCCGTCGGGCGAGAACACCATGGCGCGCAGGGTGAGCCGGCCGCCGGGACCGGTCGAACAGTGGCCCGCGATCGGGGAGTTGCAGTGGCCGCGCAGGCCCTGGAGAAGGGCGCGCTCCGCCGCGGCCTCCCGGGCGGTGCGCTGGTGGTCGACGCGGGCGAGGAGGGAGAGAACGGCGTCGTCGTCCGCCCGGCACACCAGGCCGAGGATCCCGGCGCCCACCGGCGGCAGGAGTTCGTCGGGGGCGAAGAACTGGCGGACGCGGTGGCTGAGCCCGATCCGGTCGAGGCCCGAGGCGGCGAGGATCAACGCGTCGGGCCGGGTGCTGTCCTCCCCGTGGTCGAGCCGGTCGATCCGGGTCCCGACCAGCCCGCGGACGCGCGCCACCCTGAGGTCCGGCCGCGCCCGCAGGACCTGGGCGGCGCGGCGGACGGAGGAGGTGCCGACGACGGCGCCGGGCGGGAGATCGGCGAGCTTCCGCCGCCGGTCGGCCTCGGGGAGGACCAGCACGTCCCGCGCGTCCCCGCGCCGCGGGAAGGAGGCGAGGACCAGGCCCTCGGGCAGCGGAACGTCGCCGGGCACGTCCTTGAGGCAGTGCACGGCGAGGTCCACCTCGCCGCGCCGCACCATCGCGTCGATCCCCGCGGTGAACAGGCCCTTGCCACCCATGGTCGCGAGGTTCCCGTGCCAGCGGTCGGCCTCCGTGGTGACCGGCACCACGTCGAGACGCAGGCCGGGATCATGGGCGCGCATCAGCCCCGCGACCTCCTCGACCTGCGCGAGCGCCATCGGCGAACTCCGCGTCCCGACCCGCAGCTTCCGGCCGGACACCTCGCTCATGGGGCCACTCCTCTCGGCCGGGCCCACCGCCCTGCCGCGAGCGGGCGCCGAATGCCGCCGGATACCCAACGAGGCCGGGCCGGAGAGGATGCGTGGGCGTCCCGAACGCCGCGTTCAGCGGGCCGACCGGCCTCGGCGAGGGACCCGGAGGCGGGCCGCCGCCCGCGGGAGGAGTCGGAACGGCTCACCGGAACGGCCCCCTCCGGGTGAGGCCCCACCGGCGGGCAGGGCATCCGCCGCCGGGCTGCCCGTGCGGTCCCCGGCGGAGAAGCGGGAGGCCATGGGCGTGTCCACGCCACGGGTCTCGGCGATCGAGCATGGCGACATCGACCGGACCGAGTTGGCCACGCTCCGCTCCTCTGTGCGGGCGCTGGGTGGCCAGTTGCGCGTCGTGGCCGACTTCGGCGACGCGGAGTTGTGGACAGGCGTGCGAGGATCGGCGGGTGATGACCCAACCTCGCGGCGCGCGCCGCGGCGTCGTGCTCGCGCTGGCCCTGCTCGGCGCGCTGGCCGCCGGGTGCGGGATCGAGTCCGCCTCCGCCGGGGCCGTTGCCACACCCGACGCACCCGACGCGCCCGACGTGCCGGACGTGCCCGCGCCCGACGCCCCTCCGACCTGCCCCGAGTCCGGCCTGCTGGTCTCCCTCGGAGAGGGGGAGGCCGCGATGGGGCTGCGCGTGATGACGGTGCGGCTGACCAACTGCTCCGACGCGGCGCGGGAGGTCGAGGGCTACCCGGAGCCGTATCCGCTGGACGCCGAGGGGCAGCCGTTCACCGACGTGGAGGTTCTGCACGGCTCGGGCGGCATCGCGACCGTCGAGGGCTTCGACGACCCGCCCCGGCCGGTCGCCCTGGACCCGGGCGAGTGGGCCACCGCCGGACTGCTGTGGCGGAACACCACCCTGGACGGTGAGGTGGTCAACGTCAGCCACCTGGAGATCGTGCCGGTCGCCGGCGAGGAGGCGCAGCGCGTCACCCCGAGCAGCCCCCTCGACCTGGGCACCACCGGCCGCCTGGGCGTCAGCGCGTGGAAGGCGGCGCCCGAAGAGTGACACCCGTTCATGGAACGGGTGTCTCCCCGAGCGCGAGGGCGCGGTGGACGGGCTGCATGCCCTCCGGCAGTTCATCCAGGGAGCACCACCGCGCCTCCAGGATCTCGAACGGGTCGAGCTTCAGCGTGCCGCCGGTGAGCGTCGCCTCGAAGGCGACTTCGAGGCGGAGCCGGTAGCCGCTCTTCAGCCGGACCAGGCGGCCGATCTCGACGACGAGGCCGGTCTCCTCCCGCACCTCGCGCACCACCGTCTCGCGGAAGTCCTCACCCTTGACGGCGAATCCGGTCGGGAACCCCCACTGCCGCCCCTCCGGCCACAGGCGGTGGCGCAGGAGCAGCATCCGCCCCTGCCCGTCCCGCACCACGCCCGTCACGCCGACCATGAACTTCGCGTTCGCCAGCCACAGCACCCGCCACTGCACGGGCCCCCGCATCATCCGCCACAGTCGGGCGACAAGTCGCTTCACCCCCCCATCATGAACGCCACCAAGGCATACCGCCGCATCAGCCACCACATCACCGGAGACCGCGCCCCGTCGCGCGGCTCCGCGGCTCGTCGCCTCTACTCCTTCGCCCGGCCACGCAGGGAGGTGAGGACGAGGCGACCGTAGGGGGTGGTGAGAAGGCCGGTGGTGGCGGCCAGGGCGCCGGTGGTGGCGGTGAGGAGTTGCCAGGGGCTCTGATATCCGAGGACTTGAAGGGCGGTCAACGCGGTGGTGAGGGGCAGCCCGAGGATGGTGAGGACGCCGAGGGCGCCGCTGATCTGCTGGCTCTCCTGGGTCTGTATGAGCCGGTTGTGGTCGGCGGCTTCGGCGAGGATCTCGGTGAAGCGTTCCGGCAGGCGGTACTGGTTCTGGTAGGCGAGAAGGAGGTCGTTGGCGGTGCCGTGGGTGGTGAGGTGCTGACGCCAGTAGGTGCTGCGGAAACGGGCGATGCGGCGTTCCAGGGCGGTGAGGCGGTTGGCCTCGCCGGGGCCGGTGAAGACGTCGGCGAGGTCCTCGGTGAGCTGGTCGATGTGGCTGCGCTGGATCATGCCGAACAGGAGGGTGTCGAGGTAGACGCTGCGGACATGGAGTTCGGCGTAGCCGTAGAACGGGTCGCCGGGTCCGCGGTCGGGGCGGTGGCCGGTGAAGGCGGTTCCCTGGCGCAGGACCAGGGCGCTCCAGTCGGCGGAAATGCGCAGGGCGTTGGCGGTGAGACCGGGAACGGTGGCGGGATCGGGAGGGTAGTCGTCGGCGTTGGTGCGCGAGGCCAGGGCCCACAGCCATTGCTGGGCGGTGGGCCAGGAGCGGTGATCGCGGCCCGGGTGGAGGCGGGCGAGGGGGCGGGTGCCAGGCGTGAGGAGGCTGACGGTGTAGGGAAGAACCTCGGGTTCGACGGTGGCGATGTCGGCACGCAGACCGGTGGTACGGGCGAGTTCACCCAGCGGGGAGGTCGGGGTGCCTGGGCGCCCGGCGAGGGTGCGGAGGGTGTCGAGGAGGGTGGGGCCGGTGAGGGTGAGGTGGAATATGGCCAGGGCCCGTTCGGGCGTGTCCTGCGTGGGAGTGCGCAGGAGTTCGACGCCGTCGACGCGGATGGGGCCGTCCTGGTGGGTGGTGCGGTGGTGCCAGCGGGTGGGGTGCTCGGAGGTGCCGTACAGGACCCGGGCGGCGGCGGGGGTGAAGTAGGTGCGGCGGGTGCCGGTGGTGGTGTGCCGGTCGCGGTGGGTGAAGGGGAGCGGGCCGCGCGGCCAGGGCGGGTCGCCGGGCAGCCGGACGGGGAGGATGACCGCGGTGATCTGGCGGATGCCGGTGGCGGAGGGGCGGCGGCGCCTCACTCGTAGAACACCTCGGGGTCGGGCTGGTCGAGCCGGATGACGAACTCCGCGCGCCAGGAGTCGGTGGGGGAGGTGTGGAAGCGGACGCGTTCCCCGGTGTGCAGGGTGCGGAAGCCCTCGGTGACGATGTGGGTGTAGTCGAAGGTGTAGTGGCGGCCGTCCTCCTCGTCCTGCACCACGTAGCTGCTGGCGCGGCCGTGGACCCCGCCGCCATGAGGACGCCGGTCGACGACACGGCCGAACCGCGGGATGTCGGCGGCCGTCACGGTGCCTCCTCCAGGTCCTCGACGCAACGGAAGCCGACGGCGTTGCTCGCCCGGGAACGGGCGTACAGGGCCTTGGCGCTGGCCTGGGCGGCGCGCAGCGGGTTGTCGTAGGCGCCACCGCAGATGACGGCCTCGTCCCGGGGCTCGGTGACACGGCTGGCGGTCCACTCCCAGACGTTGCCGACCAGGTCGGCCACCCCGTAGGGCGAGCGGTTGGCCGGGCGTTCGTCGACCGCGGTGACCCAGGCGTGGCCCAGTCCGCCGCGGTCGAACTCCTCCTTGCAGGCTTGGTAGGTGACCAGCGGTCGGCCGGCCCACCTGTCGGCGCTGTTGACCGCGTTCAGGTCGGGGGTGTCGCCCCATGGGAAGAGGCGACCGTCGGTGCCGCGGGCCGCAGCCTCCCACTCCAGGGAGGTGGGCAGGCGTTTGCCTTCCGAGGCGGCGAAGGCATGGGCCGCCCACCAGGTCACGGCGATGGCCGGGTGATTGTCGTACGCCGCGTCGCGGTAGTAGTCCGCGGCGCGCAGCCGCTGGATCCATGGGGCGTGGCTGGTGCCGGGCGGCTGGTCGGGGTGGTCCCAGGGAGAAGTGCCGTCCGGATGAAGCGCGTCGAGGAAACGGCGGTAACGGGCGACGGTGACCGGGTACCGGTCGAAACGGACCGGGTGGGGAACGCGGCGCAGCAGGAGGCGTTCGGCGGGGCCCACGAGGTAGACGCCGCCGGGCAGCACGCAGTCGTCGGAGGGGGCGGGGTGTGCGGTGCTCGTGGGGTGGGCGAGGAAGGCGCGGAGCTGCTCGGTGAGGTGGGTCCCGCCCGGCAGGTCGGCCGCGTGTTCCCGGCCGCCCGGGGCACTGAGGTAGCGGGCGGCGAGCCACTCCTGGTAGGCGGAGTGGCGAAAGGCCATGCCCTGCTCACCGGCCTGCCGGAACGCCTCGGCCAGGCGGAAGTCCTCCGGCGTGATCCGGCCCTCGTGGAAGACCTGCGGGGTCAGGGCGTTGTGCAGCTCCAACAGTGGGAAGACCGAGCGCCCTTCGAGGAACGCCCGGCCGCAGGTGCCGGTCAGCGCCGGAGCCAGGTGCTCCAGCCCCGCGGAGGCGAGGACGTGGTCGAGGTGCGCACCGATCAGTTCCGCGAGTGATGCGGAATCGGACTGGTGGAGCGCGCTGCGCAGTCGGCGTTCCAGCGGTGTACCGGAGACGGATACGTGGGCGTCCCCGGCGCGCGGGGCGGTGCAGTCCGTCAGGCGCAGCACGGTGAAGCGGGGAACGCGCCGCGGGTCGACGCCGTTGGCGTACATCTGCTCGACAAGCTGCTCGGACACCGCGCTGGAGGCGTCCAGCAGCCGCCGGATCTGCGGGGAGTCGGCGAGGAACGACACCCGGGAGCTCATGACGACACACGATTCGGCGGACAGCACGGCGGCCAGGTCGGCGAACAGCCGCAGGAATCCCGCCGGGCTCGGCTCGTCCACCGCCTCGTCGACGGCATCCAGGACACACAGCGCCGAACCGGAACGGATCAGGTAGAGGAACAGCTCGAACGCCCGCGACCGTTCGCGTGGGACACATGGTGCGAGGATCCGGGCGACGTACTCGGCGAAGGTCTCCTCCCTGGACTTCAGGCTCAGGTCGAAGTAGAAGCGGAACCGGCGGGCCGCGGGGCCGGATTCGGCGACCAGGCTGCGCAGGAGTGTGCTTTTGCCGCTGCCCGGCCGACCGACGATCAGGACGTTGTTCGACCGCTGGACCAGGCCGCCGAGGAGCGAGGCGGCATCCGCCACGTCCGTCAGGCTGCTCTCGCCGGTTCGGGAGTCGCTGGCGAGCACGGCGGCGGGCACCGGCACCGACAGCGGCGGCAGCTCGGGTACGACGGCCGCGCAGGAGGCCAGATGCGCCTTCAGGTCGACAACGGTGTCGATGAACCGGTCGTAGTCCACGATGCGGTAATCCCGGCCCAGCAGCGGGTGCACCGCCTCCGTGGCGCGGTCCAGGATGACGAACCTGGTGAGTTTGGGCAGGCGGGTGCGCAGCAGCTCACCCCCGGTGCTCTCCAGCACGCTGCCCAGTTCGTCCGTGTCCTTGGAGAGCAGCAGCTCCACATATTCGAGTCGGACCCCGGACTCCCGGCAGAACAGCTGGTAGACCGTCCGTTCGGAGAGCACGAAACGCTTGGCGACCCGGTAGCCCAAGGTCACGTAGAGGCCGGCGAGGAACTCGACCCGCCGGGCGACCTCCGGCTGCATCCGCGGATCATCCCCGGTCAGCGCCGAGCTGGCGGTACTGGTGAACCACGCCAGCACATCGACCAGCCGCCGCACCGCCTGGAGACCGTCCTCCTCGGCGATCTCGTAGCCATCGTGCGTGGAGCGGTTCCGCAGGCGTTGGATGTCGGTGAGCGCGTTGATCACCGCCGTGCTGCGAATGTGCGGGCGGCAGCCCTTGATCAGTTCGCTGAGCATCCGGCCGGAAGGATCCCCCGGAATCTCGTGGTGATGCCACAGCCGCTTGAGCAGCTTCTCCGTGATCTTCCCGACCAGCGCGATCGCGTTCTCCGGATAGCCGTCCCCCAGGGACCGCAACGGACGTTCCAGGTCGATCCCGAGATGCTCCGCCACCCGGGCGTGGTCGTCCAGCTCGCCCCGTAATCGCCGCAGCCGCTCGTCCACCTGAGCACTCACCGCGCGCCCCCGGCCGAGGAGCCCTCCCGGACACCGAGTACGAAGGCGAACCGGTCGGGGAAGACCACCTCGGGCCCCGGGAACCGGGACCTTATCTCCGCGATCCCCGCCTCGATCTCCGCCTCGGAGAACGTGGAGAGCACCGACATGTAACGCGACCGGACCATGTCCAGATACCGCTCCGTATCGAGCCGCAACTCATGCTCGACATAGGTCAGTTCACTGCGCAGCCCGGCGGCGCCCAGGTGCTCCACGATGCGCGACGGGTCCGGCTGCAACACCTCGTACCGCCGCAGCGCCTCAGCGAACAGCGGGTACTCGATGGTGGCCGGCAGCATGGCCACCAGCAGCCTGCCACCGGGCGCCAGCAGCCCCGCCAGACCCGCCAGCGTGCGCGCCGGGTCCCGCACGTGATGCACCGACTCCTTCAGCCACATCGCGTCCGCCTGTTCGAAGGGCAGCGCGATGTGCCGTTCGGCGAGATCCTCGGCCGATGCCGGCAACGGCAGAAGGCTCTCCGACTCGCCCAACTGCTCCAGCATCGCCGCGGACGGATCCGCACACACCACCGGCTGGCGGGGATGAACGGCCGCCACGATGCCCTTGGCGAACAGGCCGGTACCGCAGCCGACATCCGCCATGCGGTCCCCCGCCCGCAGGCTCAGCGACCGCGCGATCTCAGCCGACATCCATTCCACGAACGCGGGGCTGTAGGCCCAGTTGTCGTCGTAGGAGCCCGCGAGCCGCTGATAGTGCTCCCCCATGTCACGCCGCACCAGCGCCTCCCGACACCCACTGATCACCAGCACTGACTCCCAGCACCCTGCCAGGCTACCCAGCCAGCCTCCCCGCCAACGGGCCGGCGCAAGCGCCCGGCAGGCCCGGCGGCCTCGCGCGGGCGACGCGTCACCGGAAGCCACGCCCCATCGCGCGGGGGTCGACCACGCGTGCCGCCCACAGGACCGTGGTGCGGGTCATGGTCAACGAGTCGCCGCCGCCGAAGTGGAGGCGCTTCCCGCCGCCGGCGAGGGCGGTCATGTCCTGAACGGTGAACGCCTGGCCGCCGACCATCAGTTGGTCGCCCCGGCGCACGGTGCCCGCGTCTATCTCGACCGACACCACCACGCCCATCCGGGGCCGGGGACTCATCGGAGCACCACCGCCAGCGCCACCGTCAACGAGAGCCCGGCTCCGACGACGACCTGTGCCACGACCTCCGCGCGGCTGGTGGGTGTCAAGCGATCCATCTGTCCCCCTTGAGGGTGAAAACGAGACTCTTCCCGGTCGTGGTCCGCTCCGTGCGCCAGTGGGAGGCGAGCAGGCCGAGGAGTTCCAGCCCCCGGCCGCCCTCGTCCATCTCGTCGGCCATCCGGACGGCGGGAACCGCACTCCCCCGGTCGTGCACCTCGACCTGCACGCTTCCGTCGGCGAGCGAGGGCGAGTGGCACAGCACGAAGAAGTCGGCGCCGTGGGAATGGAGGACCGCGTTGGTGGCGAGCTCCGAGACCAGCAGCTCGACGGTGCCCGAGTCGATCCACGGAAAGGCGGCGTACGCCTCCACCGCTATCCGCCTGGCCTGCGCCACGGCCCCGGGCTCACACCGGTACCTTCCGATGGCCAGAACGTGCCTGCGCTCCTGCATCACGCCTCCTCCGACCGCGCACGATCAAGGACTACGCACGGCATACGGACTGCTCCGCAGCGTGCACATCAGAGTGTGGTGCGTAACCACGTGAGTACGCAAGTCCATCGCTCGGATTCCTCCGATCGTGGCCTGGCGTGATCGCCTGACCCGCTACGCTGCTGGTGTCAGGGTCCGTCCATCCGCCCGCCGGGAGGCAGTTGTGTCGGCGAGCGTCAACACGAACGCGCTCCAGATCTTGCGTGACCTCGGCGACGAGCTGCGCGACGTCCGTATCGCCGCTGGCTACGCCTCACAGGTGGTTGCCGCAAAGAAGCTGAAGTGTTCGCAGAACAAGGTCAGTTACATCGAGCGCGGCAAGCGGTGGCCCGATGACGACCTGCTCCGCCGGATGTTCGACCTCTATGGCGTGGACGACGCGAAGCGTGCCGAGATCAGGGCACTGATCCGCGCGGGCAAGTCCATCCGGAAGCCCTGGTGGGAAGCGACCGAGTACCGCGAAGTCTTCAGCGGGGCGAGCATGCAGCCGTTCCCACTTGAGGACGCAGCAGAACGAGGCTGGTACCACTCCGGCACCTACGTCCCTGGGCTGCTCCAGACGAGGGCATACACGACGGCCCTGGTCTCATTCGGCCAGAGAGACGAGAGCGCGAGACATCGCGAGGTCTTCATCGATGCGCGGATGAGACGGCAGGACGTTCTGACACGCCCCCGTCCCCTGATTCTTCAGGCCACGTTCCTGGAGGCAGCCCTGCGGGCTGTCGTCGGCGGCCCCGAGGTCATGCGGGAGCAACTTCAGCAACTGCGGGGTACAGCCAGCCGCCCGAACATCACATTGCGTGCGATCCCGTTCACGGCGGGGGTTCCAGCGACTCTAGGCGCGCCCTTCACGTTGTTCGATTTCCCCGGTCCGGCAGATAATCGAAGCGTAGTCATCCGCGAGACCTCACGTTCCGACGAGGTGACGGAGGAAGCATCAGTAGTACGCATGATGCGCCGGAGATTCACCGACCTCGCGGAGTACGCGCTCAGCCCGAAGGACACCGTCCGCCTCATCGAAGAAATCGAGACGTCACTGTGAGCACTGAGAAGAACGACCTCTACGCTGAACCGCTCGACGGGGAGTGGATCAAGTCCAGCTACAGCACGACGAACGGTGACGCCTGCGTTCGGCTCATGAGGATCCACGGCGGGGTCGCCCTGGACGACTCCAAGTCCCCTCACCGCGAGCCCCTCCGCTACACCCCCACCGAACTCGCCGCGTTCATCCAAGCCGCCAAAGCAGGAGAGTTCGACCACCTCATCGACAACTGACGAGGGAGTCATGAGCACCGACAAGGACCAGCTCTACACCGCGCCGCTCAACGGTGAGTGGATCAAGTCCAGCTACAGCAACGGCAGCGGTGACGACTGCGTGCGTCTCATGAGGATCCACGGCGGGGTCGCCCTGGACGACTCCAAGTCACCCCACCGCGAGCCCCTCCGCTACACCCCCACCGAACTCGCCGCCTTCATCCAAGCCGCCAAAGCAGGAGAGTTCGACCACCTCATCGACAACTGAGCCTCGCGGGCCGCGCTTCCGGTCGGGGTGGCTAGCCGATTCCCTTGGCGGTGCGCAGGACGGGGGTGCCGGACTCCTCCAGGACGGTCAGGATCTCTCGATGGTCCGTGAGCCTGATCTCCGTCCACTCACCGCCTCTGGTCAGGATGTCGACGCCGGGGAATCCCCACACCCCCTTCCCCAGCAGTTCCTCGGCCAGTTGGATCTCCGGGAACGGGATGGCGGCGAGCTCGCCCCCCGGGGTCAGCACACGGATGCGCCCGTCGTGGTAGGTCACCACTCCGGCGTCCCTTCCGAGTTGGCCCGGTGCCGAGCGGGCCAGCCCTCGGTATCCGGGCATGGCCGAGACCGCCCGCTCCACGCGGCGCCGCCGTCGCGCGCGGAGGATGGTCTGCGGTAGGACGAAGGGCAGGCCGATCAGCACCAGCCACGCCGCGAGCGCCCAGAGCGGCACGATCCAGAACGGCTCGCCGTCCTGCGCCAGGGCGATCCCGCCCAGCAGGCCGAGGCCGAGGAAGACGGCGAAGGGGACGCCGAGGATGACGCCGGTCCGCGCCTTCGAGTAGGGCACGGGGTGTCGGGCGAGCGCGGCCAGCCCGTGCTCGCCGACGTGCGCGAGGGTGTGCCGCCGGCGCAGATCGGGTGGGAACTCATGGCGCGGCGTGTGCGGGAAGATCAACCTGCGCGTCATCTGCCTCTGCCCGCCTCTCTCTTGCGCACCGTCAGGGTGCCAGTTCCTTCGCCCCGGTGTCCGGCGCCGCCGCGCCGTTCCCCTCCGGTTCGCCATCGCCGCCCGCGAGCTTCGACTTACCGGCGATGAGGGCGATCAGCATGGCCAGCATCTCGTCCTGCTCCGGGTCCAGGCTGATACCCGTGACGAGCAGTCCGTACTCGGCGCCCGGCGCGAAGGCGAGCGCGGCGGCCATGCCACCCTGCGGAGCCTCGGCGACATCCTCGGGCAGGCCGCCGGGCGGTGTCAGGGACGTCCGGCCGATGACGCCGAGGCCAAGGCCCATCTCCGTCTCGTAGCTCTCGACATGGGAGACGAAGGCCAGTTCCGACTGCGGGATCATCCGTTTCAGCAGTGCCGTCGTGTCGATCTCGGGATTGACCTTCGGCAGCCGCATCGTGGTCACGAGTATCTGCCACAGGGCCGCCGCCCGGCCGTCGTCCGGCGGGACGCTGATGACGCCGTGGGTGAGGAACCCGTTGGACCACAGCCGGTCCCGCCACAGCATCAGCCCGTCGACGATCTCGGTGTGTCCCTCGCCCGGCATGTTCGGGAAGAGCCGCGGTATCACGTCCGCGTACCGGCGCCGGGCCGCCTCGGGGTCGGCCCCGTCCGCGAGGAAGTCGAACCAGTCGTTCGGCAGGTAGAGCAAGGCGGGAGGCCCGCCGCCGAAGATGTCCTCCTCCGGCGCCTCGTGTTCCCGCGCCTCGCCGCCCGAGGGGGCGTCTTCCCCGGGTCGCCCCGGTCCTCCTGAGTGGGATGCTTCCACGGTGTCGCCCCTCCCTGTGTGCCCCTGTGAACCCCTGTGGCGTGCGTGCGCGTGGCTCAATTCCTGGCGACCGGCGAACGGTTCCTCTCCCAGCCGGTGACGAACGTGCCGCGCAGATCCATCACCGTTCCGGTGTTGCCGAAGCCGTCCATGAAGCGCAGGCCCGCCGTGTTCGCGTTGGTGGCCCAGGTGAGTCCCATCACGCCGGGCAGCGCGCTGGCGCTGGTGCCGTTGCGCATGGCCCAGCCGAACACGCCGGGGACGCCGCCGAGCGACTGGGTCGCCCGCATGCCCGCCAGCGCGTTCATACCGATGTAGGAACCGGTGCCGAAGGCCAGGCTGGCCGCGGAGAGCAGGAAGGCGGGGTCGGCCAGCGCCGCCGTGAAACTGCCCGTCTCGCCCACCGCGGCAAGGTAGTTGGCGGCCATCGAGATCCCGGCCAGCGCCAGCGACACACCGCCGAGGAACTGGAGGCCCGGGATGAACGCCAGCAGGCCGGTGATGGAGCTGAGCAGGCCGGCGATGGAGCCGATCTTCGAGAGGATCGGCGCCAGTTCGGCCATCAGGTCGATGAACGCGGCGCCCAACTCGTCGAGCAGGTCCGTGAGGCCGTCCACGAGGTCGCCGAACGCGTCGCCCAGGCGGTCCAGGAAGCCGGGCTCGTTGGGCGCGAGGTCGATCGCGTTCTGAAGGCGGGCGGCGGCGTCCCTGCCCGCCTGGTCGTAGTCCGCTCGCAACCGCTCGGCGCGGTCCCGGAATTCGGCGAGCGCGGCGTCCGCGACGCGGTACGCCGTCTCGTGCCTCGAACGGGTCTCCTCGTTCTGCTCCTGTTCCCTCCGCTCCTCCTCCGACTCCGGCTCGGGTTCGAACGGGCCCGGCTCGGCCGGCAGGCCGTTCAGGCTCGCCTGAGCCGCCTCCCGGTCCGCCAGTGCCGCCGCCGCGTCCACCTCGACCAGGTCGGCCTGCCGCTGGTAGTCGCCCATCGTCACAAGCCAGTCGACGATCGCACGGTGGGCCTCGCTGAACGACTGGTACGCCTGCTGGACCTTCGGCTGGAAGTCCTCCCGCAGCATCCGCCGGAACTCCCGCGCCGTGCGCCCGCGCCACTCCCCCGCGTCGGCGCCGCTGAGCACGGAGTTCACTTCCTCCAGCACCTCGGCCGTGCGGCTGTACGCCTGGCCGATGGTGTCCATCGACTGCTGATCGCCGGGGCAGGGCACAAACCCCAGCGCCGGGAAGTCGCTGATGTGCGGCTTGCGCGGAAAAGACATCGGATCCCCCTCGTACCGACTGGTAAGGCCCCGGTCAGGAGCCCTCGTTGGCGGCCTGGAGCTCTTCGGCCAGGCTCAGGTCCAGCTTGTCGAACTCCTGCTCGACGCGTGTCAGGATCTCCGCGGCGTTGCGGGCGAACTCTCCGATCTGCCCGATGCCGTAGCTCCACTCGTCGCCGAACTCGCCCAGCCGGCCGGAGAGTTCCGAGACGCCCGCCTCGTCCGTTCCCACCTCTTCGATCGCCTCGGCCGGGTCGTTGAGGATGTCGGTGATGTGCGTCAAGTTCCTGCGCACCTCGGCGAGTACCTCGCCGTCGATGTAGAGATCGCTTCCGTCCCCCATGCGTTCCTCCTGACACGCTCGGTCACTGTGCTGTCGGTTCGGCATCCTGGTGACGCCCGCGAAAGAACGTTCGCTTCAGGTGCACAGGACGCGGCCGGCGGCGCATTGGTTCTCCGCAGGGCACATCCGTTGTTCCCCGGGCATGGCGCTACTGCGGGTTGCCGTTGGCGGTGAGGCGGTCGTTCATCTCCGTATAGGCGCGCTGGGAGTGGGTGTTGGCCGGGGCGTGGTGGAGCCGGAGGTAGTCGTAGAGGATCTGCACGCACCCGTCCCGGGTGGGGTAGGACGCGTCGGGGACCAGCTCAAGGCCCTGGGTGACCTCCATCAACGTCCCGTCGGCCGCGGCGTACACCGGGTGCCAGACGAGCCGCACCGCCGGATGGAGCGCCATGACCACGCGCAGCTGCGGGACTTCCTGCGCGATGAGGACGCTGTCGGGGTTGTACGACCGCAGAAAGATGTGGACGGGGCCGCGGGCGCGGTCCACGAACGCCTTGGACAGGACGTTCCACATCGGCGTCTTGAGCATCCAGTCCGAGGTCAGGGTCAACGCGTCGATCACGCCGCCGAAGGGAGTGGCCTCCAGGGGCGTGTGGCCCTTGGCGCGAGCGTAGTCACTGAGCTCCCTGCCACCCGACCAGAGGGCCAGCGTGGGGGTGTCGATCTCCAGATAGTCGCCGATGAGCTTCACCAGCTCCTGGTACCAGCTGTTCGACGCGCGGTGGTCGCGTTGTTCCTGGCGCTCGCTGAACGTCGCCATGGCCTCGTCGTTGAGCTGTCCCTGTTCGGCGATGCCACCGAGGACGAGCTGCCAGGCGGCGTCCGTGACGTCGTCGGGGAAGCCCACCCGAGCCATCATGTCGCGGAACGTGCCCCACTCGCCGTGCACGGTCGGGTCGGCGGCGTGCCGCCGCGCCTCCTCCCTGACCCCGGGCTGGGGCTGGCGCTGGAGCCAGCGCGTCACGGCCGCGTTGCCCGCCGTCCGCTGGAGGACGGCGAGCCCGGGGAGTCCGGGGAGCCCGGGGAGTCCGGCGGGGTGCGGCACCTGCCCGGTGGCGCGCTCCGGCGCCGCGTCCTGTGCCCGCTTGGCCGGTGCCGACGCGGGTATCGGCGGCACCGAGGGGGGCCTCGTTTCTCTCTCTCGCACGCGCTCCAGCCCTGTGAGTCTCCGTTCGGCCCCGACGGCCGGATGGCCCGAAAGGCCCGAGGCTAGGGCCTCGGCACGGCCCCCGCGAGGACCGAAGGGGCAGCCAGGAGGGCACGGCGGACCGGAGCTGCCAGCGGTGAGTGAAACGGCCTCCGCGCCGCTCCACCCGGCTGGTGCCGGACGGGGCCAGGCTGCGGCCGTCCCACCTTCGGGACATTGCTCAACGTGATGACCATCCCTACCATCAGTGATGGCGGCTGTCGCCGCCCCGATGGCAGGAGACCGAAGATGGCCCGTCCCTGGGAAGCGAATCCGTCCGCGTTATTCACCCGCCGCCTCGGCAAGTCGGCGGCGGAGCTGGGCACCACCGACGACGACGAGACGTGCCCGGACATCTGGCAGCTGGACAACGGAGACATAGCGGTGATCGGTCGTGACCTGACGGCCGCCTATCGGCAGCGCCTCCCGGAGGGTGTCAGCCTGAACGCCGACGAGCGGCTGGTCGTGATCCCCGGGGTCATGCTGAGTACGGCGAAGGCGGATATCCCGGATGCGTGAGACCTATCGCCTGGCCCTCGACACGGCGCCGGGCGAACGGCTGGGACTTCCGCACTACCGGGAGGAGTTCGCGGAGCGCCATCACCACGTCCGGGCCCGCGATTCGTGGAAGTTCGAGCGGCGGCAGCACTTCGTGGAGCTCAACAGCCCCAGCTACGACGCGTTCCGCGCGGGCCGGTGGGAGGAGTCCCTCCTGCTGATGGACAACAGGAGGGAGAGCCTTCGCGACGCGATGCGTGAGCGGCGGGAACAGGGGACCGTTTTCCACCGGGTGCGGGTGGTGGAAGAACCGCTGACTCCTTATCTCCAGTGGGAGTTGCGCTCTCTCGGCGTCCAGGCCGAGTGCGGGGCGGCGATTCGGGTCGTCCCCGGCGAGCGGGTGCGACGTTTCGAACAGTCCGGTGAGCTGCCGGAGGTGGTGGCCCTGGGCGGGCAGACGCTCTACCACGTCCTGTACACGCCCGAGGGCGTCGCTGAAGGGGCCATTCGCGTCGGCGACCCCGAACTTCTCGGGCAGTGGGAGGCGTTCATCGCGGATCTCTACGCGGACGGTGAGGACGTGACCTCGTACGTGGACCGGTATGTGGCCGGGCTCCCGCCGCCGCAGGTGGCTCGGAGGTAAGGCGACCATCATGGGCGAGAGAAACGACGGAAGAGACGAGGAGGCGCCCGGCGGCTCGCGCTCCGAGCTGTCGGGGGCCTCACGGGACGTCGTGCAGGCCGGGAGCGTCAGCGGAGGGGTGCACTTCCACACCGGCCCGGAAGACCTCCGCTCCAGCAGAGGCCCCAGGCCGCGTCAACTGCCGGGCGGAGTCGGCCAGTTCGTTGACCGGGTGGAGGAACTGGCCCTGCTCGACGCCGCTCTGCCGACCGGCCGGGACGGGCCGCTGACCATCTCCGTGTGCGTGATCGCGGGAACGGCCGGGGCGGGCAAGACGTCGCTCGCGCTGCGCTGGGCGCATCAGGTGGCCGACCGTTTCCCGGACGGGCAGTTGTATGTCAACCTGCGTGGATACGACCCCGGCCCTCCGGTGACCGCGTTCCAGGCGCTTCACCGGTTCCTGGCCGCGCTGGGGGTCGAGGCCGGGGCGATCCCCGACGATCTGGACGCGGCCGCCGCCCTCTACCGCTCGCAACTCGCCGACCGCCGGATGCTGGTGGTGCTGGACAACGCCTCCTCCGTTGCCCAGGTCCGTCCCCTGCTGCCCGGAGACGGCCACAGCCTGGCGGTGGTCACCAGCCGCAGCCGCCTGTCCGGGCTGGCCATACGGGATGGTGCCCGCCGCGTCACCCTCGGGACGCTGCCCGAGCCGGAGGCCGTTGCCCTGCTGAAGGCCATCACCTCCGGTTACCGTTCGGGCGACGACGCGGACAGGCTGGTCGAGTTGGCTCGGCTGTGCGCCCGCCTGCCGCTGGCTCTGCGGATCGCCGCCGAGAGGGCCGCCACCCACCCCCACCTCGGCCTGGACGATCTGATCGCCGACCTTCGGGACGAGTCCGCGCTGTGGGACGTTCTCAGCGCCGCGGACGCGGGGGACGAGGAGGAGGCCGAGGCCGTGCGCACCGTCTTCGCCTGGTCCTACCGGGCCCTGCCCGCCGAGGCCGCCCGTCTCTTCCGCCTGCTGGGCCTGCATCCGGGGCCCGAGATCAGCCTCGGGGCCGCCGCGGCGCTGGCCGAGCGGCCCCCGCGCCGCGCCCGCCAGGTGCTCGACACGCTCGTCGGCGCCCACCTGCTGGAGCAGACCGCGCCGAACCGCTACGAGTTCCACGACCTGCTGCGCGCCTACGCCACCGACCAGGCTCAGCGCGAGGAATCACCCGGGGAGCGCGAGGGCGCGCTGCGCCGCGTGCTCGACTGGTACCTGCGCAGCGCCGACGCCGCACAGCGCCGGATCAGCCCCGCGGAGGCCCGCGTTGCCCCCGATCCGCCGGACGGGGGCGACGCGCCGCCCGCCTTCCCCGACTATGACGCGGCCATGGACTGGTGCGAGCGCGAGTACGCCAACCTGCTGGCCGCCGTCCACGCCGCGGAGAAGGCCGGATTCGATCGGCACGCCTGGCAGTTGGCAGCCATCGTCTTTGTTTCCAGGCCGCCATCCGCCCCTCGGCTCATGTGGCTGCCCGTGGGGCAGACCGGCCTGCGCGCCGCGCAGAGGCTCGGCGACCGGGCGGCGGAGGCCGAACTCCTCTCCGACCTCGGCATGCTCCACCGGGGCCTCGGCCGGAGCGCGGAGAGCAGGGAGTGCCACGAGGCGGCCCTCGTGGTCCGCCGGGAGCTGGGCGACCGGGGCGACGAGGCACGCTGCCTCAGCCACCTCGGCCTCGTCCACCTCCAGACCAGACAACTGGCTGACGCCCGGCGGCGGTTCGCCGAGGCGATCGAGGTCTTCGCGGCGCTCGGCGCCGACCACTGGCTGGCCACCGCCCGGGCGAACCTCGCCGAAACCCTCCGTCAGGCAGGGGAGTTGGGCCAGGCTGCCGAGCAGGCGTCGTGTGCGCTGGCCGCACACCGGGCGGCGGGGAACGAGCGCGGCGTCGGCAACATCCTGCGCGTCCAGAGCGAACTGCTGCGGGAGAGCGGCCAGGTCGACGAGGCGCTGGGCGCCGCCCGGGAAGCCGTGGGGATCGCGCTGAGCCTGCGCCACCACGTCGCCGAGGCGTATTGGCTGATCGCTCTGGGACATGCGCAGCGGGCGGTGGGCAGGCACGGGGAGGCGCTGGAGTCGTATCAGCGGTCGGCCGCGCTGCACCGGCGGCTGGGGGACGGCGGTCGGGAGGCGCTCGCCTGGCAGGGCGCGGGTGAGACGTATCACGAGCTGGAACGGCCGGGCGAGGCCGCGGCGTTCCTCCGCCGGGCCGCCGCCGTACACCGCGAGCGCGGGGACGCCTGGCACGAGGCACTCGCGCTCGACGCGCTCGGGGCGGCCCTCGCCGACGAACACCCCGACGAGGCGCGGCGACTGTGGACCGAATCCCTGCGGCTGCTCGGCGCCTACGCCGACGCGCGGGCCGCGCGAACCCGCGACCGGATCGAGCGCTCGCGGCGGTCGCGCGGAGCCTGAGGCGACGAACAGCGCGCGGGCTCCACCCCGCGCCCCGCACGGCTCAGCCGATGAGGACGTCGGCCGGCGCGCGCCACTCCGCGTGGGGAACGGTGTCCGGGTCCGTCGGCCGCACAACGAGCACGACTTGGTCGGCGCCCGCTTCGAGGCGGCGCGTCAAGCGGGCGGCGACCGTGAGTCGATGTCGCCCCAGGCGGCCAGCCCGTCGAGCAGGCGGTCGCTCGTCCTCGTCGGAGAAGCCCATCCGGCGCGGATTCCGGGGGTAGCCGCCCGCGGCCCGGCCGGATGACGTCGCCTCCGGCGCACGTCCCCGGGCCTCCGCGCCACGGAACCGCCCCGTCCGGGCCAGGTCTTCCCGGACAGGGCGGGGCCGGGCTACTTCACGCCGTCTCCGTCTCCGCCGCTGGGCTGGGGGGCGCGGGCGGCCTCGG